>NZ_CP145606.1:945465-1260620 GCF_028776105.2 Neisseria leonii | reverse complement strand
AGATATTTGGTTGGGGAGAATATGATGGACGGTTTCGATAATCCCGATTTCGAGCAGAAAATCTGTGCGCCGACTGATTTGGCGGTACGGCTTGCGGCTTTGCCGCGTCCGTTGGTGTTTACCAACGGCTGCTTCGATATTCTGCACCGCGGCCATGTTACTTATCTGGCGCAGGCGCGCGCCGAGGGTGCGGCACTGGTGCTGGCGTTGAATACCGATGATTCGGTGCGCCGCTTGGGCAAGGGTGGCGACAGGCCGGTCAATCCGCTGGCAAACCGTGCAGCGGTGGCGGCGGCGTTGGCCAGTGTGGATTTGGTAACGTGGTTTGACGAGGATACACCGGCCGGGTTGGTTGAAATGATTCGTCCTGATGTATTGGTGAAAGGCGGCGACTGGCCGGTGGACAAAATCGTCGGTGCGGCGGAAACACTGGCGCGCGGCGGACGGGTGCTGTCTATTCCGTTTCGGCATCAAACCTCGACGACGCAGACATTGGCCCGAATCCGTGCGGCAGGGGTGTCCTGATGCAGGCGCAGCATTGGCGGCTTCTGTCGCTGCTGGCGTCCGGTTTGCCGCGCCATGTTACTGAATTGGCGCGCGCGGCCGGTGTGCCGCCGCACGGTTTGAACGGCTTGTGGCAGCAGATGCCGCCGCATATCCGCGGTCTGCTGCGCCAGCATGACGGCCAATGGAGGCTGGTGCGGCCGTTGGCGGTGCTGAATGAAGATTTGCTGCACCGAAGCGGTGAAAAAAGCGGTTTTCAGACGGCCTTGCTGTATGAGTGTACGTCCAGCAACGATGAGGTCATGCGGCTGGCCAAACAGTCGCCCGAGTCGGCGCACCGTGTTTGGCGGCAGGTCTATTGTCAAACCGCAGGGCGCGGCCGGCAGGGCAAGAGCTGGCAGGCGCGTGAAGGCGAATGCCTGATGTTCAGTCTGGGGTGGGTGTTTGACCGGCCGCAGGCGCAGTTGGGCGCGCTGGCTTTGGTGTGCGCGCTCGCCTGCCAGCGTGCTTTGTCCGCAGCGGGCGTTCCTGCCCGGATTAAGTGGCCGAACGATTTGGTTTGCGGTGCCGGCAAATTGGGCGGTATTTTGATTGAAACTGTGCGCAGCGGCGGCAAAACCGTTGCGGTCATCGGCATCGGTATTAATTTTGTGCTGCCCAAGACAGTCGGGCAGGTGGCGTCGGTGCAGGCTGTTGCTGCCCGCCCCGTGGCCGCCGATGAGTTGGTGGCGGCGTTGATGTGCGAGTTGGCGCAAATTCTGTCCGGTTATGCACAAAACGGCTTTGCGCCTTACCGTGCGGATTATGAAGCGGCCAACCGTGATTGCGGCCAATCTGTACGCCTGCTGCACAATGGTACTTGCCTGGCCGAGGGGCAGATGAGCGGTGTGGACGATCAGGGTGCACTGCTTTTGGCAACGCCGGCCGGCAGACAGCGTTTTTTCGGCGGAGAAATCAGCCTGAGGCAGAGTGAACCTCTGCCGCCCCCGGGCAGTCGGCCGCAGTATCTGCTTTTGGACGGCGGTAACAGCCAACTCAAATGGGCGTGGGTGGAAAACGGCCGTCTGAAAAGCGTTTCCAAAGCACCTTACCGCGATTTGTCCGCGCTGGGGGAAGACTGGCGGCAGAACGGCGGTGTGCAGTGGCAGATTATCGGCAGCGCGGTTTGCGGCGAAGAAAAAAAGGCCAAAGTGGCCGCACAGCTGTTGCAGCCGATACGCTGGTTGGGGTCGATGACACAGGGCATGGGTATCAAAAACCATTACCGCAACCCGCAGGAGCACGGAGCCGACCGCTGGTTTAATGTGCTGGGCAGCCGCCGTTTCAGCCAAAATGCCTGCGTCGTTGTCAGTTGCGGCACGGCGGTAACCATCGACGCGCTGACCGACGACAATCATTATCTCGGCGGCAGCATTATGCCCGGATTCCATCTGATGAAAGAGGCCATGGCGCAGAAAACCGCCAATCTCAACCGCCCGCACGGCAAAGTCTATCCGTTTGCGACCACCACACCCAACGCATTGGCCAGCGGCATGATGGATGCGGTTTGCGGTGCCGTTTTGCTGATGCAGGCAAGACTGCGCAACCGCGTGGGCGGGAAAACGGTCGATATCGTCATTACCGGCGGCGGTGCGGCCAGAGTGGCAGAGGCATTAAGGCCGAGCGCGCCCGATTGGGGACAGATCTGTATTGCAGACAATTTGGTTTTAATCGGCCTTCTGGGTTGGATTCAGCAAGAACAAGGGCAGCCATAAGGTTTGCAATATATACTGCTATTAAAGATAGGCCGTCTGAACCGGTAAAACAGGCGGCCTATTTGCAATTCGACCGAATGCCGGACGTATCCGGCATTACCTAAGAATCGGGCAAAAAAGCCCTAGCGGCCATAGATACTTAATGCTAAGCACGCCTCTGTTCTTGGGCTTCATGGATGTTTTTTTAAGGAGTAGGTCGGATACTGGTATCCGACATTTACCTTCTTACCTTCTTACCTTCTTACCTTCTTACCTTCTTACCTTCTTACCTTCTTACCTTCTTACCTTCTTACCTTCTTACCTTCTTACCTTATTTCCAGATTTCCAGATTTCCAGATTTCCAGATTTCCAGATTTCCAGATTTCCCTCTTTTTATCCGGCAGCCATAGCAGACTAACCTGCACAGAGGCCGGCGGAAGGGAGATTTTTCGGATGGGGGATTTTGCTGAAAACCAAACTGCCAAATAAAGCCGGGATTTGGGAGGCCGCAAGCCGGCGGTACCGAACGGTTACCCGTTATTACGGATGCGCCCGTCCCGAGCCCCTGGGCTTCCGCCTTATGCGTCGGGAGAAGCCCCATCAAAGCGTGCACAGAAGCCGCGACCATAGAAGCCCGATAAAGGGTGCATATAAAATCCATATAAAATAGAGATTTGAAAGATTGACTGTCACGTTTTGGTAAAAAACCGGTTGGAGTGCTTGCATTTTTGTTTATGTGGGGGTATAGTGTTGTTCTTCGCTGCTTCTGCGGCGGGTTATTTTGGTTTGATTGAAAAAAGATTTTGACTTTTTTAAATTGCGTGCTAAAATAATCGTCTTTGCTCTTTAACAAACAGATTACCGATAAGTGTGAGTGCGCGAGCCTCACACTGCGACAAAAACAGACAGGATAGATTTATTTATCCTTGTCGGTTTCTTTGAAGCAGACCAGAAGTTAAAAAGTTAGAGATTGAACATAAGAGTTTGATCCTGGCTCAGATTGAACGCTGGCGGCATGCTTTACACATGCAAGTCGGACGGCAGCACAGAGAAGCTTGCTTCTTGGGTGGCGAGTGGCGAACGGGTGAGTAACATATTGGAACGTACCGGGTAATGGGGGATAACTAATCGAAAGATTAGCTAATACCGCATACGTCCTGAGGGAGAAAGCGGGGGCTCTTCGGACCTCGCGTTATTCGAGCGGCCAATATCTGATTAGCTGGTTGGTGGGGTAAAGGCCTACCAAGGCGACGATCAGTAGCGGGTCTGAGAGGATGATCCGCCACACTGGGACTGAGACACGGCCCAGACTCCTACGGGAGGCAGCAGTGGGGAATTTTGGACAATGGGGGCAACCCTGATCCAGCCATGCCGCGTGTCTGAAGAAGGCCTTCGGGTTGTAAAGGACTTTTGTCAGGGAAGAAAAGGGCGATGTTAATACCGTTGCCTCATGACGGTACCTGAAGAATAAGCACCGGCTAACTACGTGCCAGCAGCCGCGGTAATACGTAGGGTGCGAGCGTTAATCGGAATTACTGGGCGTAAAGCGGGCGCAGACGGTTTGTTAAGCAGGATGTGAAATCCCCGGGCTCAACCTGGGAACTGCGTTCTGAACTGGCAGGCTAGAGTGTGTCAGAGGGGGGTAGAATTCCACGTGTAGCAGTGAAATGCGTAGAGATGTGGAGGAATACCGATGGCGAAGGCAGCCCCCTGGGATAACACTGACGTTCATGCCCGAAAGCGTGGGTAGCAAACAGGATTAGATACCCTGGTAGTCCACGCCCTAAACGATGTCGATTAGCTGTTGGGGTGCTTGACACCTTAGTAGCGTAGCTAACGCGTGAAATCGACCGCCTGGGGAGTACGGTCGCAAGATTAAAACTCAAAGGAATTGACGGGGACCCGCACAAGCGGTGGATGATGTGGATTAATTCGATGCAACGCGAAGAACCTTACCTGGTCTTGACATGTACGGAAGAACTCAGAGACGAGTTTGTGCCTTCGGGAGCCGTAACACAGGTGCTGCATGGCTGTCGTCAGCTCGTGTCGTGAGATGTTGGGTTAAGTCCCGCAACGAGCGCAACCCTTGTCATTAGTTGCCATCATTTGGTTGGGCACTCTAATGAGACTGCCGGTGACAAACCGGAGGAAGGTGGGGATGACGTCAAGTCCTCATGGCCCTTATGACCAGGGCTTCACACGTCATACAATGGTCGGTACAGAGGGTAGCCAAGCCGCGAGGCGGAGCCAATCCCACAAAACCGATCGTAGTCCGGATTGCACTCTGCAACTCGAGTGCATGAAGTCGGAATCGCTAGTAATCGCAGGTCAGCATACTGCGGTGAATACGTTCCCGGGTCTTGTACACACCGCCCGTCACACCATGGGAGTGGGGGATACCAGAAGCAGATAGGGTAACCGCAAGGGGCCCGTTTGCCACGGTATGTTTCATGACTGGGGTGAAGTCGTAACAAGGTAGCCGTAGGGGAACCTGCGGCTGGATCACCTCCTTTCTAGAGAAAAGAAGAGGCTCGGGCACCCACACTTATCGGTAATCAGAGAATGCGGAAGAAGCAGGCCGTCTGAAAGAGTATCATTGATGATGACCGGTTTCTTTACAGGACATGGGTTTGTAGCTCAGGTGGTTAGAGCACACGCTTGATAAGCGTGGGGTCGTAGGTTCAAGTCCTACCAGACCCACCATCATACAGCAAGACACTGGGGGCATAGCTCAGTTGGTAGAGCACCTGCTTTGCAAGCAGGGGGTCATCGGTTCGATCCCGTTTGCCTCCACCACAAGCCTGCCGGATACAGACTTTACAAATCAAAGAAAGCTGCTAGAATGCGCAGCTTGCTTTTATTTGCGAAGTTGAAAAAACACCGCATCGATCTTTAACAAATTGGAAAGCCGAAATCAACAAACAAAGACACTGTCTGATTTGGTTTGAAATACTGATGCAACAGTATTTCAGGCGTAAAACAAATCGGAACAGAATTTGGGTGATGATTGTATCAAGTAGTTTGTGGAAGACAAAAGGCACAAACTACTCACAACAAAGCAGTAAGCTTTATCAGAGTAGAGAATTTAAGTTTTACCGGGTAGTCAACGCCGGGTAAGGCGAAGTCGAAAGGTTCTTCAAATGATAGAGTCAAGTGAATAAGTGCATCAGGTGGATGCCTTGGCGATGATAGGCGACGAAGGACGTGTAAGCCTGCGAAAAGCATCGGGGAGCTGGCAATAGAGCTATGATCCGGTGATATCCGAATGGGGAAACCCACACAGCAATGTGTATCCTGGTCTGAATCCATAGGACTAGCGAAGCGAACCCGGAGAACTGAACCATCTAAGTACCCGGAGGAAAAGAAATCAACCGAGATTCCGCAAGTAGTGGCGAGCGAAAGCGGAGGAGCCTGTATACGATAGCGCTTGAAATAGAAGAACGAGTTGGAAAGCTCGGCCATAGTGGGTGACAGCCCCGTATTCGAAATTTCAAGCGTGGTACTGAGTATACGAGAAGTAGGGCGGGACACGAGAAATCCTGTCTGAAGATGGGGGGACCATCCTCCAAGGCTAAATACTCATCATCGACCGATAGTGAACCAGTACCGTGAGGGAAAGGCGAAAAGAACCCCGGGAGGGGAGTGAAACAGAACCTGAAACCTGATGCATACAAACAGTGGGAGCGGACTTGTTCCGTGACTGCGTACCTTTTGTATAATGGGTCAACGACTTACATTCAGTAGCGAGCTTAACCGGATAGGGGAGGCGTAGGGAAACCGAGTCTTAATAGGGCGGATAGTTGCTGGGTGTAGACCCGAAACCGAGTGATCTATCCATGGCCAGGATGAAGGTGCGGTAACACGCACTGGAGGTCCGAACCCACGCATGTTGCAAAATGCGGGGATGAGCTGTGGATAGGGGTGAAAGGCTAAACAAACTCGGAGATAGCTGGTTCTCCCCGAAAACTATTTAGGTAGTGCCTCGAGTAAGAGACTGATGGGGGTAAAGCACTGTTATGGCTAGGGGGTCATTGCGACTTACCAACCCATG
Source organism: Neisseria leonii (assembly GCF_028776105.2). Classification (NCBI taxonomy): domain Bacteria; kingdom Pseudomonadati; phylum Pseudomonadota; class Betaproteobacteria; order Neisseriales; family Neisseriaceae; genus Neisseria; species Neisseria leonii. The sequence continues at coordinate 1,254,332 of NZ_CP145606.1, read as the reverse complement.
GCAAACTAAGAATACCATCAAGTTGTTCCTCGGGAGACAGACATCGGGTGCTAACGTCCGGTGTCGAGAGGGAAACAACCCAGACCGCCAGCTAAGGTCCCAAATGACAGATTAAGTGGTAAACGAAGTGGGAAGGCCCAGACAGCCAGGATGTTGGCTTAGAAGCAGCCATCATTTAAAGAAAGCGTAATAGCTCACTGGTCGAGTCGTCCTGCGCGGAAGATGTAACGGGGCTCAAATCTGTAACCGAAGCTGCGGATACCGTAAGGTATGGTAGGGGAGCGTTCTGTAGGCCGTAGAAGGTGCATTGAGAAGTGTGCTGGAGGTATCAGAAGTGCGAATGTTGACATGAGTAGCGATAAAGCGGGTGAAAAGCCCGCTCGCCGAAAGCCCAAGGTTTCCTACGCAACGTTCATCGGCGTAGGGTGAGTCGGCCCCTAAGGCGAGGCAGAAATGCGTAGTCGATGGGAAACGGGTTAATATTCCCGTACTTTGATTCAATGCGATGTGGGGACGGAGAAGGTTAGGTTGGCAGACTGTTGGAATAGTCTGTTTAAGCCGGTAGGTGGAAGACTTAGGCAAATCCGGGTCTTCATAACACCGAGAAGTGACGACGAGTGTCCACGGACACGAAGCAACCGATACCACGCTTCCAGGAAAAGCCGCTAAGCTTCAGTTGAATCAGAACCGTACCGCAAACCGACACAGGTGGGCAGGATGAGAATTCTAAGGCGCTTGAGAGAACTCGGGAGAAGGAACTCGGCAAATTGATACCGTAACTTCGGGAGAAGGTATGCCCTTTGACGTTAAGCCCTTGCGGTGTAAGCGTTGGAGGGTCGCAGAGAATCGGTGGCTGCGACTGTTTATTAAAAACACAGCACTCTGCTAACACGAAAGTGGACGTATAGGGTGTGACGCCTGCCCGGTGCTGGAAGGTTAATTGAAGATGTGAGAGCATCGGATCGAAGCCCCAGTAAACGGCGGCCGTAACTATAACGGTCCTAAGGTAGCGAAATTCCTTGTCGGGTAAGTTCCGACCCGCACGAATGGCGTAACGATGGCCACACTGTCTCCTCCCGAGACTCAGCGAAGTTGAAATGGTTGTGAAGATGCAATCTCCCCGCTGCTAGACGGAAAGACCCCGTGAACCTTTACTGTAGCTTTGCATTGGACTTTGAAGTCACTTGTGTAGGATAGGTGGGAGGCTTTGAAGCAGAGACGCCAGTTTCTGTGGAGCCGTCCTTGAAATACCACCCTGGTGGCTTTGAGGTTCTAACCCAGGTCCGTGATCCGGATCGGGGACCGTGCATGGTAGGCAGTTTGACTGGGGCGGTCTCCTCCCAAAGCGTAACGGAGGAGTTCGAAGGTTACCTAGGTCCGGTCGGAAATCGGACTGATAGTGCAATGGCAAAAGGTAGCTTAACTGCGAGACCGACAAGTCGAGCAGGTGCGAAAGCAGGACATAGTGATCCGGTGGTTCTGAATGGAAGGGCCATCGCTCAACGGATAAAAGGTACTCCGGGGATAACAGGCTGATTCCGCCCAAGAGTCCATATCGACGGCGGAGTTTGGCACCTCGATGTCGGCTCATCACATCCTGGGGCTGTAGTCGGTCCCAAGGGTATGGCTGTTCGCCATTTAAAGTGGTACGTGAGCTGGGTTTAAAACGTCGTGAGACAGTTTGGTCCCTATCTGCAGTGGGCGTTGGAAGTTTGACGGGGGCTGCTCCTAGTACGAGAGGACCGGAGTGGACGAACCTCTGGTGTACCGGTTGTGACGCCAGTCGCATCGCCGGGTAGCTAAGTTCGGAAGAGATAAGCGCTGAAAGCATCTAAGCGCGAAACTCGCCTGAAGATGAGACTTCCCTGAGGGTTTAACCCTCCTGAAGGGTCGTTGTAGACCACAACGTTGATAGGTCGGGTGTGGAAGCGCGGCAACGCGTGCAGCTAACCGATACTAATTGCCCGTGAGGCTTGACTCTATCATTTGAAGCACTTTGATGCTCAAAGATTAAGCTTACTGATGAAATACTTCATCACCAGTTGATTAAACAATAAATAAACGCAACAGCGTAACGGCTTTCCGGTTTGTACAGTTTATGTCTGGCGGCCATAGCGGTTTGGTCCCACGCCTTCCCATCCCGAACAGGACCGTGAAACGAACCAGCGCCGATGATAGTGTGGATGCCCATGTGAAAGTAGGTCACCGCCAGACACCAATTCAGAACCCCTGCACAATGTGCGGGGGTTTGCTTTTATGTGCTGCTTTATGGCGGCTTGCCCGGAAAATGAAATGGCAGACCGGGGAATGGGGGAGGGGGAGTAGGTCGGATACGGGTATCCGGCACGGTGCTGAATATCTTTCGATTCTCAAATATCAATCACCCCGTGTCGGATTCAAGAATCCGACCTACCAAGTAATATTTAAGGCCGGTTGGGGCAGAAACAGAAAACGGCCCTGCCGGCGAAGCCAGGCCTTTGCTGTTTCTCTATGCGGGGTGTGGCGGGTTACTTCCGTCCAGAACTGTGCGCTGTGGTTCGCATGGAGCAGATGGCACAGTTCGTGGATGCAGACATAGTCGCTCACCCATTCGGGTGCGCCGATCAGCCGCCAGTTGAGTTTGATGCCGCTCGGGCGGCAGACGCCCCAAAAGGTGCTTGCGCGGCTTAGTGAAATGCTTGCGGGATACAGGTCGAGTGTGCGGGCGTGGCGGTTCAGCTGCGGCAGTAGGACGGCCTCTGCCTGACGATATAAATGCTGTGTTAGGGCTGTCTGTCGGCTTGGGTAATCGGTTTCGGGCAGGTAAACGGCATCTCCGGTGATGCGGACATCGGGGGCGGCGTGTGTATGCAGCGGCAGTTTGCGGCCGAGATAGTAGATTTCAGACGGCCGCTCTTGGGGCGACGGGGTGCGGGACAAGACTTGGCGCAATGCGGATTCGTTGGCGTGCAGCCAGCGCAGGAGGGCAGGGTGCGACAGATGGGGCGGGTGGCTGATACGCAGGCTGCGGGTATCGTTGGGGCGCAGAATGATGTGCTTTCTGGCGCGCTGCGACAGCAGCAGGGTGATGGAGAGGCCGTCTGAAAAGGTGTAGGGCAACTGCTTCATGTGTTTATTCGGTGTATCCGCTGCTGTGCCAGAACGGTTGGCCGACGGTAGGGGTGCTGGCGCGTGCTTGGGCGCAGGCGGCAACCGGTGCCGACAGGTAGGCGCGCCGCCCGCTGTCGACGGCTTGGGAAAAGGCAACGGACATGTTGACCGGAGATTTCTTTGTAAGCCTGCGTGGCGGTTGTGTGCGGCAGGCCGTCTGAAATGGCAGGACGGCGCAGTAAGGCTACATGTTATGCGTTTTTTTGCGGTAGAGAATATATTTGATGTTCAAAGCCGCAGCGATGAGCATGGCCGGAACGGTCAGTGCCAGTGCGACGGTCGGGAAATTCCACCCTGCATTCAGCATCCATGCACCGGCAAAAGCCGAGATGATGGCACCGGTACGGCCGATACCGTGCATCCAGCCGTTGCCGGTGGCGCGCGCCGACAGCGGAAAGAAGTTGCTGGATAGGGCGTTCATGCCGGTTCCGCCGCCGTTGAATGCGGCACCGATGTAAAATGCGGTCAGACACAGCAGCAGGTAGTCGGTACCGAGGCTGCTCATCAAGACCAAAACGGCCGCGCCACTCAAATAGGAGAGCGATAAGATACGGTGCGGCTCAAAGCGGTCCATCAGCCAGCCCAGCAGTACCGAACCCAGCGGACCGCCCAGTTGGAACATGGCCGAAATGATCGATGCCTGTTCGAGGTTCATGGCCGATTCCCGCAGCATGGTGGGCATCCAGCTGCCCAGCAGGTACACCAGAAAGAGATGGCTGAAATAGATGAGCCACAGCAGCAGGGTGCCGCTGCGGTAGTGGGGATTGAGTACGGTTTTGACCGGATTTCGGCCGCCTGATGCTGCGGGGGCAGAGGGAATGCTGAATGTGCTGTGTGCGGTGGTGCTGCCGGGCGCGCAGCGTTCGACGATGGCGCGCACGGTTTCCCGCCTGTCGCCCCGGTACACCATAAAAGCCAGGGATTCGGGCAGCTTGAATAACATAAAAATGCTCAACAGCATCGGCAGTACGCCGCCGAAAACAAAAACACTTTCCCAACCCCATTTCGGAATCATCCATGCCGCCAAGAAACCGCCGCCTGCCGCACCGACGGTAAAACCGGCAAATACAACCGTTACCAGCAGCGCACTGTGGCGTTGCGGCGAATATTCTTTGGCCAGTGTGGCAGCCATCGGCATAATGCCGCCCATGGCAAAACCGGCGATAAAGCGTTTGGAGATCAAATGCCAGATTTCGGTGGAAAACGCAGCCAGCAGCGTAAACAGGCCGAAAGTGAATACACTGGCAATCAGTACTTTGCGCCGCCCGAAGCGGTCGCCCAGCGGGCCTGCGGTCAGGGCGCCGAAGGTCAGCCCGAACAGGGCGGCACTGATGACCGGAGCCAGTTCGTTATTGCTCAACTGCCAAGCTTCGCGCAGGGAAGGGGCGACAAATCCCATAATCACCACATCGAAGCCGTCCATGACCACAATCAGAAAACAGAGGAAAATGACCAGTTTCTGATACAGGCTGATGCCGCGGCTGTCGAGCAGTGCGCGGACATTGATTTCATGGTTTTGCGGCATAGTTGTTCCTCAATTCCGAGAAGGGTGTTGTGGTTTGGCGGCAGAAGGCCGTCTGAAAAGCTTGCCGGTGCGCTTTATGCCAAACGGGCCACGCTGCGCAAATGTTCCGCCGTTGTTGCCGGCAGTCCGAAATAATCCAGATAGGCGGGAATCTGCTCGAACAGCATATCGGTACCCGTCAGTACCGTACAGCCTCGGCCGCGTGCGGCATTCAGGAAAGCGGTTTCACTTTGCAGAACAACATCGCCCACCAGCGCGGAAGACGGAATGCGGGCTGTGTCCAAAGGCATGGCATCGCCCGCATTCATGCCCAAAGGCGTGGCATTGACCACCCAGCCGCAATCCGACGGATTGCTGTTTCCGGTTTCGACGGTAAGTTGCGGATAGTGTGTTTTCAGACGGCCTGCCAATGCTTCGGCGGCAGCCGAATCGACATCGAATAGGCGCAAACCGGCCACACCTGCCGCAGCCAGCGAAGCGGCGATTGCCGAACCCACACCGCCGCAACCGGCCACCAACGCCAGCTTGCCCGAGGGGTCGAACCCTTTGCGCTGTGCGCTGCGTACAAAGCCTTCGCCGTCAAACATCTCGCCTTCCAGCGTGCCGTCAGCGGCACGCCGCACGGCATTGCACGCACCGGCAATTTCGGCCGTGCGGCTCAGACGGCCGACCAGTGCCGCCGTCGAAACCTTATGCGGCATAGTAATCAGAGCGCCGATGACATTGCCGCAGCCGAACAGGGCGTGCAGAAAATCGGGGTATTCGGGTGCCTGCGAGGCAAACGGTACAACCAGCGCATTGATGCCGGCCGCTTCAAAATACGGGTTGTAAATCATCGGCGATTTAAAGGTAAACGTCGGAAAGCCGATGTGTGCGATGACTTGTGTGCTGCCGTTGATGTTCATTTGCCGGCTTCCCGAGCAGAACCAAGCGTCTGCGCCCAATAGCGCAGTGCCGCTTCGTAACCGTAAACCCCCAAGCCGACAATCACGCCGACAGCCCGGTCGGACAGATAAGAATGATGGCGGAACGGTTCGCGTTGATGCACATTGGAAATATGCACTTCGACAAACGGAATGGCTACGCCCGCCAAAGCATCGCGCAGGGCGATACTGGTGTGGGTGTAGGCACCCGCATTGATGATGATGCCGTCCACCCCCTCATCGCGCGCCGCGTGAATGCGGCCGACCAAATCACCCTCGCAGTTGCTCTGGAAACAGCTGACCGCCAGTCCCCATTCGTGCCCCTGCGCCACCGCGCCGCGTTCGATATCGGCCAGCGTGGTGCTGCCGTAAATCTGCGGTTCGCGCGTCCCCAACAAATTCAGATTCGGGCCGTTGATGATTAAAATTTTCTGCATAAACCGCTCTTTCCAATTTTTCGAAATATCCTGAAAACGCCGTAGGCCGTCTGAAAAACAGGGCTGCTATTTTTTCAGCAGCGCGCGGCGGAACATGACCGCCCCGTCTTTCCAACCCAAAACCGGCCGCCGGCGGAACACATCGTATTGCACACCGTCCAATTTCTGTAAAACCAGCAGGCCGCCCACCACAATCATGCGCAGCTCGAACCCTGCCCGTCCGCGCAGCGTTTTGCCCAGCGGCGAACCGGCTTTCAGTATCTTGAACGCACGGCCGCATTCAAACGCCATCAGCCGCTGAAACGCCGCATCGGCACGTCCTTCGGCAAGGTGCGCTTCGGTTACGCCGAAACGCGCCATATCTTCCTGAGGCAGATACACCCGGCCTTTCTGCCAGTCGGCTGCCACGTCCTGCCAGAAGTTGATGAGTTGCAGTGCCGTGCAGATACCGTCGCTCTGTGCGATGCTGACTGAATCGGTCTGCCCGAACAGATGCAGCATAATCCGTCCCACCGGATTGGCGCTGCGGCGGCAGTAATCCGCCAGATCGGCATAATGCCGGTAACGCGTAACCCGGACATCTTGCCGGAAAGCCGACAGCAAATCGTAAAACGGTGCCAAGGGCAGGGCAAACGGCCGCACGGCTTCATCGTCCAGCCGCCGCATCAGAGCCGAATGCGGCTGCTCCCCTGCGGCGATACGGTCGAGGTCGGCGGCCAACGCGCCCAGTGCCGCCAACCGTTCCTGCGGCGGGGCGGAACCTTCGTCGGCCAGATCGTCCGCATACCGCGCAAAGGCATAAACCGCGTGTACCGGCCGCCGCAGACGGCGCGGCAGCGCCAGCGAACCCACCGGAAAATTTTCGTAATGATCGACAGACATCGCATCAGGCCGTCTGAAAACGGGTGTGAACGGAAAACGGGATGATTGTAACAAAAATTTAAGAAGAAGCAGACTATGCGTCCGGCAGGATCCACCGTACCTGCTGCGCTTGCAGCGCGGTGCGGGATACTGGCGCACCATGCCTGCCGGAACCCGGCCGTCTGAAAACCGCGTTTCCCCGTTTTCAGACGGCCTTTTGCGTTTTTGCATTCCGCAGCGGGTTTATTCAGGCCGTGAATCTGTTTACAATAATGCCTTTTTGCCTGACGGCGATGGATGGATGATGGACATCTGGTTCAACCGCAGCACCGTGCCGGATTTGCTGCCGGGTGCGGCGGTGAGCATCGGCAATTTTGACGGCGTGCATACGGGACACCGGCATATTTTGCAGAAATTGAAAGCGGAGGCTGCCGCCCGCAGTCTGCCTGCGGTGGCGGTGGTGTTCGAACCGCAGCCCAATGAGTTTTTTGCCCGCCTGCGCGGCAGCACGCCGCCCGCCCGCCTGTCGCCGCTGCGCGACAAGCTCGGCCTGTTGCGTGACAGCGGCTGTGTCGATGCGGTGCGCGTACTCCATTTCGGCACGCCGTTTGCCGCGCAGCCCGCGCAGCGGTTTATCGACACGGTATTGCTGGCCGAATTGAACACGCGTTATCTGCTGGTGGGCGACGATTTCCGTTTCGGCTGCGGACGCGAAGGCGGTTTCGATTTATTGCAGGCGCAGACCGCGTTTGTTACCGAGCAGACGCCGAGTATTCTGGTGGCGGGCGAGCGTGCCAGCAGTACGGCGGTGCGCAGCGCGTTGCAGGCGGGGCGGCTGGACCGTGCGGCACAGATTTTGGGGCATGATTATGTCCTCAGCGGGCGGGTGAAACACGGGAAAAAGTTGGGGCGGCAGATGGGCTGCCCGACGGCCAATGTCCACCTGCCGCCGCATCATTATGCTTTGAGCGGCGTGTTTGTGGTGGAGGCGGCGGGGCGTTTCGGCCGCCGGAGGGGGGTGGCCAGTTTCGGGCGCAATCCGACGGTAGAGACCGACGGCGGGCAGAAACTGGAAGTCCATATTTTCGATTTTTCCGGCAATCTTTACGGCGAGCGGCTGACGGTGCATTTTCTGCACAAGCTGCACGACGAAGAAAAGTTTGCCGATTTGGACAGTCTGCGCCGCCGCATTCATGCCGATATGGTGCTGGCGCGCAACTGGCGTTAAATCCGCCGCCAACCGATAATTTAATTCGGTTACAATGCTTCCATTTTATCGATATACCGTTTTTCAGACGGCCTTTTCAGACAGGCCGTCTGAAAAACGGTTCAAACTCTTTGTTGGGAAAGAACATGACTGATTACCGCCAAACCGTCAATCTGCTGGATACGCCGTTTCCGATGCGCGGCGATCTGGCCAAGCGCGAACCGGGCTGGATCAAAAGCTGGTATGAGCAGAAGCGTTACCAAAAACTGCGCGAAAAAGCCGCCGGCCGGCCGAAATTTATCCTGCACGACGGCCCGCCTTATGCCAACGGCGATATCCATATCGGCCATGCGGTCAATAAAATCCTCAAAGACATCATTATCCGCAGCAAAACGCTGGCCGGTTTCGATGCGCCTTATGTGCCCGGCTGGGACTGCCACGGTCTGCCGATTGAAGTGATGGTGGAAAAGCTGCACGGCAAAGAGATGCCGATGGCGCGTTTCCGCGAACTGTGCCGCGAATATGCCGCCGAGCAGATTGCCAGACAAAAGCGCGACTTTATCCGTTTGGGGGTGTTGGGCGACTGGGACAATCCGTATCTCACCATGAATTTTAAAACCGAAGCCGATACTGTGCGCACGTTGGGTGAGATTTATCGGGCCGGTTATCTCTATCGGGGCGCGAAGCCCGTCCAGTTCTGTCTGGACTGCGGTTCGTCGCTGGCCGAAGCCGAAGTGGAATATAAAGACAAAGTATCGCCCGCCATCGATGTGGCGTACCGGTTCAAAGACAATGCCGCGCTGGCGGCCGCGTTCGGCCTGCCCGAGCTGGCAGGCGAGGCTTTCGGCGTGATTTGGACGACTACGCCGTGGACACTGCCGGCCAGCCAGGCCGTTTCGGCCGGTGCCGACATTGTGTACCAACTGACGGACACGGCCAAAGGCAAACTCGTACTGGCCAAAGATTTGGCTGAAGACGCGCTCCAACGCTACGGCTTGGCAGACGGCGCGCGCGTATTGGCCGAAACCGCCGGTGTCAAACTGGAAAACCTGCATCTGGCGCATCCTTTCCTGGACCGCGATATTCTGCTGCTCAACGGCAGCCACGTCACCACCGAAGCGGGTACCGGCCTGGTACACACTGCCCCCGCACACGGTGTGGAAGATTTTCTGGTCTGCAAACAATACGGCATCGAACTGTACAATCCGGTTAATGCCGAAGGCCGCTATATTGCCGAAGTGCCGCGCGTGGCGGGTCTGACCGTATGGGCGGCCAATGACGTGATTATCGAATGGCTGGCAGAAAATGCGCGCCTGCTGGCAAGCGGCAAAATCGAACACAGTTACGCCCACTGCTGGCGGCACAAAACCCCGCTGATTTACCGTGCCACCGGCCAATGGTTTATCGGTATGGACAAAGCCGGTACGGCAGGCAATACGCTGCGCAACCGTGCGTTGCAGGCTGTGGACGATACCGAATTTTTCCCCGCGTGGGGACGCGCGCGTTTGCAGGCAATGATTGAAGGCCGCCCCGACTGGGTGGTGTCGCGTCAGCGTTTCTGGGGTACGCCGATGACGTTTTTCGTCCATAAAGAAACGGGCGAACTGCACCCCGATTCGGCCGGACTGCTGGAACAAGTGGCGCAGCGCATCGAAGAAAAAGGCATCGAGGCTTGGTTTGCACTGGATAAAAGCGAGCTGTTGAGTGCCGAAGACTGCGCACAATACGACAAACTGACCGACACAATGGACGTTTGGTTCGATTCGGGCAGCACCCATTTTTCCGTACTCAAACAGCGTGAAGAGCTGGCCTGGCCGGCGGATCTGTATCTCGAAGGCAGCGACCAGCACCGCGGCTGGTTCCAGTCGTCCATGCTCACAGGCTGCGCCACACTCGGCCGCGCGCCGTACAAACAATTGCTGACGCACGGTTTTGTGGTCGATCAGAACGGGCGCAAAATGTCCAAATCCATCGGCAATGTGGTGGCACCGCAGGAAGTGTACAACGAATTCGGTGCCGATATTCTGCGCCTGTGGACGGCCGCAACGGACTATTCCGGCGAACTGGCGATTTCCAAAGAAATCCTCAAACGTGTAACGGAAAGCTACCGCCGTCTGCGCAATACGCTGCGCTTCCTGCTGGCCAATCTTTCCGATTTCAACCCGGTGGAAGATGCCGTACCGCAGGCCGATATGGTGGAAATCGACCGCTACGCGCTGGTGATGGCGCGTCAGTTGCAGGAGCGTCTGGCGGGCGATTATTATCCGCGCTATGCCTTCCATCTGGCGGTACAGGATATTGTGAACTTCTGTTCGGAAGACTTGGGCGCATTCTATCTGGATATTCTGAAAGACAGACTCTATACCACCCGTGCCGACAGCCACGCCCGCCGCAGCGCGCAAACCGCGCTGTACCACATCACGCGCAGTCTGGTATTGCTGATGGCGCCGATTCTGTGCTTTACCGCCGAAGAGGCTTGGGCGATTATCGGCGGCGGCGAAGAGGACAGCGTCCTGTTCCATACGCTGCACGAATTCCCCGCCATGCCCGCAGCCGGTGAAGCGGAGCTGGTGAAAAAATGGCAGGCTGTACGCGAAGTGCGCGCGGCGGTAACGGCGGCCATCGAGCCGCTGCGTGCCGATAAATCGCTGGGTTCGTCGCTGCAAGCCGAAGTACGCATCGCCGCACCTGCCGACCAGGCGGTCTACCTGCGTGCATTGGGTGCAGAATTGCGCTTCGCTTTGCTGGTGTCCCGTGCCGAAGTGCGTGAAGCCGAAGCGTTGACCGTCGAAGCTGTTGTCAGTGGCGGTGATAAATGCGAACGCTGCTGGCATTATACCGACGACGTGGGCAGTACAGCCGGACACGAAACCGTTTGCGCGCGTTGTGCGGACAACATCGACGGTACAGGCGAGCAGCGCGATTATGTCTGAGATTTAAGGTCTGGCCGACTGCGTCATCAGGCCGTCTGAAAACGCATGGTATGTGTTTTCAGACGGCCTTTTTTGGGTTGTTTTCGGCATTTGGATGATTGAATTCCGTATCGCTGCCATACGGTTTGATCCGTTTTTTTGGGGAGGGAGTCGGATACGGGTTATCCGGCCTACTCAGATACGGGTTATCCGGCCTTGTGTTCCGTTGAAGCGGACGGATCGGCAGGTCGGATTCTCGAATCCGACATCAGGCGGGCGGATAGCCGGCCGCTTTGTTTTGATGTGCGGAAAGAAGAGAAGGAAGGTTCGAAGGAAAGGATAGGAATCGGTCGGATTGGCCGGAAAAATTTTCCGCCACGGGACGTTAAAAAGCCCTTGATAATGAAATCAAGGGCTTTTTCAATTGGTCGGAATGAGAGGATTCGAACCTCCGACCCCTTCGTCCCGAACGAAGTGCGCTACCGGGCTGCGCTACATTCCGAAAAGAAAACGGATTATAAATTTTGCACGGCGGTTTGGCAACCGTTTTTTTTGCCGCAAATCCGTCAGGCCGTCTGAAAAACGTTGGGCAGCAGGTTTTCAGGCGGCCTGTTGTCCCGCATACAGGACAAAAACCGTCGGCCGTTTTTTCAAATCGGGCAGGGGGTGTCTGCGCCATTCGCCGATGCTTCGGCTGATGATGTGTTGGGTGGACAGTGTCAGGTCGCAGGCGGCGCACAGGCGCGTGGCGGGGTGGAGCAGCTGCACGGCATCGGCCAGCAGGGCGTTGTTGCGGTAGGGTGTTTCGATGAAGACGGCGGTTTCCGATGCTTGGCGCGAACGGGTTTCCAAAGCTTTTAGGGCTTCGGCACGGGCGTTTTTTTCGGCGGGCAGATAGCCTTTGAAGGCAAAGTTCTGTCCGTTGGCACCCGAAGCCATCAGGGCGAGCAGAATGCTGGAAGGGCCGATGAGCGGGCGCACTTCAAAGCCGTGTGCGTGTGCCAGTGCCACCAGTTGCGCGCCGGGGTCGGCCACGGCGGGGCAGCCGGCTTCGCTTAACAGCCCCATGCTGCGTCCGGCCAGCAGGGGGGCGAGCAGTTCGGGCAGGCGGCGGCTGTCGGTGTGTTCGTTGAGCGGTTGCAGGTTCAGTTCGCGGACAGGGGTGCGGACGCCGAGATGTTTCAGGTGGGCGCGGGCGGTTTTTTCCGCTTCTACGACAAAATCGGTCAGCGGTGCGATTTGCGCCGCTTCGTGCGGCAGCAGGCAGGGGGTGTCGGGTGCGCCCAGCGGGGTGGGAATCAGATAAAGAACGGGGGTCATGGTGATGTTATGCGGTGAGTATTTCCACGCCTTCGGCAGCGAGGAAGTCGATTAAACGGAACAGCGGCAGGCCGATTAAGGCGTTGGGGTCACTGCTGTCGATGCGCTCAATCAGCGCGCCGCCTAAACCTTCGCTTTTGGCGGCACCGGCGCAATAGACGGCATCGGGTTCGCGCGTCAGATAGGCGGCGATCCGGCTGCCGGTGAGGGGACGCATTTTGACGGTGGTGCGGTCGGTATGCGTGTGCAGGCGGCCGCTTTGTGTGTTGAGCAGTGCCAGCGCGCTGTAAAATTCGATGGTTTGGCCGGACAGGGCGGCCAGCATGTCTGCCGCCGCACCGGTGTGCATGGGTTTGCCCAGTTGGCGGCCGTTGCACAGCGCGACTTGGTCGGCACCGATAATCAGGTGGGCGGGATAGTGCGGGGCCAGCGAGCGGGCTTTGGCAACCGAAAGTCTGTGGGCCGTATCGGCGGCGGATTCGCCGGGCAGCGGTGTTTCGTCGCAATCGGGAGAGGCCGTCTGAAAATCCAGCCCCAAACGTGCCAACTGTTGTTTTCTGAATACGGAGCCGGAGCCCAAAATCAGGGGAAGCGGTTTATTCATGGTGAAAAGCATTGACTTGAAAGCGTTTGAATTATATCATGCTCCGTTTATGTTAGACCCTAATTTGATTGCCCCCCAGGCGTTTGCCGGTCAGGCGCAGACGCTGAGCGGCAGCTTTCGTCTGAACGAGCTGGACGGCCGTCTGTCGTCGCACGAATATCTGGCCGATCAAAGTGCGGCAGCCGCTTTCTCGCTGCGCGGCGGGAAAGACCGTTGGCAGCGGCCGTATGCGGATTTGTCGGTTCAGGCCGAGCTGTCTCTGTACTGCCAGCGTTGTTTGCAGCCCATGCCTTATCTCTTGGATGAAAGCGTGCGCATCGTTTGGTTTGCCGATGAGGAGAAACTGGACGAGGCCATGCTGGCTGATGAGGAATTGGAAGGCATGGTGATGTCCGAAGTGCTGGACGTGCGCGGGTTGGTGGAAGACCAGATTCTGATGGCTATGCCTTTGTCGCCGCGCCATGAGGACTGCGGCAATGAGGTTTTGTCGCAGGTCAATCAAGACCGGCCCAATCCGTTTGCCGTACTGGCGGGGCTGAAAAGCAATACGTAAACTTTATTTATTTTCTAGGAGCTTGAAATGGCTGTTCAACAAAACAAAAAATCTCCCTCCAAACGCGGTATGCACCGCTCGCACGATGCGCTGACCGCGCCTGCCCTGTCTGTAGATAGCGCAACCGGCGAAGTACACCGCCCGCACCACATTTCGCCCAACGGTATGTACCGCGGCCGCAAAGTGGTCAAAGCCAAAGGCGAATAAACTCGCCTGCCGATTGCAACGGAAATCCTGAGGGATTTCCGTTTTTCGTTACTGTCCGGCAGATGCGCCGCAGGTGCGGTTTTCGCGCTATACTTGCCAACCGGCTGCCGGGTTATTGTTGAGCGGGGTCAGAAAAATGGTTCAGAAAATTTGGTACACCTATGACGATATTCATCAGGTTTTAAAGGCGTTGGCGGAAAAAATCACAGCGGGCAGCGTGAAGTTTGATGCCATGATTGCCATCGGCGGCGGCGGTTTTATTCCGGCGCGGATTCTGCGCTGTTTTCTGAATATTCCGATTTATGCTGTGACCACGGCCTATTATGACGGCGACAGCGACGGCCGTCCGACTGATGCCGTGCGCAAAATCCAGTGGCTCGATCCCCTGCCGGAATCCCTCAAAGGGAAAAATGTGCTGGTGGTGGACGAGGTGGACGATTCGCGCGTTACCATGGAGTTTGTTTTGAACGAATTGCGCCGCGAGCATTTGGGCGAAATCGGCGTGGCGGTGCTGCATGAGAAGATCAAGGAGAAAACGGGCAGCATTCCCGAAGATGTGCATTATTTCAGCGGCATCACCGTCGAGGACTGGTGGATCAATTATCCGTGGGACGCCTGCGATATTGTGGAACACAACCGTCTGGCTTCGGCCGCAAAACCGTAAAACCGCCGCATAAGCGGTTTCAGACGGCCTCGGTATGACGGCAGGCCGTCTGAATAGAGAAAGAGGGAACCGAAATGATTACCTTAGCTGTGGACGCCATGGGCGGCGATGTCGGATTGGGCGTAACCGTTCCGGGATCGGTGGCATTTTTGCGCCGCCGCCCCGCCGCACGTCTGCTGATGGTGGGCGACGAAGTGCAGCTTTATGCCGCACTCAAAGCCGCACGTGCACCGATGGAGCGTATTGAGGTGGTACATGCCGCACAGGTGGTGGCGATGGATGAGCAGCCGCAATTGGCTTTGAAAAACAAAAAAGATTCGTCCATGCGCGTAGCCATCAATCAGGTCAAAGAAGGTTTGGCGCAGGCGGCTGTCTCGGCGGGCAATACCGGCGCATTGATGGCAACCGCCCGTTTCGTGCTGAAAACCATTCCGGGCATCGAGCGTCCGGCCATTGCCAAATTCCTGCCTGCCGCCGACGGCCATATGACGCTGATGCTGGATTTGGGGGCGAATGTCGATTGTACGGCCGAGCAGTTGGTGCAGTTTGCCGTGGCCGGCAGTGAATTGGTGCAGGCACTGCGGCCGCAGGCGGGTGCGCCGCGTGTCGGCCTGCTCAATGTCGGCAGCGAGGAGATTAAGGGCACCGAGACAGTCAAACAGGCTTTTGCCCTGCTTAAAGAGAGCGATCTGAATTTTGTCGGAAATGTCGAGGGTGATGACCTTTTCGGCGGCGAGCTGGACGTGGTGGTGGCCGACGGCTTTGTCGGCAATATCGTGCTGAAAACCATTGAAGGCGCGGTGAAGTTTATGGGCGGAGCCATCAAGCAGGAGTTTCAGGCCAACCTGCTGACCAAGCTGGGTGCTGTGGCAGCCATGCCTGCGCTGAAAGGTTTCAAAAACAGACTGGATCCGCGCAAATTCAACGGTGCGATTTTTCTCGGCCTGCGCGGTGTGGTGGTCAAAAGCCACGGCGGGACGGACGAAACCGGCTTTTTCTATGCGTTGGAGGAGGCGTATCACGAAGCCGAATCGGACAGTCTGGCACGTATCGAAGAAGGTGTGGCCGCCCGGCTGGCGGTCATCAGTATGCAGAAACTGGTGGCCGAGCAGGCACTGATGGCCGACAATCTCGATAAATAAGGCCGCAACGGCGGGCAACAGCGAAGGCGGCGGAGCCGCCTTTTCTTGCTTTCGGGTGTGATTGGTGTAATTATTCTATCCGCATCACAATAAATAAAAAGGCGCATCCATGAAATATGCCAAAATTCTCGGTACCGGCAGTTATCTGCCGGCCAAACGGCTGAGCAACGACGACTTGGCCGCCATGGTTGATACTTCCGACGAGTGGATTACCGCCCGTACCGGCATCCGTTACCGCCATATCGCGGCCGAAAACGAGCAGACCAGCGATCTGGCCGCTGCCGCCGCACGGCAGGCCTTGCAGGCGGCCGGTGTTGCTGCTAACGACATCGATTTGATTATTGTGGCCACAGCCACGCCGGATATGCAGTTCCCCGCCACCGCCACCATCGTCCAGCACAAACTCGGTATCGGCGGCTGTGCGGCGTTTGACGTGGCGGCCGTCTGCGCGGGGTTTATGTATGCACTGACGACTGCCAATGCCTATATTCAAAGCGGTTTGGCGCAAAAAGCCCTGGTTATCGGCGCGGAAACATTCAGCCGCATTGTCGATTGGCGCGACCGCACAACGTGCGTGCTGTTCGGCGACGGTGCGGGTGCGGTGGTTTTGGGCGCGGCGGACGAACCGGGCATTCTGTACAGCAAACTGCACGCCGACGGCGCCTATCTCGACCTGCTCAAAGTGCCGGCCAGTATGCAGGGCGGACAGGTGTGCGGCAACCCGTTCGTCGAAATGGACGGGCAGGGCGTTTTCAAATTCGCCGTCAAAACCTTGGCGCAGGTCGGCGCGGACGTGTTGGCGGAAAGCGGCATCAGTGCGGAGGAAATCGACTGGGTGGTGCCGCATCAGGCGAATAAGCGCATTATCGACAGCACGGCCAAGCATCTGGGCATCGGTCAGGACAAAATCATCTATACCGTGCAGGATCACGGCAACACATCGGCCGCTTCGATTCCGCTCGCACTGGATGCCGGCGTGCGCGACGGCCGTATACGGCGCGGCCAGCGGCTGCTGTTGGAAGGTATCGGCGGCGGGTTCGCGTGGGGCGCAGTGCTGCTGACCTATTGACTGCATCTGTCGGAGGCCGTCTGAAAACACTGTATCGCGTCATGCCGTACTGAAACCCGTACAGCGTACAGACGGTTCGGCATATCGTTTCGGGTTATTCTTCGGTTTGCGGATTCGGCGGGCGGCTGCGCCGTCTTTTCAGACGGCCTGCGGGTGCCTGCGGTTATTGAGAAAGGAATCATCATGTCTTTTGCGTTTTTCTTTCCCGGACAAGGCTCGCAGAGCCTGAATATGATGGACGGTTTTGACGGTGCGGCCATCGTCAAAACCACGTTTGACGAAGCCTCGGCCGCCTTGGGTCAGGATTTGTGGGCGATGATGAACGGTAGTGATGCAGAACTGATCGGTCAGACTGTCCACACCCAGCCGCTGATGCTGGCGGCCGGTATCGCCACGTACCGCGCCTATCTGACCGCCGGCGGCAAAACGCCCGATGTGGTGGCCGGACACAGCTTGGGCGAATACAGCGCGCTGGTGGCTGCCGGTGCGCTCGATTTTGCCGACGCGGTGCGCTTGGTGCGCCTGCGTGCCGAATTGATGCAGAATGCCGTGCCGCAAGGCGTGGGGGCGATGGCCGCGCTGTTGGGGCTGGAAGATGCCCGAGTGGAACAGATTTGTGCGGAAGCGGCGCAGGGTCAGGTGGTGGAGGCGGTGAATTTCAATTCGCCGGGACAAGTAGTGATTGCCGGTCATGCCGAAGCGGTGGCGCGCGCCATGACGGCCGCCAAAGCCGCCGGTGCCAAACGCGCGCTGCCGTTGCCGGTTTCCGTGCCTTCGCATTGCAGCCTGATGAAGCCTGCGGCCGAAAAACTGGCCGAAGCCCTGAAAGGTATCAGTATCAGCCGTCCGCAAATCCGCGTGATTCACAATGCCGATGTGGCATCGTATGACGACGACGCGCAAATCAAAGATGCGCTGGTGCGCCAGCTTTACAGCCCGGTGCGCTGGACGGAAACGGTGAATCTGCTGGTGGAGCAGGGTGTTGCCGAATCGGCCGAATGCGGTCCGGGCAAAGTGCTGGCGGGTTTGGCCAAACGGATTAACAAAGAGGCCGTCTGTCATGCGCTGGTGTCGCAGGAAGCGGTGGCAGCGTTTATTGAGGTACATTGAACGGACCATGCGGAGCGGCCCGCGCAACCGGGAGGAGAAAATTGATGACGGTGCAGATTCCGACTTATGTAGTTTCACTGGCCGGCGAGACGGTCAGGCGGGCGCATATTGCCGAAGAATGCAGCAAGTTCGGTATCCGGCCGGTATTTGTCGATGCCTGCGATATGCGCGGTATCGGCCTGGCCGAACTGCAAAGCCGCTCCTGCCTGCCCGAGCATAAACAGGGCAAGAAAAAGCGTTGGCTCAAACCCGGCGAATTGGGCTGCGCGCTATCTCATTTGCAGGTGTACCGCCGTATGTTGGAGCAGCAGGAAGAATACGCATTGATTTTGGAAGATGATGCGATGTTTATCCGTGATCCGCGTCCGCTGTTGGATACAGGCCGTCTGAAAATGCTGAGGGAACGTGTTCCGTTTGATGTACTGATGATCGGCTATGTTAAAACGCTGCCGAAATATTTACCGTATTACTACCGCCGTATCCCTTTGAAGCGGCTGGCGGCATGGGACGTGAACGGCGAGGCGGGCTATGTCGGAACGCCGTGGGCACAGTATGGCTGCGGCACAGTGGCCTATATCGCCACCCTCGATGCAGCACAAAAATTAATTAATGTCAATACTCCCCCCTGTGTGGCAGCCGACGACTGGCTGTATTTCGAACAGCACGGCAAGGTGCGCGTGATACACAGCCGCCCGGCTTTCGTATTGGAAGCATTGGAAAAACTCCGAAGTACCATCCGCTGTGAGTCTTTGGGAGATTGTTTGCCGAAATGGCACAGTTGGGCGGTGCGCAGTGTGAAAGGGTGGGTAAAGTATTTTATTCTCAACTATATAAAAAAGCAGTAACTGATAATTTGAGCCGAAATAAGCGAACTTGGGTTTTATTTTGTAAAGTTATGTAATAATTCAGGGGGGGGTAAGCATTGCCCGTGAGCGGCTTGATGTACAATCTCTGATACATGCTTGATTAATTGAAGCATGCTGGTTTTGTCGGATTTGCGTCTGCTGTATGTTCAGGCCGATCAATGGGGGTGTGCTTTGTTAAAGCCGTTTGACGGAAAACGGGTCATTTTGGCTATGCCGTATATGTATGGTTTAGATCGGTGTATCGAAAAGAACCTGCATCATTACGGCTTTGATGTGATCAATCTGTGTTATGACGACAGGGATTCCTATTATCCGTATTTCGGCAGCCGGCTGGCTGCCCTGTATCAGAAAAAGGTTCGGAAAAACCAAGACTATAAGAAAATGCTGAAATATTCGCGTTTTCGTTGGGATATCGGGCGCAAGCTCGTGTCTTTGGGCGGCAGGCAGGCCGAATTTGCATTGTGCATCCGCGCCAATATTTATCCGAAAGCCATCATACGTAAAATCCGCGAACATGCTGCTTTCTGCGTGAATTATCACTGGGACGGCATCGGGCGATTTCCCGATATCATTGATTACCTGCCTTATTTCGACCGCTTTTTTGTATTCGATAAAAAAGATGTTGGCCGTTATCCGCAACACCGTTTTACCGCCACCACTAATTTTTATTTCGATTTTCCGGTTGGGCAGCCCGAGCAGAACGGCGGCCTGTATTTTCTCGGCGGTTATGAAATGCACCGTTCTCTGGATACCAAGCGGTTTCTTGATGCGGCACGCCGTCTGAAACTGCCGCTGGATTTCCATATCTACTGCAAAGACCGCCGTGCCCAGAAGGTTTTGGGACGGGAAGGTGTTACTTATTTGAACCGCGATACGGTGCTGGACTTTGAGCAAAATCTGCAAAAAGTAGCAGCCTGCGGGGTTGTGGTCGATTTTGTGCAGTTTTCCGGTTATGGTTTGTCGTTCCGTTTCTTCGACGCCATGCGCTTCGATAAAAAGGTCATTACCAATAACCGGACGGTCAGGGAATATGATTTCTACCACCCGGACAATATTTTTATCTGGGACGGCAAAAATACGGGCGGTTTGGTCGAATTCTTGCGCAAACCGTATGTACCTTTAGATCCTGCCGTGAAACAGTATTATTCGTTCGGCAGCTGGATATGGCGGATGTTTTCTGAGTAAGGACAGCGGATTGCGGCAGGATCTCTATGGCGAAACCGACTATTTTATTGGGTATGCCCGATCATATGGGCATTTACCGCGAAATTTCGGCTGCATTGGCTGCGCAGGGTTTCGATGTTACCGAGATTGTGTTTGATGAACGGCAGTACCGCGAACTTCTCAGGCTTTCCCTGAAAGAGCGGCTGCATGCGTTGTTTCGGAAATGGATATTCGGAGACCGGAGTGTCAGGCGGCAGTTGTGTCAGGCTGCATTTGAACGCAGTATGCGTCAGATGCTGCAACCGGCAGGGCAGTTTGATTATGCTCTGTTTATCCGGGGCGATTTGTACAGTCGGGCGTTTTTGGACGAGGTGCGTACCCGTGTCCGGTATTCGATGGTGAATTATCAATGGGACGGTATGAACCGTTATCCCGAAATCTGGCAGCATGTGGCGGCATTTGACCGGTTTTATGTTTTTGATCCGGCCGATTTGCATTCGGGCACGGATTTTTTACCGCTGACGAATTTCTATCTGGAAAATGCGGGACAGAGCCTGCCGCAGGCGGACAGGGATTTTTATTTTTTGGGTTCCCATCTGCCCGGGCGCAGCGATGCGGTTGCGGCGTTTGGCAGACAGGCGGAACAATACGGTTGGACGCTGGATTTCAATATTGTCTGCGCCCGTCGGAAGATTCGGAGTGTCAGGCAGCTGTATCCCGGCAGCATCAACGTTCTGGACAGCGGTTATGCTTACGGCGAGAATCTGCGGCGTGCCCGCCGGGCGAAAGTGCTGGTCGATTTCAAGACGCCCGGACATAACGGTTTGTCTTTCCGTGCTTTTGAGGCAATCGGCTGCCGCAAAAAGCTGATTACCACTAATGCCGCCGTCCGGCACTATGACTTTTACCACCCCGACAATATCTTGATTTGGGACGGCAGGAATTTTGACGGCATAGATGATTTTCTCAGACGGCCGTATCGGGAAATGGAAGCGGCAATCCGTGAAAAATACAGTTTCGGCAACTGGATACGGTATGTCTTGCAGATTCCGCCGTACCGGCCGATAGAGCTGCCTTTGGCCGGTGTGCGGGAATCAAAGGCTGAACAGTTTGATTGTTAAAATGAAAAAAATTCTGGTTACCGGCGGTGCCGGCTTTATCGGTTCGGCGCTGGTGCGCCATATTATCGGCCATACCGGCGACAGCGTGGTCAATGTGGACAAGCTCACTTATGCGGGCAATCTCGAATCGCTGGCCGGGGCGGCCGACAGTCCGCGCTATGCGTTTGTCCGTGCCGATATCGGCGACCGTGGTGCGCTGGACCGTATTTTTACCGAGCACCGGCCCGATGCGGTGATGCATCTGGCGGCAGAAAGCCATGTAGACCGCAGTATCGACAGTGCGGAGGCTTTTGTGCAGACCAATATTGTCGGTACGTTCACACTGCTGGAAGCAGCCCGCGCGTATTGGCAGGGTTTGCCGGCGGAGCGGAAAGCGGCTTTCCGCTTCCATCATATTTCGACGGACGAAGTGTACGGTGATTTGTGCGGTTCAGACGGCCTGTTTGCCGAAACCACACCGTATGCCCCTTCCAGTCCGTATTCGGCCAGCAAGGCGGGCAGCGACCATCTGGTACGGGCCTGGCAGCGTACCTACGGTTTGCCGACGCTGGTCAGCAACTGTTCGAACAATTACGGTCCGTACCATTTCCCCGAAAAACTGATTCCGCTGATGATTTTAAATGCCGTACACGGCCGGCCGCTGCCGGTTTACGGCGACGGGCGGCAGATCCGCGACTGGCTGTTTGTCGAGGATCATGCCCGCGCGCTGTATGCGGTGGTAACGCGCGGCAGGGTGGGCGAAACCTACAACATCGGCGGCCATAACGAGAAAAGCAATATCGAGGTGGTGCGCACCATCTGCGCGCTGTTGGAAGAATTGGCACCGGAAAAACCTGCGGGTGTGGCGCGGTATGAAGATTTGATTGCGTTTGTGCCGGACCGTCCCGGCCACGATGTGCGCTATGCCGTCGATGCGGCGAAAATCCGCCGCGAGCTGGGCTGGCAGCCGCAGGAGACGTTTGAAAGCGGTATCCGCAAAACGGTGGTATGGTACTTGGCCAACCGGGGATGGTGGCAGCGGGTGCTGGACGGGACGTACCGTTTGCAGCGTTTGGGAACAGGAGGCTGATACGCCGCAGAAGGGCGGCAGCCGCAGAAAACTGCGCGGTTCCGATATTCAGACGGCCTATGCGAGCCCGTTCGGCGGCAGGGCTCGGGAGAAGGAAGAGAGAGATGAAAGGCATCATTTTGGCAGGCGGCAGCGGTACGCGCCTGTATCCGGTTACGCGGGGCGTGTCCAAGCAGCTTTTGCCGGTGTATAACAAGCCTATGATTTATTACCCGCTGTCGGTGCTGATGCTGGCGGGTATCCGCGAGGTGCTGGTCATTACCACGCCGCAGGACAATGCCGCATTCCGCCGCCTGTTGGGCGACGGGTCGGATTTCGGCATAGGTATCGAGTATGCCGAGCAGCCCAGTCCCGACGGCTTGGCTCAGGCATTTATTATCGGTGAAAACTTTATCGGCAGCGACGGCGTCTGTCTGGTATTGGGCGACAATATTTTTTACGGCCAGCATTTTTCCGCCGCCTTGAAGCAGGCCGCCGTCCGTACGGAGGGTGCGACGGTTTTTGCCTACCGGGTCAAAAATCCGCAGAGTTTCGGTGTGGTGGCTTTTGATGAGCAGGGTAAAGCCTTGTCGATTGAGGAAAAACCGCAGAATCCGAAGTCCGATTGGGCGGTAACCGGCCTGTATTTCTATGACAACCGTGTAGTGGAGTGGGCAAAGCAGTTGAAGCCGTCTGAACGCGGCGAATTGGAAATTACCGATCTGAACGAGATGTATCTGCAAGCCGGGCTGCTGAATGTCGAACGGCTCGGAAGGGGCTTTGCCTGGCTGGATACCGGTACGCACGACAGCCTGTTGGAAGCGGCTTCGTTTGTGGAAACCGTCGAACATATCCAAAATCTGAAAGTGGCCTGTCTGGAAGAAATCGCGTGGCGCAACGGCTGGCTGAGCAATGAACGGCTGGCCGAGCTGGCCGCGCCGATGGCGAAAAACGAATACGGACAATATCTGCTGCATCTGCTGGACCGCCGTTTGGGTTGAGTGTTTCTGACGGGAGTGTAGATGAAAATTCTGATTACCGGTGCAGACGGCCAGGTGGGGCATTGTCTGACGCGGCAATGGCAGGGCAGAGCCGAAGTTTCGGCCGTCGGCCGCGCCGAACTCGACATTACCGACCGCGAAGCCGTGATGCGGGCGGCCGCTGCGTTCCGCCCCGATGCCGTGATCAATGCCGCCGCCTATACGGCGGTGGACAAAGCGGAAAGCGAGCGCGAAACCGCTTTTGCCGTCAATTGCGACGGCGCGCGCCATTTGGCCGAAGCAGCGGCGGAAAACGGCGCGCTGATGCTGCATTTGTCCACCGATTATGTGTTTGACGGCCGTCTCGGCCGCCCTTACCGCGAAGATGATGCGGTTGCGCCGCAAAATGTCTACGGGCAAAGCAAGTTGGCGGGCGAGCGTGCGGTGGCGGCGGCCTGTCCGCGCCATATTATTCTGCGCACGGCGTGGGTGTTCGGCGAGAAAGGCGGTAACTTTGTCAAGACCATGCTGCGTTTGGGTGCGGAGCGGGACCGGCTGGGCATCGTAGCCGATCAGTACGGTGCGCCCACTTATGCGGGCGATATTGCCGACGCACTGATCCGTATCACGGAACAGCTGCACAGCGGCCGGTCGCAGGCATCCGGTATTTATCATTTTTCCGGCAGCCCTTATGTGAGCTGGTTTGAATTTGCCCGCGCTATTTTTGCGCAGGCGGCGGCACAGGGCATACTGGTGCGTACGCCCGAATTGCAGGCCATTGCCACGGCCGACTATCCCACACCGGCTGCCCGTCCGGCCAATTCCTGCCTCGATTTGCACAAAATTCAGACGGCCTTCGGCATCATGCCGGGCGACTGGCAGCGTGCCCTGACCGATTTGCAGCCTTATTTGTCCGCACCTGCCGCAGCAAAGGAGCCTTGATGAAGATTATCGATACCGCGCTTGCCGGGGTGAAAATCCTGCAACCCGAAATATTCGGCGATGCGCGCGGATTTTTTATGGAAACGTTCCGCGACGGGTGGTTCCGCGACCATGTGGCCGACTACACCTTTGTGCAGGAAAACCACAGCAAATCGGCCAAAGGCGTGCTGCGCGGCCTGCACTACCAAACGGAAAGAACACAGGGCAAACTGGTACGCGTGATACGCGGCGCGGTATTTGATGTGGCGGTGGATATGCGCCGTTCTTCGCCCGATTTCGGCCGCTGGGCGGGTGTGGAGCTGTCGGCGGAAAACCGCCGCCAGTTGTGGGTGCCGCCGGGTTTTGCCCACGGTTTTTACGCTTTGGAAGACGAAGCCGAACTGGTGTACAAATGTACCGACTATTATTGCCCGCAGGCCGAACATTCGCTGCTGTGGAACGATGCGGCAATCGGCATCGGGTGGCCGTTGCAGGGCGAGCCGGTGCTGTCGGCCAAAGACAGGTCGGGCAAAACTTTGGCCGCCGCAGTCTGCTTTGACTGACTTTCGGTTTGAGGCCGTCTGAAAACCGCCTGAGGGCGGTTTTTCTCTGTGCGTTTCGGGTTTAAAAGCCCGATTTGTGGTATAAGACGGCTGGACTCATTTGATTCGGAGGAAACAGAGATGGCTTCACAAGATTTGAACGGCAAAATCGCGCTGGTAACCGGTGCATCGCGCGGCATCGGTGCGGCGATTGCCGATACGCTGGCGGCGGCCGGAGCTACCGTCATCGGTACGGCCACATCGGAAAACGGTGCGCAGGCCATCGGCGAACGGTTGGCGCAGTGGGGCGGACAGGGCCGCGCGCTGAATGCGGCCGAAGCGGGCAGCATCGAAGATTTGATTGCCGCAGTCGAAAAAGAGTTCGGCAAACTGGATATTCTGGTGAATAACGCGGGCATTACCCGCGACAATCTGCTGATGCGCATGAAAGAGGAAGAGTGGGACGAGATTATGCAGGTCAATCTCAAATCCGTTTTCCGTGCCAGCAAAGCGGCCATGCGCGGCATGATGAAGCAGCGCAGCGGCCGCATCATCAATATCACATCGGTGGTCGGCGTGATGGGCAATGCCGGACAGGCCAACTATGCCGCCGCCAAAGCCGGTCTGATCGGTTTTGCCAAATCGCTGGCGCGCGAAGTGGGCAGCCGTGGGATTACGGTCAATTCCGTCGCGCCCGGCTTTATCGACACCGATATGACCCGCGCCCTGCCGGACGGGCAGCGCAAAATGTTTGAAGCGCAAACCGCGCTCGGCCGTTTCGGCAGTGCGCAGGATATTGCCGATGCGGTACTGTTTCTGGCGGGCGATCAGGCCGCCTACATTACCGGCCAAACCCTGCATGTCAACGGCGGTATGCTGATGCCGTAACCGGTTTCCAAGATGGAAAAAAAGGCCGTCTGAAAAAACGGAATTTCCGTATTTTCAGACGGCCTTTTTGCAGGTCGGATACTTGGTATCCGACAGATTTCTCCGATACGGTTGTGTTGATGTCAGATTCGGGAATCCGACCTACGGTTTTGAAAATGGGGGATAGTCTGTATCTTGTGATGCCGCCGTATGCCGGGAACAATCAAGGCCGTCTGAAATACGGAAAACCCGTTTTCAGACGGCCTTTTGAGGCAGTATCAGTCAATCGTATGCTTTTTATACTGTTTCCATTTGAAACCGTAGCCCGAAAGCGCGACGACCGCAGCGGCAATGAGTTTGAACGTCCACGAAGCGTACCAGGGTTTCTGTACGATAATGGTGTCGCCGAATGCTTCGGGTGCAACCAGCCCGCGCACGGCAAACCAGTCCAGAACCGGCCACCAGCAGGCGGTGAGCAGGCCGAGAAACAGCGGCCAGATCAGGCGGGTCAGATTGCGCTGCCACAGCAGGAAAAACACGGTTGCCCAAATCAGCGTGAGCGCGGCGGTCAGCAGCGCGGTTTGTGCGGGTGCGCCGAGATAGGAAACGGCAAAATAGCTGAATACCACCCACAGCAGCGCGAGCGCGGCCATGATGAGTTCTTCGGGGCGTTTGAACATGGTTTGTCTCCACAAATTTCCGATAGGGAATATACCGCAAATCGGCGGCTTTGCCTAATGATGCGGCGTTGCGGCTGTGCTATATTGCACCGCTCTGAGTATAGGATAACGGATATGAGCAGTTTTCAGGATTTTCTGCGTTTGGCGGTCAGCGTGATGCGCCGCCTCGATGCGTGGCTGCCGCCCGAGGCGGCCGAACCCGACTGGCAGGCATCGGCCTACCGTTGGCGCAAAAACGGGCAGGGCGGAGTGTTGGAGGCTCTGCCGCACCCGCATACATTTGCGGTATCCAAACTGGCGGCGGTGGACGGACAGGCGGCCAAGCTGGTGCGCAATACCGAGCAGTTTCTCGACGGCCGTCCGGCCAATAATGTGCTGATGACGGGTGCGCGCGGCACGGGAAAATCTTCGCTGGTGAAAGCCATGCTGCACGAATACGCCGACCGCGGCCTGCGCCTGATCGAAGTGGACAAAAGCGATCTGACTGCTTTACCCGCGCTGCTGACGCTGGTGGCGGGGCGGCCGGAAAAATTTATCGTGTTTTGCGACGATTTGTCGTTTGAAGACGGCGAAGACGGCTACAAGGCCTTGAAAACCGCCTTGGACGGCGGCCTGTCGCAGCGTTGCGACAATGTGCTGGTGTATGCCACGTCCAACCGCCGCCACCTGATGCCCGAATATATGGACGAAAATCTCGGCAGCGGGCGCGGCGAAGTCCACCCCAAGGAAGCGGTGGAAGAAAAAGTATCCCTGTCCGACCGTTTCGGTTTGTGGCTGAGTTTTTATCCTTTTGATCAAAACGATTATTTGCAGGCGGTGGAAAACTGGCTGGCCGATTTCGGTTTGCAGTTGGACGATACCGCCCGCCATGCCGCGCTCAATTGGGCGCAGACGCGGGGCAGCCGTTCCGGCCGGACGGCATGGCAGTTTGTCTGCGACTGGGCGGGACGGCCGCCGCAGGCGCGCAAGGTGTTTGACTAGAATTTGTGAGGAGCAGGGCGGATAAGGCCGGATAATCGGTATCGATTGTTGATGATTTGCGAAATCTGTGCCGATGTCGGATTCAGGCATCCGACCTGCGTTTTGTTTTTAAAATCGCGTGTGTCAGGATGGGTAGGTGGGATACTCTGTATCCGACAACTGAGAGCGATAGAGCGATGTTTTGGCAATGGGCAGGCAGGATACCGGTTCGACAAGCATTTTGGGACGATGTCGGATTTGAAAATCCGACCTACGTTTTGCCGTTGGAATGGAATATGAATGCGCGTTGCCCGCATGGGTAGATTGGACACCCTGTATCCGGCAATAGTGTTCAGGGTTGCAAGACAGGATGGGAAAACATAGCTATTTCGGGCGGATATTTTGATTCCATGGGGAGCCGTCGTCCGCCAAATATATTGCAGCCGAGTACTCAGGCCGTCTGAAAATCCGTAATGGCGGTTTTCAGACGGCCTGAGATGTCGCGTGCGCGTGCGGCCGGCAGGGTTGCCGGCGGACGGTTTCAGCCGCGCTTGGGATCGTTCGGGCGCAGTTGTGCGGCCAGTTTGTCCAGAATGCCGTTGATGAATTTGTGGCTGTCGGTGCCGCCGAAAGTTTTGGTGACTTCGATGGCTTCGTTGATGATGACGGGATACGGTGTTTCCGGCATCGCCGACAGTTCGTGGCAGGCCATCAGCAAAACGGCGCGCTCGACGGGGTTGATGTCTTTTTCGTCGCGGTCGAGCAGCGGGCGCACGGTTTGGATATATTGGCTGCTGTTGCCGTGTGCGCCGAAAAAGAGTGCGGTAAACAGTTGTTCGTCGGCAAAGGCAAAGTCTTTATGTTCGCGGATATTTTGCGCCGCTTCAACGGCGGAATGGCCGCCCAGAGCGGTTTGGTAGAGTGCCTGTACGGTCAGTTCGCGGGCACGGCGGCGGGGGCTGGTTTTTTTGGGCGTGTGCGGCATCAGTCTTCTTCCTGTTCGCCTAACAGCAGGTTGATCAAGTTGCCGCATTCGACGGCCACTACGGCGGCATCTTCGGCTTTTTCGACAATGCGCGCGTGCGCCTGTTCGTCGTTTTCTGTTGTGAGGATGGCATTGGCTACGGGGATTTTGTAGTCCAGCGTTACGCGGGTCAGGGCTGCGCCGGATTCGTTGGCAACCAGCTCGAAATGGTAGGTTTCGCCGCGGATAATGCAGCCGATGGCGATGAGTGCGTCAAACTGGCTGGTACCGGCCATCGAGTCAAGTACCAGCGGCACTTCCAGCGCGCCGGGTACGGTGGCAACGGTGATGTTGTCGTCGTGTACGCCCAGTTGGCGCAGTTTGTTGACGGCCGCTTCGAGCATGGCCGAGCCGACTTCGTTGGTAAAACGCGCCTGCACAATGCCGATGCGCAGGTGTTCGCCGTTCAGATTGGGTTCGATAATGTTCATGGTTTTGTCTTTCGGATAAGGAGGGTAGGGGCGGTCAGGCCTGCGGCTGCCAATCGGCCACGGGTGCAAAGCCGTTTTCCGTCCATTCCCATGCGCCTTCGGCTTCCTGCAGCAGTGGGGCGATGTCGGGGTTGGCGGCGAGAATGTCGCCGATGCCCGAAACGGTGAAGTTGTCGGGGTTGTCGGTATATTCGTCGCTTTCGCCGCCGCTGAAAAAACGCCAGCCGCTGTCGTGTTCGAAGACGGGGGCTTCGCGGTAGAGAAAGCCGACGGGACGGCCTTGGCGGCTGATTTCTTTGGTGGCAATGCAGCGGTCGAGTGCGGCACTGAGGGCTTGGGCAAACGGTTTCATGCGGTTTTTACGGTGGCGGCCGTCTGAAAATCCGTATCGGCGGATTCAGACGGCCTGTTGTCGTTAAACGGCGGATTTTACACCAATCCGGCCGGTTCCGCACGGCCTTGTCAGCTTGCGGACGCATGTCCGGGCGACGGACTCCGGGGCGAGCCGAGATATACGGCCGCCAACGTAATCCATACTCCGCACCACTGCATAGGTTCAACCGTTTTTCCCAGCCAGAACGCATCAATCAGCAGCGCGGCTGCCGGTTCGGTCAACAGGAGCAGGCCGGTCAGTGAGAGCGGCAGCAGCGGTACAGTATAGGCAATCATGCCCCAGGCCAGGCACTGCATGACGGCGCCGTACACCAGCACCAGTCCGGTATCGGCGGCACTTGTCGGATACAGCGCGTGCCGGTCGAACAGCAGTGCGGGCAGAATCAGCGACACCACGCCGCCCAAGCTGATCAGCAGCATCATGGGAAACAGTGCCACGGTTTCGGCCTGATGTGCTTTGCGTACGGCCAGCATGGAAGCGGCCAGCATGGCGCCCGACGCCGTGCCGCTGGCAAAACCCCAAGCGGCGGCACTGTTGTTACCGAATTCCGGCGCGGCAATCAGCACCACGCCTGCCACGGCGGCGGCCATTGCGGCCGACTGGCGGCGGCCCGGCTGCTCGCCGAAGAGAAAAAAGCCGAAGGCGGTTAAAAAGAAAATCTGCAAGCTGTTGAGCAGTGTGGAAATACCGGGGCCGACGGCATGAATGCTTTCCGCCCATAGGGCCAAATCAAATGCCAAAAACACGCCGGCCAGCAGCGACCACCATACGGCGCGGCGGTTTTCGGGCAGTTTGTGGCCGAAAAACCGTGTCAGGCAGGCAAAAATAAGACCGGCGGTCAATAACCGCCACATCGACAGGGCATATGGGCCGACGGAAGAAAATTTCACAATCAGGCTGCCCAGTCCGAACAGGATGCAGCCTGTCACCAGCAAGGGGGCGGCGTGGCGGGTGGGAGAAAATGCAGGCAGCAAAACAGCATTCCTTCCGAAAAGGGGTTACCAGTCTTTGAGCAGGCGGCGGATCTGTCCGATCGCGCTGTGGCTCTGCATGTCGCGCTGGTGTGTGTTGCCGGTGCTGCTGCCCGCACAGCAGACTACGCCGCACAGGTGGGCGTAGGGCAGGTCCAGTTCGCGTGCCAAAACCGCTTCGGGCATACCGGTCATGCCGATAACGTCCACCCCGTCGCGGGTAAAGCGGCGCATTTCGGCGCGGGTGGCGGTACGCGGCCCTGGCAGGCAGCCGTAAACGGCACTGCTGAGGATAGGGGTGTCGTGTTTCTGTCCCAAATCCAGCAGGGCGGCGCGCAGGGCGGCATCATAGGGCTCGCTGAAATCGGTGTGGCGTACTGCGGCATTGCCGCCTTCAAAGAAGGTGTCGGCGCGGCCTGAGGTGTAGTCGATTAAGTCGTCGGGCAGAACCAGTGAACCGGCGGTTAGATCGGCACGGAGTGCGGTAACGGCCGAAATGGCGATGATGCCGTCTGCACCGGCTTCTTTCAACGCCCAGATGTTGGCGCGGTAGTTGATTTCGTGCGGGGCGAGGGTGTGGGCGAGACCGTGGCGGGCGAGAAACAGAATCTGCCGCGAACCGAGCCGGCCGGTCAGAACCGGCGCGCTGGGCAGGCCGTAGGGTGTGCGGATAATTTGACGGTGGGTGATTTCCAGTTCGGGAATGCGGGTGAGGCCGCTGCCTCCGATCACGGCAAACATGGCAAAGTCCTGACGTTTTGTATGGGGAAACGGGGCGATTGTAACCGATGGTGTTCAGGCGATAAAGGCTTGGAAGGCGGCGGGCATGGCGGCGGTGCGTTGGGCGGCGTAGTCGAAAAAGACCATGCCGTTCTGTATGAGTGCTACGGGCGTGCCGTCGCCGGCGCGGTAGACGGCGGCCAGCAGGATAAAGCCCGCGCGGGTGGTTTCGCCGATGCCGAGGTCGAAACGCAGCACATCGCCGCGATAGGCCTGTGCCAGATACTGTACGGCGGCATCGGCCATGATCAGACCGCAGCCGCCGGCATCGGTTTCGCTGAAACCGCCCGAGGCGAGCCAGCGCAGTCTGGCTTCGTGCATCAGGCGCAGGACGGCATCGTTGGCCAGATGGTTGCCGTAGTTGATGTCGCCGATGCAGACGGTGATGTCGGTAGAAAAGAGAATGCGTTCGGGTGCAGGAAGGCGGATACGCGGCATGGCGGTTCCTTATCGGACGGTCGGTACGCTATCTTAGCCCCGATTGTCCGTCGCCGGCAAGCTGCCGGGGGGGCGGAGGGTGGGGCTGCGGCTTAGGGCGAACAGGGCGGTATCGAGAACGGGCGGGGTAAGGCGTTTTAAATCCCATTCCTGATTATAGAGCCAGTTTTGCAGCAGGCCGTTGACGGCGGCTTGCAGAAAGACGGTGGCCGCATCGGTGTCCAAATCGGCGGGCAGGCGGCCGTCGCGGATTTCCTGTTCGATGGCGGCGCGGAAATGGGCTTCCCACAGCGTGCTGTACTTTTTATGAATATCGGTGATGGTGCGGTTCGCTTCGATGTGTTCGCATTTCAGGTGCAGGATGGTACACAGCTTGCGGGTGGTTTCGTTTTCTTCCGCATGGGCCAGCAGATAGGTCAGCGCGTTTTTCAGCGGCGTACCTGCTGCGTCCGCCTGCTGCGTGAGGCCGTCTGAAAAGGCGTGGCGGACGGTGTCGAACGTTTGTTTGAGCAGGTTTTCGAACAGGTCTTCTTTGTTTTTAAAGTGCCAGTACAGCGCACCCCGGGTGACACCGGCGCGTTTGGCGATGGCATCGAGCGAAGTGTCGGCCACGCCGTTTTCGTAAAAGGCTTCCAGTGCGGCATCCAGCAGCTGCTGTCTGGTGGCTTGGGCTTTGGCTTTTCTCATGCGGAAACGGGGTTGCAGGTTGGAAAACGGGCATTATAACGCAGAAATTTAACTTTATTACATACAGGATTGTATGTATAATCGCGCGCATCTTGGATTTCAGACGGCCTGCCGCAGGGCGGGCCGTCGGCAGATGCCCGGCCGGCGGGCTGTCCGTGCGGTATGGCGGCTTGGGGCGGTGTATCGGCCTTTTCTGTTTTTCACACATCAAACCGTTTTTCGAGTAAAGGAAAAATTATGGCAAGGATCAGTGTATCCGTACCGCTGCGTGCCGGTGTGCTGGCGGTGTCTGCCGCTTTGGTTCTGGCCGCCTGCGGCGGCAAAGAAGGCGGAGCGGGCGGCGGGAAAGCCGCAGCGGCTCAGGAGCAGCCCGCGCCGGTGGTGGGCGTGGTTACGGTGCAGGCGCAGGAAGTGGTGCTGAGTACCGAGCTGCCCGGCCGTTTGGAGGCCAACCGTTCGGCCGATGTGCGTGCGCAGGTGGGCGGCATTATCAAGAAGCGTCTGTTCCGGGAAGGCACTTATGTGCGGGCGGGGCAGGCGCTTTATCAGTTGGACGATGCCGTGTATGCGGCCGGTCTGGAAAGTGCGCGTGCCCAGCTGGCAACGGCACAGGCGGCTTTGGCCAAGGCCGATGCCGATGTCTCACGTTACAAGCCGCTGGTGGCGGCCGATGCCGTGAGCCGGCAGGAATATGATGCGGCCGTGGCGGCCAAGCGTTCGGGCGAGGCTGCCGTCAAGGCTGCGCAGGCTGCGATCCGTTCGGCGCAGATTAATGTGAACTACTCGCGGATTACGGCACCGATTTCCGGCTTTATCGGCCAGTCGAATGTGTCGGAGGGGACGCTGCTGGCGGCGGGCGATGCCAAGGTTCTGGCCAATATCCGCCAGACCGATCCGATGTATGTGAACATTACCCAGTCGGCAGGCGAAGTGATGAAGCTGCGGCAGGATATTGCCGATGGCAAGATGCAGTCGGTCAACGGCCGCATTGCGGTGGATATTCTGTTGGAAAACGGCACCAAATACGCCCATCAAGGCCGTCTGCTGTTTGCCGACCCTTCGGTGGACGAGGCGACCGGCCAAGTGAAACTGCGCGTGGAAGTGCCCAATCCCGACAATCTGCTGCTGCCCGGTCTGTATGTGCGCGCTTCGCTGCCGCAGGCGGCGGTGGCCGGTGCGTATCTGCTGCCGCAGCAGGCGGTAACGCGCGGTCAGCAGGATACGGTGATGATTGTGAACAACGAAGGCGGCATGGAGCCGCGTGCGGTAACGGTGGCCGGACAGCAGAACGGAAGTTGGATTATTACCGGCGGTCTGCAAAACGGCGATAAAGTGATTGTGGACGGGATTGCGGTGGCCGGTATGATGCAGGCGAAAAAAGTCACGCCGAAAGAGTGGAGTCCGTCTGCCGCACAGGCAAGGCAGGCCGCCGCGCCGGCATCTGCGGCTTCTGCCGTTCAGACGGCCTCCGAGCCTGCCGCCGCTTCCTCTGAAAGCAGATAAGGAAGGGGAATATGGCTAAATTCTTTATCGACCGTCCGATTTTTGCCTGGGTGATTGCGATTTTCGTGATTATCGCGGGTGTGATGGGCATCAGAAATCTGCCGGTTTCGCAATATCCTTCGGTCGGCGCGCCCACCATCACGCTGACGGCCACTTATCCGGGCGCATCGGCCAAAGTGATGGAAGACAGCGTGTTGTCCGTCATCGAACGCAATATGAACGGCGTGGAAGGTTTGGACTATATGTCCACCAACGCCACATCCAGCGGCAGCGGTTCGGTCAGCCTGACGTTTACGCCGGAAACCGACGAAGATATGGCGCAGGTTGAGGTGCAGAACAAATTGTCCGAAGTTTCGGCGATGCTGCCTGCTGCGGTTCAGCAGAACGGTGTGATTGTTTCCAAATCGCGATCCAACTTCCTGATGGTGCTGATGATGTCTTCCGAATCGATGAATACGGAAGAAATCGCCGACTATATCGAGCGCAACATCAAGCCGGAAATTCAGCGCGTAGAAGGGGTGGGTGATGCCCGCCTGTTCGGTTCACAGCGTGCCATGCGCGTGTGGGTGGATCCGAAAAAACTGCAAAACTACAATCTGTCGTTTGCCGACGTTTCTGCGGCCATCAGTGCGCAGAACGCCCAATTGTCGGTCGGTACGCTGGGTGATCTGCCTGCGGTGCAGGGGCAGACGATTTCCGCCACCATTGTTGCCGACGGGCAGGTCAGCACGCCGGAAGAGTTCGGCAATATTATGCTGCGCAGTACGGGCGGCGGTGCCAACGTTTATCTGAAAGATGTTGCCGATATTCAGTTGGGCAGCCAGAGTTATGCGGCCGATACCCGCCTCAACGGCGAGCCTGCGGTCGGCATGGCGGTGATGCTGTCCAACAGCGGCAATGCGGTGGCCACGGCAGCGGCCGTGCGCGAAAAAATGGATCAGTTGCAGCGTTTTTTCCCCAACGATATGCAGTGGTCGGCACCGTACGACACTTCGAAATTCGTCAATATCTCCATCGAGAAAGTGGTCTATACGCTGATTGAGGCGGTGGTGCTGGTGTTTGTTGTGATGTTCCTGTTTTTGCAGAATATCCGCTATACGCTGATTCCCACCATTGTGGTGCCGATTTCGCTGCTGGGCGCGTTTGCCTCGATTTGGTATCTGGGCATGTCGAT
This sequence comes from Neisseria leonii, assembly GCF_028776105.2. Taxonomy (NCBI): domain Bacteria; kingdom Pseudomonadati; phylum Pseudomonadota; class Betaproteobacteria; order Neisseriales; family Neisseriaceae; genus Neisseria; species Neisseria leonii. The sequence goes on along the minus strand of NZ_CP145606.1, from coordinate 1,220,097 downwards.
TAACGTGCTGACTATGTTTGCGATGGTGCTGGTCATCGGTATTGTGGTGGACGATGCGATTGTGGTGGTGGAAAACGTCGAGCGGATTATGGCTGAAGAAGGTCTGCCGCCGGTGGCGGCCACCAAAAAAGCCATGGGCCAGATTTCCGGCGCGGTAATCGGTATTACCGCCGTGCTGATTTCGGTGTTTATCCCGCTGGCGATGTTCAGCGGCGCCACCGGCAATATCTACCGCCAGTTTGCCGTTACCATGGCGATTGCGATTGCGTTCTCGGCCTTCTTCGCGCTCACGCTCACGCCCGCATTGTGCGCGTCCATGCTCAAAGCCCTGCCCAAAGGGCATCACGAGGAGAAAAAGGGCTTTTTCGGCTGGTTCAACCGCAAGTTTTCAGACGGCACCCATCGTTACGAAAGCCGGGTAGCCAAGCTGCTGCGCAAATCCGCGCGCATGATGGCGGTCTATGTGGCACTGGCGGTGGTGGCCGTTTTGCTGTTTGTGCGTATTCCCGCATCGTTTCTGCCGCCTGAAGACCAGGGCAGCCTGATGATGATGGTACAGCTGCCTGCCGGTGCCACCAAAGCGCGTACCGATGCGACATTGGCCGTGGCCAACCAAGTGATTACGTCGATGCCCGAAGTGGATAATTTTATCGGTGTGTCGGGTTTCAGCTTTGCCGGTTCCGGCCAGAATGTGGGCTTCGGTTTTGTAACGCTGAAAGACTGGAAAGAGCGCACGGCACCGGGCAGTGATGCCGCGTCGGTGGCCGGTAAAATTACCGGTGCGCTGATGGGCAGCGTGCGCGACGGTTTCGCCATTGTGATGAACCCGCCCGCCATTATGGAGCTGGGTACCAGTGCCGGTTTTGAAATGTATCTGCAAGACCGCAGCAATGCCGGTCATGAGGCTCTGTTGGCCAAACGCAACGAGCTGATTGCCAAAATGCGCCAAAGCCCGATGTTTGATGCGTCCAATGTGCGCGCTTCGGGCCTGGAGGATGCGCCGCAGCTGAAAATCGAAATCGACCGTCAGGCCGCCGCTGCTCAGGGCATCGGTTTTGCCGCGATTAAAAATGTGTTGGGAACGGCTTTCGGCTCCACTTATGTGAACGATTTCCCGAACAACGGCCGTTTGCAGCGCGTGATTGTGCAGGCCGATGCCGCCGCGCGGATGCAGCCTGCCGATATTCTCGCGCTGCCCGTACCCAACGGCAGCGGTACGGCGGTGCCGTTATCGACTGTGGCGCGGGTGTTTTGGGAAAAAGGCATGGAGCAGAGTGTGCGTTTCAACGGCTATCCCGCCATGCAGATTTCGGGCGCGGCCGCCTCGGGCTATTCGTCGGGCGATGTGATGGCCGAGGTGCAGAGAATGGTGGACGAAATGCCGGGGTTCAGCCTCGAATGGAGCGGCCAGTCGCGCGAAGAGGCCAAAGCCGGTTCGCAGACTTATGTTCTGTACGGTTTCGCCATTCTGGCCGTGTTCCTGGTGCTGGCGGCACTGTATGAGAGCTGGTCGATTCCGCTGGCCGTGATTCTGGTGGTGCCGTTGGGCTTTTTGGGGGTGGTGCTGGGTGTGACCGGCCGCAACCTGGCCGGCGGCCTGTTCGGCCTGCCGCCCCAATACCTCAACGACGTTTATTTCCAAGTCGGCCTGATTACGGTTATCGGTTTGAGTGCGAAAAACGCGATTCTGATTATCGAATTTGCCAAAGACTTGCAGGCGCAGGGCAAGAGTGTGCTGGATGCGGCACTGTCGGCCGCCCATCTGCGTTTCCGTCCGATTATTATGACTTCGTTCGCCTTTATTTTGGGCGTGGTGCCGCTGTATATCGCATCGGGTGCCAGCTCGGCCAGCCAGCGCGCCATCGGTACGACCGTGCTGTGGGGTATGCTGATCGGCACTGTGCTGTCTGTATTTCTGGTACCGCTGTTTTATGTGGTGGTGCGCCGTTTCTTTAACGGACAGCCGCGCCGTTTGGCACACGGTGGGACGGCAGAGGCCGCCGTCCGTACCGACGACAAGGATTCTGTATGATGAAAACATTCACTCTCAAACCGTTGTGTACCGCTCTGGCCGTCGTGCTGGTGTTGTCGGCGTGCAGCATGATGCCGAAATACGAGCAGCCGCAGGTCAGTGTGGCGGAAACGTTCAAATACGATGAAGCCGGGGAAGCGGGGATTCAGGCGGCCTCTTTGGGGTGGCAGGACTATTTTGCCGACCCGCGCCTGCACCGGCTGATTGAAACCGCGTTGGAACGCAATACCGATCTGCGTGCCGCCGCACTCAATGCCGAAGCCCTGCGCAAACGCTATATGATCCAGCGTGCCGACCTGCTGCCCGGCCTCAACGCTTCGGGCAGCGGCCAGCGTGCCCGTACCGCCGCCGATTTGAGCGGCAGCGGCCGCTCGTATGTTTCATCCGCATATAACGTGGGCTTGGGCATCACGGCCTACGAGCTGGATTTGTTCGGCCGCGTGCAGAGCAATGCCGAAGCCGCGCTGCAAAGCTATTTTGCCGGTACGGCGGCACGCGACTCGGTGCATCTGACGCTGGTCGCTTCGGTGGCCAAAGCCTATTTCAACGGACTTTATGCCCAAGAGCGTATGGCTTTGGCGCAAAAAGTGCTGAAAAGCCGTGAAGAAACTTACCGGCTGACACAGTTGAAACATCAGGCGGGTGTGGTTTCCGCTGTGGATCTGCGCCAGCAGGAGGCCTTGATTGAAGCGGCCAAAGCCGATTATGCCGGTGCGGTGAAGACCAAAGAGCAGGCGGAAAATGCGCTGGCCGTGCTGATCAACCGGCCGCTGCCGTCTGATTTACCCGCCGGACTGCCTTTGGACCAGCAGTTCAAAATCAGCCGTCTGCCTGCCGGATTGAGTTCGGAAGTGATGCTCAACCGCCCCGACATCCGTGCGGCCGAGCACGCGCTCAGACGTGCCAATGCCAACATCGGTGCGGCGCGCGCGGCGTTTTTCCCCAGCATCAGCCTGACCGGCACCATCGGTACGGGCTCTGCCGAGCTGGCCAACCTCTTCAAGGGCGGCAATGCCACATGGGCGTTTATGCCCAGCATCAACCTGCCGATTTTCAACTGGGGCAGCAACAAGGCCAATCTGGATTACGCCAAACTGATGCAGCAGGTGGAAGTGGCCAATTATGAATCGGCCGTCCAGTCGGCATTCCGCGATGTGGCCGATGCGCTGGCCGCGCGCGCGCAGCTGGACAACAGCCATGCCGCGCTCGTCAAGCAGCGCAACGCCTATGCCGATTATCTGCGGCTGGTCAATCTGCGCTACCGCCACGGCATCGCCAGCGCGCTGGACCTGCTCGATGCGGAACGCAGCAGCTATGCTGCCGAGACCCAGCTTCTGGCCGGCAGCCTGACCCGTCTGGAAAATCTGGCCGACCTGTATAAAGCCTTGGGCGGCGGCCTGAAACGGCACGGCGGCGACCCGGCATCTGCCGCGCCCTGATGCGGAAGGCCGTCTGAAAACGGGAAGCGGGTTCGGACGGTGTTGCGCCGGCCGTTTTCAGACGGCCTGACCGGCGCGGCGCGTTTGTGAAAAAACAACACATCAAGCGCGCTTTGACGGCGATTTTGCCGCAAGGCTTGAAAAGCAAACGGATTTTGTGGTATAAATCGCGTTTTACTGTTTCAGAAGTTTGGAGTTCAACCATGGCACGAGTTTGCAAGGTAACCGGTAAACGCCCGATGTCCGGCAACAATGTATCGCACGCCAACAACAAAACCAAACGCCGTTTTTTGCCTAACCTGCAATCACGCCGTTTCTGGGTGGAAAGCGAAAACCGCTGGGTTCGCCTGCGTGTATCCAACGCTGCGCTGCGCACCATCGACAAAGTGGGTATCGACGTTGTATTGGCCGATTTGCGCGCACGCGGCGAAGCCTAACGAATTTTTTAATCAAGGAATCTGAGCAATGCGCGATAAAATCAAACTGGAATCGTCAGCCGGTACCGGTCATTTCTATACGACGACCAAAAACAAACGTACCATGCCGGGCAAGCTGGAAATCAAAAAATTTGATCCCGTTGCCCGCAAGCACGTTATCTATAAAGAAACCAAATTGAAATAATCCGGTTTTTGTCCGAAAGCCTTTGCAAAAGCGAAGGCTTTTTCTTTTTAGGCCGTCTGAAAACGGCCGAATTTCACAGGAATCCGCCATGCAGCTGTCCGATTTCGATTTCGACCTGCCCGAACACCTGATTGCCCAGCACCCGCCTGCCGAGCGCGGCACCAGCCGCCTGCTGGCCGCTTTGCCCGGCGGGCCGTTTTCAGACGGCCGCTTCGCCGATTTGCCCGATTATATTGAAGCGGGTGATGTACTGGTGTTCAACAATACCAAAGTGATGAAGGCGCGCCTGTTCGGGCAGAAAGCCAGCGGCGGGCGTATCGAAGCCTTAATCGAACGGGTGGTCGATACGCATACCGCGCTGGCGCATATCCGTGCGTCCAAGTCGCCCAAGCCCGGTGCCTGCCTGCTGTTTGACGGCGGTATCGAGGCGGAAATGACGGAACGGCACGGCGAACTGTTCTGCCTGAAATTTGCCGGAACACAGAGCGTGTACGATTTATTGGCACAGCACGGCCGCCTGCCGCTGCCGCCGTATATCGGGCGTGCGGCCGATGAAGATGATGAGGGGCGTTATCAAACCGTTTATGCCAAGCATCAGGGGGCGGTGGCCGCGCCGACTGCGGGGCTGCATTTTACAGACGGCCTGCTGGACCGGCTGCGTGCCCAAGGGGCGGTGTTGGCCGAAGTTACGCTGCATGTCGGTGCGGGGACGTTCCAGCCGGTGCGGGTGGATAATATTGCCGAACACAAAATGCACAGCGAATGGTACGACGTGCCGCCCGAAACCGTGGCGGCTGTCGAAACGGCCAAGGCGCGCGGGCGACGGGTTTGGGCGGTGGGTACGACATCGATGCGCGCTTTGGAATCGGCCGCGCGCGGCGGCTTGCGTGCAGGGCAGGGCGACACCGATATTTTCATCACACCGGGCTACCGTTTTCAGGTCATCGACCGTCTGATTACCAATTTCCACCTGCCCAAATCGACACTGCTGATGCTGGTCAGCGCGTTTTCGGGAACGGAACATATCCGGCAGGTTTACCGTCATGCCGTCGCGCAGCAATACCGTTTTTTCAGCTACGGCGATGCCATGCTGCTGGGTCGTTGCGGAGAAGAGGCCGTCTGAAAACCGTTTGGCGCGGCGGCAGGAAAAATTTTCCCGGCGGTCATTTGCCAACGGTTTCCGCCGTATGGCCTGATCCGGTTTTGCCGGGCGGTTTGGTAGTACCGGCATATGCGGTATGGCGGCCGTTTCAGGCGGCTTGGCTGTCTTCTCCGGCAGACAAAACGGCCGGGCCAGATTGGCCGGCAGGGGTTACGGATCTGCACCGTCTGCGGCTGCATGGCCGAAACCGGGGCTGCGCCTGTCCGTCAAAACCGTCGGGCTTGCCGTAAATGCCGTTGCGGTCATGTCTTACCGAGGCCGTCTGAAATCCCGTTATGCCCGTGTGTCCGATGATGCGTTTGGCATGACAGACAGATGGGTTACAAGCGGGCGGTTGATCATAGGGGGCGGATAAGGAGGGTGCGGTGCGGGTATGGCTCTTGTTGATTGCCAATCTCACGGCTTCGGTTTCCGTCGGTATCGGTATGGTGATCGCGCCGTGGCTGCCCGGCAAAACGGCGGAAGGCGGCAGTATGCTGTCCGGTGCGGCCATGCTGTCCGGTATCTTGCTCTGTTTTCTGATGCCGTGGATCGGTTTTATTGTGGACCGCACGTCCGTCCGCATGATGCTGGCGGCGATGGGGTTGTACTTTTTTACCTGCGTTACCTGCCAGATTTTCCTCAGCTTTTCCCATGTCAGCCGATCCGCGCTGATTAAAACCGTGTTTGCCGCCCAAACTACGCGCAAAATCAACAGCTTGATGGAATGAACTGGAAGCGCAGATTTCCGCGCTGCTTATCAGCGGCATCACTATGTTTGGGGTAAAGGATACCGCTTCGGGCAGCATATTTGCCGGACTGGCCGGCCTGCGGCCGCCCGCCCGCGTATGAAGCGGATACTGCCCGATCGGGCTTAACCGCCAAGAGCAAGGCCGTCTGAAAACCTTTCGAGTGTTTTCAGACGGCCTGTTTTCACATAGCAGGCATCCGGCAGTTTCAAACTGCCTGAAAAGAGAGCGGCCCTGCATCGGCACCGATGGTGCGGACTGCCGTGCGGCAGCATCCGATAAACTGGTGCAGCAGAGTGTCCGGCTGTGCCTGTTCCCGCCAGACCATACCGACAGCACCGTCGGCAGTATCCAAGGGCAGGTTCAGTTCGGTCAGCAGCCCGCGGCGGTGGAAATGTTCTGCCACGCCTTTTGAGGCAACCGAGAGCATATCGCTGTATTGCAGCAGCCACAGGTTGGCCACTTGCGAGGTAGACTGGATACGGTAAACCGGCGCGCGCCTGCCTGCGGCAGTCAATGCGTTGTCCAAACGGCTGCGTATGGGGGTGCCGGACGGCCAGATAATCCATTCGTAAGGTTCCAAATCTGCCCATTTCAGGGCGGATTTTTGTGTCAGAGGGTGGTGCATACGGGCAACGATGCGTATGGGATCCAGATAAAGCTGTTCGCTTTGCAGTTCGCTGTCCGGTTCGTAATTGTCGAGACGGCCGACTACCAAATCCAGCAAGCCCTGTTTCAGACGGCCGACCAAGTGATCCATGGTGCCTTCCTGTATTTCCAGATATACCTTCGGATTGGCCTGTAAAAAGCGCATGGCGGCGGTGGGGACAAAATGCGGTGCGGCTGCGGGCGACATGCCGATAAGCAGTGTACGGCTGTCGCCCCTGGCGGTGTCGTCCAAATCCTGTTGGGTGCGTTCGGCTTCAATCAGAATACGGCGGGCATGGGCAATCAGAATATTGCCCGCAGCGGTGGGCGTTAAGCCTCGGGCATGGCGGGCAAACAATTCGTGGCCGGTATCTTCTTCCAGTTCTTTCAGCCAGCGGGACAAAGCAGGCTGGGTCATATTTGCCTGTCTGGCTGTTTCGCTCAAGTTTGCGGTTTCGGCCAGCAGTATCAGCAGTTTTAATTGTTTGAGTTTGAGTCTTTTGGCCCACTTTATATTCATATCATTTCCGCTATGGAGATATCAAATTTAATCATTATACAGATATGCCTTTTGTTGGGAATAATAGTGCGGACCGATAGGCGGTCTGAAATGTTCAGGCTGCCGGGAACACAGATAACAGGCAATATGAAACTTTACAGTTTTTTCAACAGCTCGACTTCCTACCGCGTGCGGATTGCGTTAGCACTCAAAGGCATCGACTATGAATATGCAGGCATCAATATCCGTATCGGAGAACAGGCATCGGCAGGGTATCGGCAGCTGAATCCGGCCAAAGGCGTGCCTGTTTTGGTTGATGGGGATTTTGTACTGAACCAGTCTTTGGCCATTATCGAGTATCTCGACCGGCAATATCCCGAACCGCCGCTGTTGCCGGAGGAAATCCGTTTTCAGGCCGAAGTGCGTGCGTTTGCCTACGGCATCGCCTGCGATGTCCACCCGCTGAACAATCTGCGGATATTGAAATATCTGACTGAGACGCTGTCGGTTTCGGAAGCGGAAAAAAAGACTTGGTACCGGCATTGGGTGGCTGAGGGTTTGGGCAGTGCGGAGCAGGTGTTATCGAACCGTCCGGCTTCTCCGTACTGTTTCGGCGGTGTACCGACGCTGGCCGATGTCTGCCTGATACCGCAAATGGCCAATGCCGAACGTTTTGGTTGTGATTTAAACCTTTATCCGCGTCTGACAGCGGTTTACCGCCACTGTATGGCACAGGCGGCCTTTATGCGGGCGAAACCCGAGTGCCAGCCGGATTTTACTGCTTGAAACTCTTGATTCATCAGAGAACCCATTCAGCTTTCAGGAGGACAAAAAATGGCACAACGCATGATTATTGTCGGAGGCGGTATCGGCGGCTTGGCCGCTGCTTTGGCACTGGTGCGGCAGAATATGGAAGTATTGTTGCTGGAACAGGCATCAAGCATCGGCGAAATCGGTGCGGGTATCCAGCTCGGCCCCAATGCGTATGCCGCGCTGGACGATTTGGGTGTGGGCGAAGCGGCGCGGCGGCGGTCTGTTTTTGTCGACAGATTGGTCATGATGGATGCTGTCGATACCGGAAAAATTGCGGAAATGGCCGTGGGCGATGCATTCAGACGGCGTTTCGGCAATCCTTACGGTGTCATCCACCGTGCCGATATCCATCGGTCGATTTTGGAGGCGGTGGAGCGCCATCCGCAGATCCGTTTTCAAACTTCTGCCCGCGTTGTCAAAGTTGATTGGAGTGATGACGGCGTGGCGGTGGAAGATGCAGCAGGCAACCGTTACCTGGGTGATGCCCTGGTGGGTGCGGACGGTGTGAAATCGGTGGTACGTGAAACACTTATCGGTGATGCCGCACGCGTATCCGGTCATGTGGTGTACCGTGCCGTGGTGGACGCGGCGGAAATGCCGGAGGATTTGCGCATCAACGGGCCGGTGTTGTGGGCAGGGCCCAATTGCCATTTGGTGCATTATCCCTTGCGCGGCGGCCGGCAATACAATCTGGTGGTGACGTTTCACAGCCGCGAACAGGAGGAATGGGGCGTACGGGAAGGCTCTCAGGCAGAGGTACTGTCGTACTTCCAAGGGATAGACGACAGCCCGCGCAGATTGCTGTCTTTACCTAAGTCATGGAAGCGGTGGGCAACCGCCGACCGCCAGCCGGTTGAAAGCTGGGGCAGGGGTTGCGCGACCCTGCTGGGCGATGCCGCCCATCCGCTGATGCAGTATCTGGCACAGGGTGCCTGTATGGCTTTGGAGGATGCCGTGGTGTTGGGGCGGTGCGTTGCAGAGTCCGGCGGCGATTTGGCCGCCGCTTTCCGCCGTTACGAGCAGATCCGTATTCCGCGTACCGCCCGCGTGGTGTTGTCTACCCGAGAAATGGGCCGGCTATATCATGCTGCCGGTGTGGAGCGGCTGATCCGCAACCAAATGTGGCGGGGACGCAGCCAAGATCGGTTTTACGATGCGGTGGAATGGCTGTACGGCTGGAACGCCGCCAATTGTCTGGATACCTGATTTCAGACGGCCTATATGAAGGTGCTGCCGTATCTTTTGGAACAACAGAAAGTGATGAGTCATGAATCCGTTAGCCTCTTTGGACGAACTGCCCCAAACCTACCGCGACAGTTTGCAGGCCAACCATCTGGTGCCGCTGTGGCCGAGTATGCGCGGGCTGCTGCCGCCCGGCAAACCCGCATGCCGCACACAGACACAGATTTGGCCGTATGAAAACGTGCGTCCGCTGCTGATGGAAGCAGGAGTGCTGACACCGATAGAAAAAGCAGAACGGCGGGTGCTGGTGTTGGCCAATCCCGGGCACGGCTTGGACAATCTGCGCGCTACGCCGAGCATTTATCTCGGCCTGCAACTGATTCTGCCGGGCGAAACCGCGCCGAACCACCGCCATACGCCCAATGCTGTGCGGATTATCGTGGAAGGAGAGGGTGCCTGTACCACGGTAAACGGCGAGCCCTGCCGCATGGCGCGCGGAGACCTGATTCTGACACCTTCCGGTATGTGGCACGAACACAGCCACACGGGCGATGAACCGGTGGTGTGGCTGGACGTACTGGATTTACCGCTGATTTACCGTCTGGAAGGATCGTGGGCACAGGAGGGGGCGGCACAAACCATGACCCGGGAGGCGGATAAACCGTTTGCCGAATACAGTGCCTGCGGCATGGTGCCGAGTCCCGGCTTTGTGCGCGGACAAAACCGTGTACCGATGTTGCGCTATCCGTGGCACCGAACGCACCGCTGCCTGACGGAAATGGCCGCCCACAGCGGCAGCAGTTGGGTGCAGGCGGCTTATGTCAATCCGGAAAACGGGCGCAGCCTGTTTCCGAGCATCGGCTTCGGTGCCGCGATGCTGCGTGCCGGGTCTGCCGTTACCCTGCCGGAACGCACTACTCCCTGCGTCTTTCATGTGGTGGGCGGAGAAGGCCGTCTGAATGTGGATCCTGCGGGACAGGCTGTGTGGCGGGACAAAGATACCTTCTGCACACCCGGTTACAGCCGCATTACGCTGACCAATACCGGCAGTGAAGATGCCTTTTTCATCACGGCCGACGAAGCACCGCTGCACGAGTATCTGGGCATTTTTTAAGCCGTGTATGCCCGTATCCTTTTGACCGACAAACCAGGAGTCTTCCGATGACAGCAACCGTATTTCCCCCGCCGCCGCCCGTTCTGGCGGATATTGCCGGCAGCAGCGGCAAATTTCCCGTCAGACGCATTTTTTGTGTCGGACGAAACTACCACGCCCATGCGGCAGAAATGGGCGTCAGCGTGGATAAGCACAGCCAAGAGCCGTTTTATTTTCTGAAAGACGCATCGGCTTATGTGCCAAGCGGCAGTACCGTCCCTTATCCGCCGCAAACAGAGCATTACCATTATGAAATGGAGTTGGTCGTTGCCATCGGTGCAGACGGCTTCGAGGTGGACGAGGACGAAGCGGACGGCCTGATTTACGGTTATGCCTGCGGCTTGGACATGACCCGCCGCGATTTGCAGCTTAAAGCACGCGAAAGCGGCCGCCCTTGGGATTTGGGTAAAAATTTCGCACAATCGGCCGTGTTGTCGCCGATTGTACGCAAAAGCGGTACCGGTGTGCTTGACAGCGGCACCATCGAACTGCGTGTAAACGGCAAAACAGTACAGAGCAGCAACCTGAACCTGTTGATCTGGAATGTGCGCGAAATCATCGCCCACCTGTCGAAGTTTTACCGTTTGCAGGCCGGAGACCTGATTTTTACCGGTACGCCGGAGGGAGTGGGCGCGGTGAAAGGCGGTGATGTGTTGGCCGGTTCGATTGACGGTATCGGTGAGATCGATTTGCGTATCGGCTGAATGCAAGGCCGTCTGAAAACCCGCTTTATCCGTTTTCAGACGGCCTTAACCGATGATATGCCTGTTAAAACAAAAAAAATCAGAGGAGTATGAGATGGGCGTCATATACAAACTGGCTGCGTTTCTGACAGCCTGCATCATTTATCCTGCGGGCGCGCAGACCCTGCGTCTGGGGCACGTCACTCCGCCCGCACATATCTGGCACAAAGTTTCCCAACGGTTTGCCGACAACCTGCAACAGCAAAGCGGCGGTAAATACCGGACCGTGATTTACCCTTTGTCCAAACTGGGCGGCGACGACCAGATGATCAGTCTGTTGCAGTCGGGCGCACTGCAATTTGCCGTTTTGACGGCAGGCAATCTGTCCAACCGCGAACCGGCCATGAACGCCTGGTTTCTGCCGTATGCCTTTTCCGGTATGGATGAGGCCAATGCCGCCGTGGGTTCGCCCGAAGCACGCCGTCTGCTGGCCGGTCTCGAACGGCACAAATTGGTCGGCTTGGGCTATACGATGGCGGGAATGCGCCATGTACTGACGACTCAGCCGGTACGGGGAGTGGAGGATTTTCGCCGGCGCAAAATCCGATCGTTTCCCAATCCGTTGTTCAACTCGTGGTGGCGCAATCTGGATGCGGCACCGACCGCACTGGCCGTCAGCGACATTATGCCCGCACTGACGACCAATCTGATTCGGGTGTCGATGCCGATTTGGACATCGTAGCCGGTATGAAAATGTATTACCGTGCGCCGTATCTGACTTTGACCAACCATATGGCTTTTCCCGGCGTGGCCGTGGCATCGAAAACTTGGTGGGATACGCTGGGGGCAGAGGAGCGGCGGCAGGTACGTTCGGCATTTGCGGAAGCCGAACGCTGGGGGCTGGCACAGCAGGCGGAACAGGAACGGAACAATATTGCCGCACTCAAAGCAGCCGGTGTGACCGTTGCGGAACCCGATTATGCGGCATTGAAGGCCGTCGGTGAAAAAACGGCTCGGGAATATATCCGCCGCTATCCCGAAGCGGCAGTTTTTTACCGTGTTTCTGCCGGTCAGGAGGGGCAATGATGATGGATGTACTCAACCGTATCGACCGCTGTATCGCCCGTGCGGAATATGCCGCCATGGTGGGTTTGATGGCGGCACTGACTGTGATTCTGACTGCGCAGGTGGCTTTGCGTTATGTATTCGGCAACCCGCTTTTCTGGGCAGAGGAAGCGGCGGTACAGATGCTGGTGCTGGCCACCTGTATCGGCACAAGTTATTTGATTTACCGCAACGGAATGCTGAAAGTCGATCTGTTGGCCGCCATACTGCCCGAAACCATACACCGTCCCATGCAGCGCGTGATTACTGCGGCGGGTCTGCTGACTTTGCTGGCAGTGTGTGCTTATGGTGTCATTTGGCTGATGCGGCCGGAAAACCGTTTTTTACTGTCGGCCACTACCGGTATGCCGAAATGGTACGGCCATTTGGCCATGACGGTGTGTTTCGGCCTGATGGCCTGGCATTTGGCGGTACAACTGATTCGGCCGCATGCCGCAGAGACCAAGGAGGATTGATTATGCTGGCAGTATTCGGATTTTTGATTGCACTGTTTGCCGGCGTGCCGATTTTTACCGCGCTTCTGCTGGCCGCGCTGCTGTTTATGTTTGAAAGCGGAAATGGTGTATTGGTCAGTGAAGTCGTGATCCAGTTTGACGGGGTGTTGGGCCAGAGCGGATTATTGGCGGTGCCGCTGTTTATGCTGGCGGGCGAGCTGATGAACAGGGGCGGACTGACGCAGCGGCTGATTGCCTGTGCCGGTCTGTTTGTCGGCGGCTTGCGCGGCGGACTGGCTTATGTGAACCTGCTGGCCAATGCCATGGCCGCTTCTATTCTCGGTTCGGCTACTGCTCAGATTGCGGTAATGAGCCGGTTGATGATTCCCGAAATGGAAAAGAAAGGCTACGACAAAAATTTTGCCGCCGCCGTTACCGTTTCAGGCGGCCTGCTGGGGCCGGTCATTCCGCCGTCGATGCTGATGATTATTTACGGTGTGATTGCGTATCAGCCTGTATCGGCACTGTTCTTGGCCGGCATCGTACCGGGGGTGCTGATTGTGGCGGCGTTTGCACTGGTAATTGCCGTTATCGGTTGGACGCACGGCTTGCCCTCAGGCAGCCGCGCGGTGAGGCAGCGTGTCCGTGCAGACTTGTTGGCGGGCATGATTCCGGGCTGCATTCCCGTTGCCGTGATCCTGCTCATTGCTACCGGTGTAATGACGCCTACCGAAGCGGGGGCGGTGGCTGCCGTGTTGGCATTCGCGATCGGTACGGTGCTTTACCGCAGGCTGAAATGGCGCGACCTGCCGGGCATCTTCGCCCGTGTCTGTACGGGAACGGCCGCCATTACCGGCCTGATTGCGGCTGCGTCGCTGTTCGGCTGGACGCTGACTTTCGAGGGCATACCCGATCAGATTGTCGCTTTTTTCGTGTCGTTGACAGACTCTAAAACCATATTCCTGCTGACGGTTTATCTGCTGGTGGTGGTTTTGGGGATGTTTTTGGAAAGTATCAGTGTGATGATTGTTATGGTACCGCTGCTGCTGCCTGCGGTAAGGAGTTTCGGTATCGATCCTGTACATTTCGGTGTGGTCGTCAGTTTGGCAACGCTGGTCGGACTGGTTACGCCGCCGGTCGGCCCCGGTCTCTTTATTGCCATGCAGTCGGCAAATCTGAAAATGATGCCGCTGTTCCGCGCCATGATTCCGTTTCTGGCCGCCATGCTGTTCTGTATGCTGCTGATTGCGCTGGTTCCGGCACTGTCGCTGTGGCTGCCCGGAGTGTGGTTGAAATAGGAACAGTAAGCAGCAGGCCGTCTGAAAACCTTTCGGGTGTTTTCAGACGGCCTTGCTGTGTGTGCGGCAGGGTTTCAGGCGGTGGCGGGCGGTTCGCCGAACACCTGCTGCCACAGGCGGCGGACGGATTGATAGTGGCTGAGCAGTTCGGGGGTGGGTTCGGCTTTACCGGCATCGCGCAGTTTGGCGTTGTGCTGTTGCAGGCGGTAGAAGCGGTAGGCGGTGCGGCTTTGTGCGGCCGGTTCCGGCTCAATCAGTCCGGCTTCGGCGGCGATGCGCAGCAGGGCGATGTTGCCGTAGTTGTCGAGCAGCTGCGGGTGGCGGGCGGCATGGGCGAGAATCAGATATTGGACAATGAATTCGACATCGACCACGCCGCCGCGCGCGTATTTGACATCGCCATCGTGTGGCGGGCGGGTGGCGAACATTTTTTCGCGCATGGCGGTGATGTCGCGGGCCAGGGCGGCGGCATCGCGCGGCTGTGTGAGCAAGTCTTGGCGGATGCGGTCGAATGCCGCACCGATTTCGGGGCGGCCGCAGATAAAGCGGGCGCGGGTCAGGGATTGGTGTTCCCATGTCCATGCGTTTTCGCGCTGGTATTTTTCAAAAGCGGCGGTGCTGTGGACGAGGAAACCGTCTTCGCCGTTTGGGCGCAGGCGCAAATCGACATCATAGAGTGTGCCCGCTCCGGTGGCGGCCGACAGCCAGTTGGTCAGGCGGCGGACGAAGCGGCCGTAAACATCGGGCGCGTCGGGGTGGGGGTCGTCGTAGAGATAGACCAAATCGAGATCGGAGGCATAGCCCAGCTCTTTGCCGCCGAGTTTGCCGTAACCGATGACGGCGATATGGGGCGTGTCGGTGTGGGTTTTCGGCGTATCTGCCCACACGGCGGGCAAGGCGGCGGTCAGGACGGTATCGGCCAGCGCGGAAAGTTGGTCGGACAGGGCTTCCACCGTCCACAGACCCGCCAAATCCTGAACGGCCAGGCAGAATACTTGGGTGTGCTGGAAATGGCGCAGCAGATCCATCTGTGCTTCGGTGTCGCCCGCAGCGGCACTCAGGCCGTCTGAAAGGGCGCGGCCGAGTGCGGGCCAGTCGAAGGCGGTATCCATCAATTGCGCACTCAGCAATTCGTCGAGCAGAATCGGGTATCGGGTCAGATAGGCGGCCACCCACGCGCTCTGGCTGAAAATACCGGCCACTTGGTGCAGGGCTTGGGGGTGTTCGTTGAGAAAGGCCAGATAGGCGGAGCGGCGGCTGATGTTTTCGAGAAAATCCAGCAGGCGCAGCAGGGTGGCGGCAGGATTGGGACGGGCGGCGGCTGCTTCGGCCAGTTTCGGTATCACGGCATCAAAGCGCGGCTGGGCTTGGGCCGAGAGACGGCGGTACTTGCCGCTTTGGCGCAGCTGTGCCAGCCGTTCGGCCACAGCCGAATCGAAACCGTGCGCGGCCAGCCGGCGGTTCACGGCCGCTTCGTCGGCGCTTTCCTGCCATATCCACTGCCAAGAGGCGGCCTGTTGCGGTTCGTCGGCCGGTTCGGCCAGAATGTCGTTGAACACGGCGTCTACCCGCCGCCGGTGGCCGTCGAGGCCGTCTGAAAATGCGGCATAGTCGGCAAAACCCATGCTTTCGGCCAAGCGTTGCTGCTGTTCGGGCGCATCGGGCAGGGTTTGTGTCTGCCGGTCGTCCCAATATTGCAGGCGGTGTTCGACATCGCGTAAAAAACGGTAGGCGGCCAGCAGAGTATCGGCGGTCTCCCGCCCGATGATGTTCAGCCGCGCCAATTCGTGCAGGGTTTCCTGTGTGCCTTTCAATTGCAGGCCCGGGGTGCGGCCGCCGCGTATCATTTGGAAAATCTGGGCGATAAATTCCACTTCGCGTATGCCGCCCGCCCCCAGTTTGATGTTACCCGCCATGCCTTTGCGTTCCACTTCGCTGCGGATTTGGCGGTGCAGCGCGCGCATGGCTTCGTAGGCGCTGTAATCCAGATATTTTCGGAACACGAACGGACGCACCAGCGCACTAATGCCGTTGGGATACGGTGTGATGACGCGGCCTTTGCACCAGGCGTAACGCTCCCATTCCCGTCCCTGCCGGATTAAATACTGTTCCAGCGCGGTTTCGCTCCATACCAGAGGGCCGGAGTCGCCGTCGGGGCGCAGCCGCATATCCACGCGGAACACCTGTCCGTCGGCCGTGATGTCGTTGAGCAGCACAATCAGTTTCTGCCCGACTTTGGTGAAAAATTCCTGATTGTCGCGCCCACGGCGGCCGTCTGTTTCACCCGCTTCGGGGTAAACAAAAATCAGGTCGATATCGGACGACACATTCAATTCATAACCGCCCGCCTTGCCCATCGCCACCACGCTCAAATACTGCACCTGGCCCGTATGGCGGCCGCGCGGTGTGCCGTACAGCCCCCGATAATAGGTATAGGCGAAATCCAGCGCGGTATTGACGGCGAAATCGGCAAAAAGGGTAATGGTGCGGGTAACCTCGGCCAAATCGCTGATACGGTTCAAGTCGCGCACCATAATCTGCGCCACCACATAACGGCGCAGCAGGCGCAGTTGGCGCGCCAGTTCGGCTTCATTTTCTTCGCCGCAGATTGAGTCCCAGTCGGCAAACGCCTGAAAATCGGCCGTATCCAGGACTTTGTCCAGCATCGGATTGAGTATTTCGGCTTTCAGCAGGCCGCCGGCCAAGAGGCGGGCAAGATAGGGAGAATAGCGGGCAGCGTGTTCGGCAACATTCATGTCAGTATTACAGTATTGAAAAGAAAGGTTTTTTCAGACGGCCTGCCGCCGCTCCGGTCCGTAGGCGCGCAAAGCAGGCAGTGTGCGGCGGTATAAAAAGAATTGACTATTTTTTGATTTATTTTAACATAAGCGGAAACCCATATTTCCGTTTAGCGGTTCTGCTGCCGAATCGGCATCTTTGAAAACCCCCATCCGAGTTGAGGAGAACATTATGCAAAAACAGCCTACCGTCCGATTGATTGCATTGGCTTCCCTGTTGGCATTGGCCGCCTGCGGCGGCGAAAAAGCAGCCGCACCTGCTGCTTCGCCTGCGGCCTCAGGTGCGCCGGTTTCCGGCGAATTGGCCGAAAAACAGTCCGTAACCATCAATAACGCCGCCGAACCCGAATCGCTCGATCCGCACAAAGTCAGCGGCGTACCCGAATCCAATATCAGCCGCCAAATGTTTGTCGGTCTGACTTCTACGGACAACGACGGCAACACCGTCCCGGGATTGGCGGAAAAATGGGAAACCGAAGACAACAAAGTGTGGCGGTTTACCCTGCGTGATGCCAAATGGTCGGACGGCGAACCGGTAACGGCCGAAGACGTGGTGTTCAGTTTCCGCCGCCTGACCGATCCGGCCACGGCCTCGCCGTATGCCACTTATCTGGCCGATGCCAAAATGCTCAATGCGCAGGAAATCGTGGACGGTAAGGCCAAACCCGATACCTTGGGCGTGAAGGCGCTGGACGCGAAAACCGTCGAGCTGACACTGACTGAGCCTGTACCGTATCTGCCCGATATGCTGGTTCACACTTCACCGAAAGTGGTCAGCAAAAAAGCGGTGGAAACCCACGGCGACAAATGGACACAGCCGGAAAACATTGTGGTAAACGGCCCCTATAAACTGAAATCGTGGACGGTCAACGAGCGCATTGTCTTGGAGCGCAACCCGCAGTATTTCGACAATGCCAACACTGCAATCGATGAAGTAACCATGCTGGCCGTTCCGTCTTCGACCACCGATGTCAACCGTTTCAAAGCGGGCGAAGTCGATGTAACGCAGGACGAAATTCCTACCGAACAGTTCAAGAGCCTGCAGGCGGAACTGGGCGACCAGCTGAAAGTTTCGCCCAAGCTGTGTACTTACTATTACGAGTTCAATCACACCAAAGCACCGTTCGACAACCCGAACGTGCGCAAAGCCCTGACGCTGGCGTTCGACCGCCCGCTGTTTGCCGAGCAGATTCTCGGCCAGGGGCAGACACCGGCCTACCAGTTCACGCCACCGGCTGCGCAGGGCATGAAAGACTACGAACCGGAATGGAAAGCGTGGCCTAAGGAAAAACGCATCGAAGAAGCGAAAAAACTGCTGGCCGAAGCCGGTTACAGCGAATCCAACCCGCTGAAATTCGAGCTGCTGTACAACACCAACGAAAACCACAAAAAGCTGGCAACCGCTGCGGCCGCCAACTGGAAAAAAGACTTGGGCTTTGTGGACGTAACCCTCAACAATCAGGAGTGGAAAACCTATCTGGACACGCGCCGCACTCAGAAACACCAAATGTCGCGCGGCGGCTGGTGTGCCGATTACAACGAGGCATCGACCTTCCTGAATACGTTTAAATCGGATAACAGCAGCAACTACGGCAAATACAAGAGTGCCGAGTTCGACAGCCTGATGAAGCAGACGCTGGGTGCGGATGTAACGCCCGAACAGCGCGGCGAGCTGTACCGTCAGGCCGAGGGCGTACTGGACAAAGATGCGGCAACGATTTTTGTGTACCATTATGTTTCGCCGCGTCTGGTGAAACCGTACGTGCAGGGCTTTTCCAGCAACGACCCGCTGAACAATTTCCAAGTGAAATACTGGTCTATCCTGAAACACTGATTCCGGCGGCCGGGTACAGTCATCAGCTTTGAACCGCCGCCCCTGCTGCAAGGTGCGGCGGTTTTTCAGACGGCCTAAGTAGGGAAATTCTTATAAAATCCGGTATACAGCCGGATAAAATGAAGGTTCGCAACCATGTTCAAACTGATTTTGCGCCGCATACTGGAAGCGGTACCCACGCTGCTGGTGCTGGTTACCGTATCATTTTTTATGATGCGGCTGGCACCGGGCAGCCCGTTTACCGGCGAGCGCAACCTGCCGCCTGCCGTGCTGGCCAATATTGAAGCCAAATACGGTCTGAATGATCCGGTTTGGCTGCAATACCTCAATTACCTCAAACAATTGGCGCGCGGCGATTTCGGCCCGTCGTTCAAGTACAAAGATTTCAGCGTGAACGAGCTGCTGGCGCAATCGTTTCCCGTTTCGCTCGAACTGGGGGTTTATGCTTTTGCGGCGGCCTTGATTTTGGGTGTGCTGCTGGGCGTGGTTGCCGCTTTGAAGCAGAATACGTGGTTGGATTATGTGCTGATGGGCGCGGCCATGACGGGTGTGGTCATTCCCGGTTTTGTCAAAGCGCCGCTGCTGGTGCTGCTGTTTTCGCTGACGTTCAAATGGCTGCCTGCCGGCGGTTGGAACGACGGCGCGCTGCCGAATCTGATTCTGCCGGTGGCCGCTTTGTCTTTGTCGTATGTGTCGAGCATTGCACGGATTACGCGCGGGTCGATGATTGAAGTGATGAACAGTCCGTTTATCCGTACCGCGCGTGCCAAAGGCGTGCCGATGCGGCAGGTAGTGTGGAAGCACGCCCTGCGTCCGGCCATGCTGCCCGTGATTTCCTATTTGGGGCCGGCATTTGTCGGTATCATTACCGGTTCGATTGTCATCGAAACCATTTTCGGCCTGCCCGGTATCGGCCAGCTGTTTGTGAACGGCGCGCTCAACCGCGATTACGGCATGGTGTTGAGCCTGACCATTCTGGTGGGCGTTTTGACGATTGCGTTTAACGCGGTGGTCGATATTCTTTATGCGGTTATCGATCCGAAAATCCGCTATTGATCGGGGGCTGCCGTTTGATGTGCGGTGCGGCGTGCAAGCCGTTTTCCGCCGCAGCAGCCCGGTTTTCAGACGGCCTGCCGTCAAACAGGCCGTCTGAAAATACCTGTAATAAGGATAAGCGATGTTAGTCAGTAAAAAACAGGCTGCCGCAGTATCGGCGGCGGCCGCGCAGACGGAAGTCAAAGGGCGCAGCCTGTGGCAGGATGCCGTGCGGCGTTTCAAACGCAACAAGGCGGCGGTGGGCAGTATGCTGGTTCTGGTGCTGATTGCCGTGTTTGTGCTGGTGGTGCCGATGGTTGCGCCTTTTGCCTACGACCATACCGACTGGGGCGCGATGCAGTCGCCGCCTTCTCTGGAAAACCGCCATTATCTGGGTACGGATTCACTGGGCCGCGATTTGCTGACGCGGGTGGCCATCGGCGGGCGTATTTCGCTGATGGTGGGGGTGGCCGGCGCGTTGGTGGCCGTGGTGTTCGGTACGGTATATGGCGCGGTGTCGGGCTTTATCGGCGGCAAAACCGATTCGCTGATGATGCGCCTGCTGGAAATTCTCAATGCGTTTCCGTTTATGTTTTTCGTGATTCTGCTGGTCACGTTTTTCGGCCGCAATCTGATTTTTATCTTTGTCGCTATCGGCCTGGTGTCGTGGCTCGATGTGGCGCGGATTGTGCGCGGGCAGACGCTGGGTTTGAAGCGCAAAGAATTTGTGGAGGCGGCGCATGTGGGCGGCGTGGGCAAAGCCACCATCGTGTTCCGCCATATCGTGCCCAACGTGCTGGGCGTGGTGGTGGTGTATGCGTCCATGCTGGTGCCCGGCATGATTCTGTTTGAATCGTTTTTGAGCTTTTTGGGTTTGGGCGTGCAGGAGCCGATGACGAGTTGGGGCGCGCTGTTGCAGGAAGGGGCACAAACCATGCAGGTGGCACCCTGGCAGCTGATTGTGCCGAGCGTGTTTCTGGTGGTTACCCTGTTCTGTTTCAACTTTATCGGCGACGGCCTGCGCGACGCGCTGGATCCGAAAGACCGCTAACCCGTTTTTCAGACGGCCTCTGCCGCAGAAGGCCGTCTGAAACAGGAAGGATTTGAGATGAGTCATCCGCTGCTGCAAGTCAGAGATCTGGAAGTTTTGTTCCACACCGAAGACGGTGCCGTAACCGCCGTCAACCGGCTCAATTTCGACCTTTATCCCGGCGAAACGCTGGGGATAGTCGGTGAATCCGGTTCGGGAAAATCGCAAACCTCGTTTGCCATTATGGGGCTGCTGGCCAAAAACGGCCGGGCGGACGGCAGCGTGCTGTTTGACGGCAAAGAAATCCTCAACCTGCCCGAAAAAGCCCTCAACCGCATCCGCGCACGCGATATTGCGATGATTTTCCAAGACCCGATGACTTCGCTCAATCCCTATATGAAAGTGGGCGACCAGTTGGCCGAAGTGCTGATTCTGCACAAAGGTATGGGCAAACGCGAGGCGTGGGACGAAGCGGCCAAAATGCTCGATGCGGTGAAAATCCCCGAGGCGAAAAAACGCATGGGTATGTATCCGCACGAATTTTCCGGCGGTATGCGCCAGCGCGTCGTGATTGCGATGGCGCTGCTGTGCCGCCCACGCCTGCTGATTGCCGACGAGCCGACCACCGCACTCGATGTAACCGTGCAGGCGCAGATTATGGCCCTGCTCAATGATTTGAAGCGTGATTTTGCCACCACCATCATCATGATTACTCACGATTTGGGCGTGGTAGCGGGCATCTGCGACAAAGTGCTGGTCATGTATGCGGGGCGGACGATGGAATACGGCGGCGTGGACGATATGTTCTACCGGCCGACCCACCCCTATACCATCGGTCTGCTGGGCGCGGTACCGCGCCTGGACGGCCATGAGGACGTTCTGCCCACCATTCCGGGCAACCCGCCCAATCTGTCACAGCTGCCGCCGGGCTGCGCATTTCAGGAGCGTTGCGGCCATGTCCGCGACATCTGCCGCCGCGAAGCCCCGCCGCTGCTGTCGGGTGCCGACGGCCGCAACCGTGCCTGCCATTGGCAGAGTGCCGGGTAAAAACGTGCAGGTTGGAATAGACACTCTATCAGCCGTTTGATTATCCTTATGTAAGATTTTGTTATTCATACATTAATCATTCGACCGCCGATACGGCGGCAATCCGCAATCTATCTACATGGGAGACAATCATGGCAATGTTCGATTACAAACAATACAGCAGCGCAGAAGCCGCGCGCCTGATGTCCGTCAGTCACAAGCTGGCGGTTTACACCAATGTCAGCCCGAAATTCATCAGCGGTACACTGAATGCATTGGGTAAACTGGCGGGCAATTACCTGGCCGACAGGCTGGAAATGTCGCCGCCCGACGGCTGGCGTGCTTTGGAGCCGTCTGAATTGGGGCTGCCGGCCAACAGTGTCGATCCTTTGGGTTTCTATACCGTCGAAAGTCCGCTGACCGGCCACAATACCATTCCCGGCATGGGGCCGCAGCTGAAAATCTTCGGCAAATTTAATGATGTGGGCAAGGTTACGGCGTTGAGCATCGGTTTTTGCGGTACCAACGACCCCTTGGATATTGTGGACTATGTCCAACTCAACAGCGGCGAGATGGCACCGAAAATGGAGCCGATTCTGCAAGTGGTCAAAAACTACGCCGAAGCCAACGGCCTGAGCGGTTCGGATGTCTTGGTAACCGGTTACAGTCTGGGCGGTGCGATGACCAACCTGATGGCGAAATACCGCGAAACGCTGGCCGACGGATTCTTTGCCGATGCCGACTATATCGGCCATGCTTCGCCGCTGATTTACGACAATCCGTCAGTCATTCTCAATGCCGGTTTTGAAAACGATGTCGTTTACCGCGCCGCGGGCGATGCGCCGACTCTGGGTGCAGCCGTTGCTGCCGCCAAACCCGGTTTGGTCAATCCCGACAAACCGTTTGCCACCACCATGGACAATGTGGTGCTGTTCAACGATACCTACGCCTCGCCCCTGTGGAAAATCAGCCCGTTTTCGCTGATCAATATTCCTACCGCATGGTCGGCGCATATCGACGGCCTGCTGGGTACACCGTTTACCCGTATCGCCAATTCCAGCTATTACGAGTACACCGCGGCCGACAGCACCGTGGTTGTCGATTACCTGACCGGCCTGACCCGGGCAACCACATGGGTGGAAGACAAAGCCTCGCATACGTCCGGCCATTACGGCACACCGGCATTCATCATCGGTAGCGACCGCGACAATCTGCTCAAAGGCGGGGTCGGCGGCGACTACATCGATGCGGGCGCGGGCAACGACAAAATCAAAACCGGTACGGGTGCCGACAGAATCGACGGCGGCGAGGGTGTCGATACGCTGATTCTGAGCGGCAGGCGCAGCGACTGGAATGTTTACCGCACGGCCGACGGCGATGTGTTTTTCCATGCCAAAGACGGCAGCGGCCTCAAACAGGCGGAAAATATCGAGAAAGTCAGCTTTGAGGGCGAATGGCGGACGACGCTCAACCCCTTTGAAGTCGGGACATACGGTTTGACGGACAAAAGCTATCCGGTGTTGAAATTCCTGAATCAGGATGTTGCCTACGGCCGCCATCAGGAGGGCAGTGCGGGGAACGATGTGCTGAAAGGCAAAACCCTTTTCGGCGGTGCGGGCAACGATGTGCTGACTGCGGCAAAAACTTCATCGCTGCTGCACGGCGGCGAAGGCAACGATATGCTGTTCGGCGGACGGGGCAATGACGAGCTGTACGGTGCGGAAGGCAACGACTTCCTGTACGGCGGTCAGGGCGGGCGTACCGTGATGTCCGGCGGTGTGGGCAACGATGTGTTCGCATTCGATAAGGCTTCGCGCGGTATCCAGCAAATCAGTGATTTCAACCACTATGCGGGCGACAAAGACAAGTTGGTATTCGATTCGGCACTGTTTTCCGGCCGCGAGAGCGTATTGGCCGCTGCCCGGCAGCAAGGCAGCGATGTCGTGATCGGCTATAAGGGCGGCAGCATTGTCCTGAAAGGTACGGAGCTGGCCGCACTTGACAGTTCGTATATCGAAATCGTTTAATTCAGCCGTATGCCGCCGGCAGAGTCTGTCGGCGGTTCCGGCTAAATTTGGAGACAAAAGGCAGCGAAATGAGCGAGAAAGAGCATTTGCTTGAAGTGCGCGACGTGCATGTCCGTTTCCCCGTCCGCGAACCGGGCGCGTGGTTCTGGCAGAAACCGGCCGCCTTGAAAGCGGTAAACGGCGTATCGTTCCATTTGGATGCGGGCGAAACGCTGGGCGTGGTAGGCGAATCCGGTTGCGGCAAATCCACGCTGGCGCGGGCGATTATCGGCTTGGTGAAAACTGCCTCGGGCAGTATCCGCTTTCAGGGCGAAGAGCTGGCCGGTTTGGACGAAAAAGCCCTGCGCCTGAAACGCAAAGACATTCAGATGATTTTTCAGGATCCGCTTGCCTCACTCAACCCGCGCATGACGGTGGGCGACATCATCGCCGAGCCGCTGCGCACGTTTCACCCCGAAATGGGCAAAGCGGCGGTTGAGGAAAAAGTAAAGGCCATCATGCAGAAAGTCGGCCTGCTGCCCAATCAGATCAACCGTTATCCGCATGAATTTTCAGGCGGCCAGTGCCAGCGTATCGGCATTGCGCGTGCGCTGATTCTCGAACCGAAACTGATTATCTGCGACGAGCCGGTGTCCGCGCTGGACGTATCGATTCAGGCGCAGGTCATCAACCTGCTCAAAGCCGTACAGGCCGAAATGGGCTTGGCGCTGATTTTTATCGCCCACGATTTGTCGGTGGTGCGCCATATTTCCGACCGCGTATTGGTGATGTATCTGGGCAATGCGGTGGAATGCGGTACGGACGAAGCGGTTTATACCGCGACCGCACATCCCTACACCCGCGCACTGATGTCGGCCGTGCCGCTGCCCGATCCGGCTGCCGAACGCGGCAAAACCATCGAACTGCTGGCGGGCGATTTGCCCAGCCCCATCCACCCGCCTTCCGGCTGCGTGTTCCGCACACGCTGTGTCGAAGCGGCGGCCGAATGTGCCGAGCAAAAGCCCGTACTCAAAGGGCGGGAAAGCCACCAAATCGCCTGTCTGCGCCGTGCCGTAGCCTGACGGGCAGAAACCGGGAGGCCGTCTGAAAAGCGGGGAAATCCGTTTTCAGACGGCCTTTTATCGTTTGGCGGTGCTGAAAAAACAGTGAGCATCGGGTATAATCGGCAGTTTGAAAACTCGTCCGGGCGGCTGCTCCGCCGCCCTTTGAAACGGATAGAAATCACGATGACCGAACAGCAGAAACAGGAATACGGTGCCGACAGCATTCAGGTATTGGAGGGTTTGGAAGCAGTACGCAAACGCCCGGGTATGTATATCGGCGATACCCAAGACGGTTCCGGCCTGCACCATATGGTGTTCGAAGTGCTGGACAATGCCATCGACGAAGCCTTGGCCGGTCATTGCGACAACATCACCGTTTCCATCAATGCCGACGAGAGCATCACCATCGAGGACAACGGACGCGGTATTCCCACCGGTATCCACCCCAAAGAAGGCCGTTCGGCCGCCGAAGTCATTATGACGGTTCTGCATGCGGGCGGTAAGTTCGACAACAACAGCTATAAAGTTTCCGGCG
Organism: Neisseria leonii; assembly: GCF_028776105.2. NCBI lineage: Bacteria > Pseudomonadati > Pseudomonadota > Betaproteobacteria > Neisseriales > Neisseriaceae > Neisseria > Neisseria leonii. The sequence continues at coordinate 1,194,952 of NZ_CP145606.1, read as the reverse complement.
GCCTGCACGGCGTGGGCGTGAGTGTGGTCAATGCCCTGTCCGACTGGCTCAAACTCACCATCTGGCGCGAGGGCAAAGAGCATTTTGTCGAATTCCGCCGGGGCGATGCCGTAGAGCCGCTGAAAGTGGCCGGAGACTGCGCGCCGGAAAAAAGCGGCACACGCGTTCAGTTTCTCGCCAGCGAAGAAACGTTCGGCGAAGTGCGCTATAAATTTGAAACGCTGGCCAAGCGGATCCGCGAGCTGTCGTTTCTGAACAACGGCGTGAAAATCGAACTCTTTGACAAGCGCGACGGCAAACACGAAAACTTCGCCGAATCCGGCGGTGTGGTGGGATTCGTCAAATACGCCACCGGCACCAAAAAACCGCTGCACGAAAAGATTTTCTACGCTGAGGGCGAAAAAGACGGCATGAGCGTGGAATGCGCCATGCAGTGGAACGAAAGCTATCAGGAAAGCGTGCAGTGCTTTACCAACAATATTCCGCAGCGCGACGGCGGCACCCATCTGACCGCTTTACGCCAAGTGATGACACGTACGCTCAACCACTATATCGCCGCCAACGAAATGGCGAAAAAAGCCAAAGTCGAAACCGGCGGCGACGATATGCGCGAAGGCCTGACCTGCGTGTTGTCCGTCAAACTGCCCGACCCCAAATTCTCCTCGCAAACCAAAGACAAGCTGGTGTCGAGTGAAATCGGGCCGGTAGTGAATGAAGTCATCAGCCGCGCGCTGACCGATTTTCTGGAAGAAAACCCCGGCGAAGCCAAAATCATCACCGGAAAAATCATCGAAGCCGCGCGCGCACGCGAAGCGGCGCGCAAAGCCCGCGAAGCCACACGCAAGAGCGTGATGAGCGGCGGCGGCCTGCCGGGCAAACTGGCCGACTGCCGCGAGAAAAATCCCGCGCTTTCCGAGCTGTATCTGGTGGAGGGCGATTCTGCGGGCGGTTCGGCCAAGCAGGGACGTGATAGCAAATTTCAGGCCATTTTGCCGCTGAAAGGCAAAATTTTGAATGTCGAAAAAGCCCGTTTCGAGAAAATGCTCGCCAGTCAGGAAGTGGCCACGCTGATTACTGCTTTGGGTGCGGGCATCGGCAAAGAAGAGTTCAACCCCGAAAAGCTGCGTTACCACCGCATCATCATTATGACCGATGCCGATGTGGACGGCGCGCATATCCGCACGCTGCTTTTGACCTTTTTCTACCGCCAGATGCCCGAGCTGATTGAGCGCGGCTATGTCTATATCGCCCAGCCGCCGCTGTATAAAGGCAAATTCGGCAAGCAGGAGCGTTTTTTGAAAGACGATAAGGAAAAAGACCAATGGCTGTTGGGCTTGGCCGTGGAAAAAGCGCGTCTGGAATCGGGCGGCAAAGTGTGGGAAGGCGGAGATCTGCTGGAATTGGCGCGCCAGTATCAGGCGGCGAAAAACGTGATTGCGCAGGAGAGCCGGATTATCGACGATCAGGTGCTGGCCGCGATGCTGGCACTGCCGCAGCCTTTGAGTCTGGCCGACGGCGCAGCCGCCGAAGCCTCGGCACAGGTGTTGGCCGCTTTGCTCGATGCCGGACAAATCAGTTTGCAGCCCTTGTCGTCGGAGGACGGCAGCCGTCATTTTATCCGCATCACGCGCCGTCTTTACGGCAATCAGGCGGTCAGCTATCTGGACGGTAAGTTTTTGGACGGCAAAGCCTATCAAACCCTGCTGCAAACCGCGCAGGCACTGGACGGCGTGGTACAGCCCGGTGCGGTGGTGGTGAAAGGGGAGCAGACGGTTGCGGTTGCCACTTTCGGCGAAGTGCTGGATACGCTGATGCAGTCGGTGCAGAAAGGATTGGTGATTCAGCGTTATAAAGGTTTGGGCGAGATGAATCCCGACCAGCTCAAAGAAACCACCATGCAGCCCGACCAACGCCGCCTGCTCAAAGTGCGGATTGAAGATGCGATTGCCGCCGACGAAGTATTTGTTACCCTGATGGGCGACGAGGTCGAACCGCGCCGCGCCTTTATCGAAAACAATGCGCTGCTGGCGCAGAATATCGATGTGTGATGCGGTATTTCAGACGGCCTCGAACGGAATATCCGCCAAGGCCGTCTGAAAAAAAAACGGCGTTGCGCTGCCGTATCGGCCTTTCGTATGGTTTGATGAGTCAGGCCGTCTGAATATCCCGACCGGGTTTCAGACGGCTTTTTGCCGGTTCGGCGGGCCGTTTGAATGCATGGGAGGGACAGGCAGACCTTGTCCGTGCGGCCGCCGTGGCGGTTCTGTATGGAATGAGAGGCCGTCTGAACAACCTGCAAACGGGTTTTCAGACGGCCTGAGTGCTGTTGCGGCCATTGCCGTTCAAATATGGTGCACCACCAGTTTTTTGCCGCCGTAATCCAGCACATCGACATCCATATCAAACAGAGCTTTGATGTTTTCGCGGGTAAAGATTTCATCGGGGCGGCCGGTTTGTGCCACTTCGCCGTTTTTCATGGCGACCACGAAATCGGCATAGGCGGCGGCCTGATTGATGTCGTGCAGTACCACCACCGTGGTGCGCTTGTGTTCGTGGGTGAGTTTTTTCAGCAGCTGCATCAGGCTGCGGGCATAATACATATCGAGATTGTTCAAAGGCTCGTCCAGCAGCACATATTCGGTACTCTGGCAGAACACCATGGCAATCATCGCCCGCTGGCGTTGGCCGCCGGAAAGCTCGGTCAGGTAACGGTGGGCAAAACTGTCGAGCCGGAATTCGGCCAGCGCGTTCTGCACAATTTCCCTGTCCTGTTCAGACGGCCTGCCCTGATGGTAGGGATAGCGGCCGAACATCAGCAGATCGCGCACGGAGATACGGCTGATGATGCTGTTTTCCTGAGTCAGTATCGATACGATACGCGCCAGTTCGGCCGTCGGTGTGGCCGATATGCTGCGGCCGTTGTAGGCGATGCTGCCGCCGCTTAGCGGTTGCAGGCGGGCCATCAGGGAGAACAGCGTCGATTTGCCCGCACCGTTGGGGCCGATCAGCGCGGTAATGCCGCCCTGCGGAATATCGAGGCTGACATTGTTGAGAATGGTGTGGCCGTCAATGGTGTGGCTGATATTGCGGATTTCGATCATGTTGCGGAAAGTTCACCGGATGGAAAAATAAATTATATAGAGCAGCCGCCGAAACGGCGGATACAGGGCATAGCTGCTTTGGCTGTGCGGGCGGTTCGCTGCTGCAAAGTATCCCGCAGCGGGATGCCGTCTGTAACAGCCGGCCCGGTATGGGTCGGCGGAAACCGGAAAATCAGGCCGGCCGGTCTGGCCGGTGCGTCCGTTTTGATACGGACGCCCCTCCTGTTCCGGCCATGCGGCGGTCGGGATTCCTGTTTCGGCGGTATTCACGCTATCCGTCAAATCCCGCGTACCGCCAGTACCTTTTTCAGACGGCCTGCCGTTTTTTCAAAACCAGCCACAGAAAAACCAGTCCGCCGGCAAATTCGACCACCACACTCAACACGGCTTTCATGCCCAATACATGCTCGAAGAGGGTTTGTCCCGCGACCAGCAGCAGGGCGGCGGTCAGAAAGACCATCGGCAGGCGAATGCTGTGGCTGACGGTACGCGAAAACCAATTGGCCAGTGCCACCGCCAGCAGGCCGAAAAAGCTGACAGGCCCGCCGAACGGGCCGACTACGGCCACCGATACCGATACCAGTACGGATACGCAGACCAAAATCAGCAGAGCATGGCGGGCATAGGAAATACCGAGATTGACGGCCTGGTCTCGCCCCAGCAGCAGCACATCGAGACGGTGGCGTTCGCGCCACACAAACAGCGCGGTCAGCAATACCATCAGCGAACCGATACCGAGCATTTCCCGATTGATGCTGTTGAACGAGGCAAAGGTATAGGCTTGTGCGACGGCAAATTCTTCCGGATCAATCAGACGTTGCAGCAGGGAAGAGAGGCTGCGGAACAGTACGCCGAAAATCACGCCGATCAGAATGACCCGTGCCAAATCGCGGCCGCCCTGTTTGAGCAGGATCCGGAACAGCAGCAGGGAGCCGCCGATCATGGCGGCCAGTTCGAAACCGAACTTGCCCAAAGGCGGCAGGTGGGTATAACCCGCACCGCCCAGCACCACCACCAGCAGGGTTTGCAGAAAAACATAGAGCGACTCGAAACCGAGCAGGGAGGGTGTGAGAACGGGGTTGTTGGTCAGCGTTTGGAACAGTAATGTCGATACGCCCGCCGCATAGGCCACCATCAGCAAAGCAGCCAGTTTGGCTGCACGCAGCGGCAGCACAAATGCCCAGTTGCCGCCGGCATTGAGCGTCATAAACAGAGTGCAGGAGACTGCCAGCAGCACGGCGGCCAGCAGTACGGGGCGGGTGTATTCAGACGGCATGGGTGTTCTTTCGCAATAACAGATACAGAAACAGCACCGTGCCGACCACGCCGAACACCGTCGCTACGGGAATTTCAAACGGAAAGCGGATCAGACGGCCGATAATGTCGCAGGCGAGTACCATGCACGCGCCCATCAGCGCGACTAAGGGCAGGCTTTGGCGCAGCCTGTCGCCCATGATGCGCGAAACGATGTTCGGCACCACTAGTCCGATAAACGGGATATTGCCGACTGTAACCAGCACAAGTGCGGTAATCAGCGCGACAATCATCAAACCCGCCCATAAAACGGCGTTGCGGTTCAGGCCGAGACTGACTGCCACACTTTCGCCCAACCCGATGATGGTCAGCCGGTCGGCAATCAGATAGGCGCATACGGCGAGAAAACCGGTCAGCCACAGCAGTTCGTACCGCCCCAGCAGCACGCCCGAAAATTCGCCCTGCAACCAAACGCCCAACACTTGAAGCATTTCCGTTTCATATGCGATAAACAGTGCCGCCGATTCGATGACGCCGCCGAAAATAATGCCCACCAGCGGTACCATCAGCTGCGCGGTGGGCGGCAGGCGGCGGATCAGCACCATAAAGACCAGCATACCCGCCAGCGCGGAAACGGCCGCCGCCGCCATTTTGACGCTCAGCGCGGCGGCGGGGAACAGCAGTACCGTCAGCAGCAGACCCAAAGCCGCACTTTGCCCGGCACCCACCATCGAAGGTTCGACAAAACGGTTTCTCATCAGAATCTGCATAATCATGCCGGCCACAGCCAGCGATGCGCCGGTCAGGATAATGGCCAGCGTGCGCGGCAGGCGGCTGATCAGCATCAGCTGCATATCGTCGGAAAACTCGAACAGCCGCCCCCAATGGAAGTCGGCCACGCCTATCGACAGGCTGAGGGCAGACAGCACGAGCAGGGCGGCAAAGCTGTAAAAATAATAGGAAGGGGATTTGGCGGGCATCATTGAAACGGTAAAAGCCGGTTTTCAGACGGCCCCGCAAGCCTGAGGCCGTCTGAAAATACATGGCGGTTATTTGGCCGCGTTAAAGGCATCTTTGAGCTGGTTGAAGCCGTCGATCAGATTCTGCGCACCTCCGGCTGCCAGATAGGCCCCGGGCAGCAGATAGACCACTTGGCCTTTTTTCCAGGCTTCGGTTTCCGCAACCAGCGGATTGTCCAGAACGTCTTTGGCGGCCTGTCCTTCTTCGCCGATGGCGGCAGAGCGGTCAAGCACAAACAGCCAGTCGGGGTTTTGCTGTTTGATGTATTCGAACGACACAGGCTGGCCGTGGCTGCCTTCTTTGATGTTTTCGTCGGCGGTCGGCACGCCCAAATCGCGGTGAATCCAGCCGCCCAGACGCGATTCGGGGCCGAAGGCGGAAATTTTGCCGTTATTGACGATAATGACCAAACCGCGTCCTTTGCCCTGTGCGGCCTGTTTGGCGGCCTCGTAGGCTTGGTTGATTTCGTTTTTCAGCGCGTCCGCTTCGGCCTGTTTGTCGAAAATGCGTGCGAAATCGTCGATGCGCTGAATAGTGCTTTCGCGCATATTGGCCGTATCGGCGGTCATTTCGATGACGGGGGCGATTTTGCCCAATTCGTCAAATGCTTTGGCCGTGCGCGAGCCGGTAATAATCAGCTGCGGCTTGTAGGCGTTGAGCACTTCGTAATTCGGCTCGAACAGCGTACCCGCTTTCTGTGCATTTTCGATGGCCGGTTTCAGATAATCCAGACCCACAGTATCCAATGACGCGCCGGGTTTGATGCCCAGTTTTTGCAGCGTATCGAGCATACCCAGGTCGTAAACCGCGATGCGTTCGGGCAGGCGCGGTACGGCCGCTTCGCCGCGTGCGGTGGCGATGCGCACCAGATCCTGATTGGCGGCGGCCGAAGCGGCAGTATCGGCTTTGCTGCTGTCCTGCCCCTGAGGCGAGCAGGCGGCCAAAACGGCCAGGCACAGGGCAGTTGCGGTCAGACGGAATGTTTTCATGTTATCGAACTCCACGGAAAGAACAAAGGCCGTCTGAAAAAGCGCAGGCTGCGGTTTTCGGACGGAGCTGCTGGTTTTAAAGTTTAAATTTGATAATAATTCTCTGTTATTTTAGCACCGGAAGCTCTGCCTGCCAAGCGGGCGGTACCGGCTATTCGGCCGCGCTGCCGCCGTGATGCGGCAGGGGGTGCCGGTCTGCCCGACTGCGGATAATTGTAAAAAAATGTAATCCCTATCTTGAAGTTTACTGAGAAGGCTTTATTTGCGCGCTGTTCAAAAGAAACCCGATACCGGGTTTGTATCTGCCCCGTGCGGGTTTGACTTTCAATCTTATGGAGAATACACATGAGCATTCGTCCCCTGCATGACCGCGTGGTCGTGAAACGTGTTGAAGCTGAAGAGAAAACCGCTTCCGGTATTGTGCTGCCGGGTGCGGCTGCCGAGAAACCCGACATCGGCGAAGTACTGGCCGTAGGCGAAGGCCGCCGCAACGAAGCGGGCGAGCGCGTGGCTTTGGATGTGAAAGTCGGCGATAAAGTCATTTTCGGCAAATACAGCGGCCAGTCCGTCAAAGTGGACGGCGAAGAGCTGCTGGTGATGCGCGAAGAAGACATTTTCGGCGTTCTGGCTTAATCCGGCACGGTTACCTGATACAGAGGCCGTCTGAAAAGCGGAACTGTCGGCTTTCAGACGGCCTGTTCAAGAAAATCGAATTTATTTTTGGAGATTGAAATGGCAGCAAAAGATGTTCAATTCGGCAATGAAGTACGCCAAAAAATGGTGCGCGGTGTCAATGTTCTGGCCGACGCGGTAAAAGTTACCTTGGGCCCGAAAGGCCGCAATGTGGTTCTGGACCGCGCATTCGGCGGCCCGCACATTACCAAAGACGGCGTGTCTGTCGCCAAAGAAATCGAATTGAAAGACAAATTCGAAAATATGGGCGCGCAAATGGTGAAAGAAGTGGCTTCCAAAACGTCCGATGTGGCGGGTGACGGTACCACCACCGCTACCGTTCTGGCGCAAGCCGTAGTAGCCGAAGGCATGAAATATGTGGCCGCCGGCATGAACCCGACCGATCTGAAACGCGGTATCGACAAAGCGGTTGCCGCTTTGGTTGAAGAGCTGAAAAACATTGCCAAGCCCGTTCCCGAGAAATCGAAAGAAATCGCCCAAGTGGCTTCCATTTCCGCCAACAGCGACGAAGCTATCGGCGAAATTATCGCCAAAGCCATGAACGAAGTGGGCAAAGAGGGTGTGATTACCGTGGAAGACGGCAAATCACTGGAAAACGAAGTGGAAGTTGTGAAAGGTATGCAGTTCGACCGCGGCTACCTGTCGCCTTACTTTGTTACCGATGTGGAAAAACAGATTGCCGCGCTGGACAGCCCTTGGGTTCTGCTGTTCGATAAGAAAATCAGCAATATCCGCGACCTGCTGCCGGTGTTGGAACAAGTGGCCAAAACCAGCCGTCCGCTGCTGATTATCGCCGAAGACGTAGAAGGCGAAGCCTTGGCGACATTGGTGGTCAACAATATCCGCGGCATTCTGAAAACCGTGGCCGTTAAAGCCCCTGGCTTCGGCGACCGCCGCAAAGCCATGTTGCAGGATATTGCCATTCTGACCGGCGGCACCGTGATTGCCGAAGAAGTCGGCCTGTCGCTGGAAAAAGCCACGCTGGACGATTTGGGTCAGGCCAAACGTATCGAGGTGGGCAAAGAAAACACCACCATTATCGACGGTTTGGGCGACAAAGCTCTGGTAGAAGCGCGTGTGAAGGAAATCCGCCAGCAGGTTGAAACCGCCACCAGCGATTACGACAAAGAAAAACTGCAAGAGCGCGTGGCCAAACTGGCCGGCGGCGTGGCCGTCATCAAAGTGGGTGCGGCCACCGAAGTGGAAATGAAAGAGAAAAAAGACCGCGTCGATGATGCGCTGCACGCTACCCGTGCGGCCGTTGAAGAAGGCGTGGTGGCCGGCGGCGGTGTCGCACTGCTGCGTGCCCGTGCCGCTTTGGGCAAAGTGGAAACTGCCAACAGCGATCAGGAAGCCGGTGTGCAGATCGTTTTGCGCGCGATTGAAGCACCTTTGCGCCAAATCGTGAAAAACGCAGGTGGCGAGCCGAGCGTGGTGGTAAACAAAGTGTTGGAAGGCGAGGGCAACTTCGGTTACAACGCAGGTAACGACACTTACGGCGACATGATCGAAATGGGCGTACTGGATCCGGCCAAAGTAACCCGTTCTGCATTGCAGCATGCCGCATCAATTGCCGGCCTGATGCTGACGACCGACTGCATGATTGCCGAAATTCCTGAAGACAAACCGGCTGTGCCCGATATGGGCGGCATGGGAGGAATGGGCGGCATGGGCGGTATGATGTAAACCGTGCTGTACCGAATCGCACCCCGCTTCGGCGGGGTGTTTTAATTTGTGTTAAAGATAATGGGAAGCGGATGAGCGATTGATCTTTACACGCTTTTTGAGAAAACGGAGAAAGATTAAAGTTTCTGTCAAATCATGCGTGTTATGCTTACAGGGTTTTCCGGCCGCCATATGGTACAGACGGCAGCCGGGTTCCCTGTGCTTCCATGCTTAAATAAGGAATCTGAAAAAATGATTGCAACGATTATTATCGGTTTCATCGTCGGCGTACTGGCGAAATTCCTGCATCCGGGCAAAGACAATCTGGGCTTTATCATGACGACGCTGTTGGGTATTGCCGGTTCGGTACTGGCCGGTTTTGTCGGCCAGTCTGCCGGCTGGTATGCGCCGGAACAGCCCGCAGGCTGGATTGCTTCGACTTTGGCTGCGGTGGTGATTCTGTTTGTTTACACCCGCGTGGTTAAAAAATAAGCCTGAACGGTAAGTGCCGGACGCTGTATGCGTCCGGTTTTTTATTGGGCGGGAGGTGTACCGTCTGCGGTGTTATAATCAACCATAAAAGTTTAGACATCAGGCCGTCTGAAAATGAGTGAAATCAAGCAAAAGATTATCCGTCAAACCCGCGAACGGGGCGGGCTGGTCACGGCATTGCGCGAGAAGGCGCTGGATATTGTGCTGGGTGAGCAGCAGGTGATTAAGGCTTATCAGGTGCTGGCACGTCTTCAGGCAGACAGTGAAACGCCGCTGGCTCCGCCTACGGCCTACCGTGCCTTGGATTTCTGGGTAGAGCAGGGCGTGCTGCACAAAGTGGCGGCGGTGAACGGCTATGTGGTGTGTGCCCATGCACGGCATGAGTGCGGGCAGCATTGTGCGGCACCGGCGCAGGCAGACGGCCACAGTGCGTTTATTTTGGTGTGCACCGAATGCGGCGTGGTGGACGAGCAGTCACTGCGTCAGGAGTGGGGTGCGTTGCGCCATGCGGTGGCCGACAGCGGTTTTATGCTGACGGAAGAACATGTTGTATTAACAGGGGTGTGTGCAGAATGCCGGCAAAAACAAAAGTCCATCTGATTTCCGGTTTTTTGGGTGTGGGCAAAACCACGGCACTGAAAAGCCTGATTGCGCAAAAAAGGCCGTCTGAAAAATGGGTGGTGGTGGTAAATGAATTTGGCGAGGTCGGCATCGACGGCGCGGTTTTGACGCAAGACGGCATTCCCGTTGCGGAAATTGCCGGCGGCTGCCTGTGCTGTGCGGCAGGGGCGGATATGGGCGATACCGTTGCCGCACTGCTGAAAGCGCAGCGGCCCGACCGTATGATGATTGAGGCCAGCGGGCTGGCGCATGCGGCCGGTGTGATTGACGAGCTGCGCACCAAACGGTTCGAGAAGGATTTGGAAGTGGCTGCCGTGTTTACGGTGGTGGATCCGCGCCAGTTCATCAATCCCGACTATGCGCGCCAGCCGCTGTATCAAGATCAAGTCGGGGTGTGCGATGTGCTGGTGGCGAGTAAAACCGATTTGTGTACGGCGGAACAGTTGGCTGAGTTCCGCGAAAAAGCCGCCGCGCTGTTTCCGCCGAAAGCTAAAATTGTCGAAGTGCAGAATGCGCGTTTATCGCCCGAATGGCTGGATATTGCCGTCGCGGAAAAACCGCGTTACCGCCTCAAAACCCTGCCCGACAGCAGCATGGGTTATCAGTCGCAGGGGTTTACCTTTCCTGCGGGACGCGATTTCGACGGCGAAAAGCTGACACGTTTTTTCGACGATTTGCCGCAGATGGCCGAAGGATTGGTACGCGCCAAGGGTGTGTTTCAGATTTTGGGTACTTGGGTCTGGCTCAACTGGGTGGACGGACAATGGGGGGCGAATCAGGTGGCGTGGCGGCGGGACAGCCGCTTCGAGCTGATTGCGAAAGCATTTGATGCCGATGAAATTGAAAAACGGCTTTATGCGGCGTTGGAGTGAGCCATAGGTTTGCCCAACCGCGAGGCCGTCTGAAAACGGCATGGCGGGAAGTTAAAATCAGCAAAAAGGACAAACGGTGCGGCGTTTGTCCTTTTTGCTGTCTGAGAAGGCGGTTTAGTTTTGACCATCCAGCCAGCGTTCGGCATCCAGTGCCGCCTGACAGCCGGAAGCCGCGCTGGTAATGGCCTGGCGGTAGGTGTGGTCTTTCACGTCGCCCGCCGCCCATACGCCTTCGATATTGGTCAGGCCGACATTGTCGCCGCTGCCGCCACGGGTTTTCAGATAACCGGTTTCGTCCATATCGAGCTGGCCTTGGAAAATATCGGTGTTGGGCTTGTGGCCGATGGCGATGAACACGCCCTGAACGGCAATGTCTTCGCTGCTGCCGTCGTTGAATTTCAGCCGCGCGCCGTTGACGCCTTTTTCGTCGCCCAAGATGTCGTCCAGATTGGCGTTCAGTTTCAGGACGATTTTGCCTTCTTCCACGCGCTTCATCAGTTTATCGACCATGATTTTTTCCGCACGGAAAGTGTCGCGGCGGTGGATCAGGGTAACCGTGTTGGCGATGTTGGCCAGATAGAGTGCTTCTTCCACGGCGGTATTGCCGCCGCCGACCACGGCGACATCTTGGTTTTTATAGAAGAAACCGTCGCAGGTGGCACAGGCGGAAACGCCGCGTCCGGCAAATTGTTCTTCGGCGGGCAGGCCGAGATATTTGGCCGATGCACCGGTGGCGATAATCAGTGCGTCGCAGGTGTATTCGCCCATATCGCCGGTGAGCCTGAACGGGCGTTGCTGCAATTGGGCGGTGTGGATATGGTCGAAAATCATTTGGGTGCCGAAACGTTCGGCATGGGCTTGGAAGCGTGCCATCAGTTCGGGGCCCTGCACGCCGTCGGCATCGGCCGGCCAATTGTCCACTTCGGTGGTGGTCATCAATTGGCCGCCTTGTGCCAGACCGGTGATGATGACCGGTTCGAGATTGGCGCGGGCAGCGTAAACGGCAGCGGTGTAACCGGCGGGGCCGGAGCCGAGAATAATCAGGCGGTGGTGTTGGCTCATGGGAAATCCTTTTTCCTGTCAGAGGATAATGAAAAATAGAAAGCGTATCTCAGGCCGTCTGAAACGGGACAGCGGTGTTTCGGCTTCGCAGAAACCCACTGTGCTGTTTTAGCTTCACAAAATCCACGCCGCTTGTTTTCGCTCCGCAGCAACCCGCTTTGCCCGTTTTTGGGTTTCGCAGGAATCCACGGCGTTCGTTTAGCTTCGCAGAAACTCACTTCGTTCGTTTTAGCTTCGCAGAAACTCGCTTCATTCGTTTTAGCTTCGCAGAAACTCGCTTCGTTCGTTTTAGCTTCGCAGAAACTCACTTCGTTCGTTTTAGCTTCGCAGAAACTCACTTCGTTCGTTTTAGCTTCGCAGAAACTCACTTCGTTCGTTTTAGCTTCGCAGAAACTCACTTCGTTCGTTTTAGCTTCGCAGAAACTCACTTCGTTCGTTTTCAGACGGCCTGTCGTGTATCAGCGGCGGCGTTTGCCGAAACCGAAGCCGCTGCGGCGCGGCTGTTTGTAGTTGGGCTGCGCCTGTTGGGTTGGGCGGTACTGCGGCTGGCGGGCATTTTGTGCGGCCTGCTGGCGCGGGGAGAGGGTAGCGGGGGCTTGCGCGGTGCGGCCCCGGTACTGCTGCGCGTATTGGGTGCGCACCTGTTGGGCGGCGGGGCTGCCGGCCGGGGCTTTGGCGAATTTGTTGGCCAGCGCATTGCCGATAAAGGCACCGGCCGCCGCGCCGATCAGGCTTTGCAGCAGCCAAGAGCCGGTCGAGGGGTCGTACATATACTGCTGGCCGTCGTTGCCGGTAACGACTGCGCCGTTTTTACCCTGTTCCTGCGCTTGGGCGGACAGGGTTTCGTTGACCGCTTCAGGTTGCAGCTGGTAAACGGTTTGATCTTGGGCGGCACCGTTTTGCAGGGCTTGAAGTTGTGCCTGCTGTTGGGCGATCTGTTCCTGCTGGGCTTTCAGCTGCGCTTCGAGCTGCGCCTGTCGGTTGTCGCCGCAGGCGGCCAGCAGCAGGGCGGCGGCGAGTATGGCGGGCGTGTATTTCATCGGGTTTCCTTATGCGAAAGATGCGCCGCAGATAGCGGCGGTTTGCGGATTTTCAAGCATTGTAGCCTGTAAAAAGGCCGTCTGAAAACCGGATTTGGCTATTTTATGGCGGCGATAGTGAAAGCGTGTGGCAGAAGGGTTAAAAATATTTATAATGCATAAAATGATGTCGGCATAAGGGCGGTGTGATGAACGGCAGGCAGGCGGGTTTTATGTTGCCGCAATGGCTGGCGGCGTGGGCGGTTGCGGCGGTTTTGCTGGCGGCGGCATGGCCGGGCTTATCGGGCTGGGCGGTACAGCGGCGTTTGGAAACGGCGGCGCAGCAGACGGTGTTGCTGCTCTCGTCGGCGCGCAGCGAAGCGGTGCGGCTGAATCTGCCGGTGTATGTCTGTCCCGTACAGATCCGCAGCGACGGTAATCCGAATGCGTATTGTCGTCCGGCATACCGTTTGCAGGGCTTGGCGTCGTGGGCGGACAGCGATGCCGACGGTTTCTACCGCCGGGGTACCGATATTGCCCTGCGCAGTGTGGCTTTCCTGCAGGGTGTAGAAGAGTTTTCGCTGCGGCCGTTTTCAAGCTCCTGCCGCCCTTTGGACGACGGCGCGCGGATGCCGGCTTTTTTGCCCGACGGGCGTTTGGTGTGGGCGGCATGGGCGGCGGGGAAAACCAATGGCGCGCGGTTTTCAGACGGCCTGATACGGCTGCATTTGGCCGCCGGGACGCGCAGTACGGTGGTTTGGTTGGATGCGGGCGGTTCGGTTTCGGCGGCGTGTGCACAGGAGGAATTGTGAAACGGACGGCGGAGGGGCATCAAACGGTTTCGGCCTATGGGGCAGCACCGGTGCGGCAGACAGAATGGGGCGGCAGGGGACAGTGCGGTTCGGGCTTGGTGGAAGTGATGGTGGCTGCCCTGCTGTTGGCATTGGGTGTGGCGGCCTGGCTGGCGGTTCAGGCACGGGCTGCGGGCGCGGCGCGGACGGCAGCCGTCCAGGCTGCGGTGGTGAGTGAAGTGCAGCATCTGTATGAAGCGATGACGGCGGCGGCCGACCTGCCCGAAGGCGCGGCGGTATTTGGCGCAACGCTGCCCGCCGCCGCTTGCGACAGCTGGCCGCAATCGTGGCAGGCGCAGGATTGGGCGGCGTTCCATTTATGCCGTTTTCAGACGGCCTTGGCAGCGTTGCCGGTACAGACGGCGTGGACAGTCTGCCGCGACGACCGCGCCGCACCGGTGCAGATCACGGGCGGCAGGGTGGATTTCGTCTGCAACGGGCGCGGTGCCTGGACGGTCAAAGTGGTGTGGCAGGCGGGCGGGGTATGGTCGGCACAGCGGCCGTGGTACAGCCATCAGGCGGGTGTGGCGCAGTAGGGGGGCGTATGCGGGATCAGGCGGGGTTCGGTTTGATTGACGTGCTGCTGGCGGCAGCCTTGGGCGCGCTTTTGGTGGCGGCTGCCGCTTCCACATATACAACGGCAGCACGCCTGAACCGGGCCGCCGCCGCCGTGTTGCAGTACCGGCAGCCGCTGCATGATTTGTGGCGGCAGCTGGCCGACGATGTGCGGCAGGCGGGCAGTTTCGGCTGCTTTTATGCCGAACCGCAATGGGCGGCCGAAAACGGGTTTTCAGACGGCATAACGGATTTGTCGGGCAATGTGCTGCAACTGGCTTACGGCAGCGGCAGTGCGCGCTTTGACGGACAGAATTGGCAGACTTCGGCCGCCGACGGCAGTGCATTGGCCGAGGGCGGCGAGTGGCTGGCGGCAGATTGCGCCGGTTTGCGGTCGGAGCCTGCGCCGCAGTGGCAAAACCGGACGGGCGGCTTGGAGCGCACTGCCGCCGCACCGCCCGGCACACAGGCAGACGGCAAAACGCTGCTGCTGCGCCGCAACCGCATTGTTTACGGCCTCGGTTCGGACGGTCTGTACCGTTGGCAGAACGAGGGCGGCGCGCGGCTGATTCTGCCCGGCGTGAAAAGCTGGCGGTGGCAGGCGGGCTATCCGCTGTGCGAAAACGGCCGCGTAACCGGCTGGCGGCAGACGGCGGAACAGGCGGGAGCGGCGGCATGGCTGCTGTTTGAAGTCCGTCTGGATAAGGGAGACGGCGAAATGCAGACGCACGGCGGCACGGTAGCGGTGCGCGGGGGCGGACGATGCGCGGCGTGAACGAAAAAGGCTGGGTGCTGCTGTTTACGCTGGTGGTATTGCTCGGCGTGAGCCTGCTGGTGTGGGCGGCGGTACAGTTTTACTTCGGCGCGCAGCAGCGTTACCGTCTCGATGCCGACCGCCAATGGGCATTGCAGGCGGCTGAAACGGCTTTGGCCGCCGCCGAGACGCGCATTGTCCGGGAAAAACTGGCCGATGAAGCCGCATTGGCACGCTTCGGCGAAAACTGTCCGAACGGTTTGTGCCTGCCCGGCAGGACGGCGGTTTGGCTGAGGGAATGCGGCAGACGGCCCTGTCTGGAAACATGGGGGGTAAAAGTGGCGGTACGCGGCAAAACGGCCAAACCGCCGCGTTATCTGATTGAGTATTTGGGCACGCAGGACGGGGCGGAAATCTTCCGCATCACCGTACGCGCGTGGGGCGCGCACCCGAATACGGCGGTAACGCTGCAAAGCCATGCGGCATGGGAGTAACGGAATGAAGCGGCAGTCGGGATTCGGTTTGATGGAAATGGCGGTGGTGCTGGTTTTGGCCGCGCTGCTGGCGGGGGTGGCCGTACACTCGTGGCAGCACAGCCGTGCCGAAGCCGCCGAAGCGGCGGTGCAGACACTGTTGTGGCAGCTTCTGGGCGACATCGAGGCGGAAAATCTGAAAAGGCCGTCTGAACCGTGGGACAACGGCCGTTTGCAGACCCTGCTGGCGGCCTATCCCGATCAGGGCGGGGGCTACCGTTTTTCGCTCCAAGTGGAGGGCGGGACGGTTTATCTGACCGCATTGCCCGACCGTGCGGCAGCGCGCGCGGCTTGGGCGGAAGTGTCGCGCGGCGTGTATTGGTGTACGCAGGCGCAGGCGGCGCAAAATCATGACGAAACGGCGTGCAGCCGGTTTTAGCCTGATTTGTGGCCGTCTGAAAATACGGTACAATCCGCTACTTTCTGCCGCTTTGAGGCAGGTTCTGTTTGTCCGCATTCGGGCAGGAGGGGCGCGTATGCCCCAATTGATACGGTTGCGGCAGTGGTCGGGCGGTGCGAAACGTCTTGTCTGTTTAGTGGTTGCAAAACCGTTGGGCGCGTTGGTTTGCTGACCTTGTTGCACTTGTTGGTTTCGCAGAAACTCCCGTGTAGGTCGGATACTTGTATCCGACTCATGCGTTTTAGCCCATGTAGGTCGGATACTTGTATCCGACAAAAACAGTTTCATTCGTTTTAGCCCCGCAGAAACCCGCTGTGCTTGTTTTACCCGCTGCGTTCGTTTTAGCTTCGCAGAAACAGTGCCGCGCACCGTTTTCAGACGGCCTGCGGGTTGCCTTTATGTTGAGAATGATCCCGATGAAAAAGAAAATTTGCGCTATCGTATGTTTCACGGCTTTGGCCGGTTGTGCCCAAACCGTACCGCCGCAGCGTGCGGACAGTCCGCCTGTTCAAGCCTCTCTGCCGCAGCGTGCGGAACTGCTGGCCGGAAAATGGCAGTGTGAAGCCTCTCTGCCCAATGCGCTGATCCGAACCGATGCCCTGTTCCGCCGCGACGGTACTGCCGAGGGACAATCCTTGATTACTATTGCGTTGGGCGAAGGTGCGGTATGGCGGTTTATGCAGGAAAATCAAAGCAGATGGCGTATTGACGGCGGGCATTATTTCGAGCAGCAGGTTGCTAAGCCGAAAGTGTGGATGCTGCCTGCCGAGAGTCAGTCCGAGCGTATCCTTTTGCGGATGTTGGAAAAAAGTAATCCCGCGCTGGCCGGTTTGAAGGCCGAAGCCTTGCGTGAGCTGGGTGCATTCGATGAGCGGGAAATTTCTGCCGAAATTGTCCGGCTGGATGCGCAGAATTTTGTCGGCAAACTGACCAAGGACGGCATGGAAGTGATGCAGACCTGCACACGTGTTTGAATCTTTGGAAACCCGATATGCGGCAGCGGCGGATTGTGTACCGGCTGCCTGCACCAAAAGCGCGTCGGCAATCCGCCCTTGCCGGAGCGATACCGATGCTGAAAAGGCATTCTGAATGACCCCCTTAGATTATTGTCGTGAAAAAGCCGCTGCCAGCGGTTCGAGCTTTTTATCCGGCTTCCGCTTTCTGCCGTCTGAAAAACGTGATGCGCTGGCCGTTCTGTACGCTTATTGCCGCGAGCTGGACGATGTGGTGGACGACTGCCGCGATGCGGGCGTGGCGCAGACGACGCTGGCATGGTGGCGCGCCGATTTGGCTGCTGTCTTTTCAGACGGCCTGCCTGCGCATCCGGTCAATCGGGCTTTGAAAACTGTGGCGGCGGATTATGCTCTGCCCGAGGCCGAACTGGCCGAGTTAATCAACGGTATGCAGATGGATTTGAATCAGATGCGCTATGCCGATTTTGCCGCGCTTCAAACTTATTGCTATTGCGTGGCCGGCGTGGTGGGGCGGCTGATTGCGCGTATTTTGGGTTTTTCCGATGCGGCAACTTTGGTATATGCCGAAAAACTCGGTCTGGCCTTGCAGCTGACGAACATTATCCGCGATGTGGGCGAAGATGCACGCATGGGGCGGATTTATCTGCCGGTGGACGAATTGCAGCGTTTTGATGTGCCGGCGGCGGATATTTTGAACGCGCGGGACAGTGAAGCATTTGCCCGCCTGATGGCATTTCAGATTTCGCGTGCCGAAGCGGTGTACCGCGAAGCCGTTGCACTATTGCCGAAAGCCGACCGCAAACGGCAGAAAGTCGGTTTGGTGATGGGGGCGGTGTATTACGCGCTGCTGCACGAAATCCGCCGCGACGGCGCGCACAATGTGCTGCGCTACAAAATCGCGCTGCCCTCGGCGCGCAAAAAGCGCATTGCCCTGAAAACCTGGCTGTTCGGATTTCGGCCGTGAGCGCGCGAAAGCAACCGAAAATCGCCGTTATCGGTGCGGGGTGGAGCGGGCTGGCGGCGGCGGTGTATTTGAGCGGCCGCGCCGATTTGACTGTATTCGAGGCGGGCAGAACCGCAGGCGGCCGCGCGCGTACGCTGGCGGGCGATCAGGCGGGTTTCCGCTTTCTCGACAACGGCCAGCATATTTTGATGGGCGCGTACCGCAGCGTGGCCGAACTGATGGACAAAATCGGCAGCCCGGCCGGTACGCTGCGCCAACTGCCGCTGCAATGGTATCTGGCCGACGGCTTGCAGTTTCAGACGGCCGACCTGCCTGCGCCGTGGCATCTGCTGGCCGGTATTGCCCGCGCGCGCGGCATCGGCTGGTACGAAAAATGGCAGCTTTTGCGCCAAATGGCCGCGCTGAAAAAGGAAACGCGCGATGTGGCAGCAGCGGTATGGTTGCGTGAGTGCCGCTGCCCGCCGGTTTTAGTGCGCGATTTCTGGCAGCCTTTGATTTGGGGCGCGCTCAATACGCCTTTGGAGCAGGCAGGGATACAGTTTGTGCGCGCGGTGTTGCAGGACGGCGTTTGGGCAGATAAAAATGCGGCGCAATACTGGCTGCCGCAAAGTGATTTGGGCAGCATCGTACCCGAACCGGCGGTGCGTTATCTGCGTGAACAGGGGGCGGATTTGCGGTTTTCGCAGCGGGTAAGCCGTCTGAAAACCGCTGTGGGGCGCAAAGTGGCGGTGGACGGTGAATGGTTCGACGGCGTCGTGCTGGCCGTGGCACCGTATCACGGCGCGGCGATGCTGCCCGAAGAGATGCCCGAAGAATGGGTGTCGGCATGGCGGAATACGGCGTATCATGCCATTACCACGGTTTATCTGCGCTACGGTCGTGCCTTTTCGCTGCCCGCGCCGATGACCGGCTTGGCCGACGCAACGGTGCAGTGGTTTATTGCGCGTGAAGATGTGGCAGGGCAGGCGCAAGAAGTGGCGGCGGTTATCAGCGTATCCGACCGGTTGCCGCCGCACGATACCCGGCAGTGGGCAGCAGCCGCGCACCGCGATTTGTTGAGACTGGTGCCGAACCTGCCCGAGCCGCAGGCCGTGCGCGTGATCACCGAAAAACGCGCCACCGCCGCTTCAACCGCCGGCCGCCGCCTGCCCGACTGCACTTGGCTGCACCGGCAGGGGATTTATCCGGCGGGCGACTGGCTGCACCCGCGCTATCCGGCCACGCTGGAAGCCGCCGTGCAGAGCGGGCGCGCCGCCGCCGAAATGATGATTGACGAATACGGAATGTAAACAGGAGATAATGATGTCGGGAAAATTGCAGGGACGCACCATTTTGGTTACCGGCGCTTCACAGGGCGTGGGCGCGCGCGTGGCCAAAACCTATGCGCAGGAAGGCGCGACGGTGGTGCTGGTGGGACGCAGCCGCAAAAAACTGGAAAGCGTGTATGACGAAATTGCAGCGGCGGGCGGCCCCGAGCCGTTTGCCGTCTGTCTGGACCTTTTGACAGCAGAAGAAAAGGAATTTGCCCAACTGGCCGAAACCTTGGCCGAATCCGCAGGCAGCCGTTTGGACGGTATTGTGCATTGCGCTTCCTATTTTTACGCCCTCTCGCCGCTGGATTTTCAAACCGTGGCCGAATGGGTCAACCAATACCGCATCAACACCGTCGCGCCGATGGGACTGACCCGTGCCCTGCTGCCGCTGCTGAAAAATTCGCCCGATGCGTCAGTGTTGTTCGTCGGCGAGAGCCACAGCGAAAAACCGCAGGCCTATTGGGGCGGCTTCGGCGCGTCCAAAGCGGCACTCAATTACCTGTGCGGCGTGGCGGCCGACGAATGGAGCCGTTTCGACAATCTGCGTGCCAATGTTCTGGTTCCCGGTGCGGTCAATTCGCCGCAGCGCGAAAAAACCCACCCGGGCGAGTCGTCGGCGGAACGCCGCAGTCTGGACGACATCATGCCGCAGTTTGTCTATTGGGCAGGTGCGGAAAGCAGGGGACGCAGCGGCGAGATTGTGTATCTGTAAGTCTGAAAATGGTAGGTCGGATTCTTGAATCCGACAGTGCGGGAGTGTGGATAATGTCGGATATAGAGTCCTACCTACGTTTGTCGGTTGCGGCACGCACTGTCCCATAGAAAGTAGCAGGTCGGATACCGGTATCCGACTCTTTCTTATTCGGATAGATTGGATTCGGAACAGTAGGCCGGATTCTTGAATCCGACAGTGCGGGAGCGTGGAAAATGTCGGATACGGAGTATCCGACCTACCTGTTTTAGCCGTTTTCAGACGGCCTGCCGCGCGAAATCAAAACAGTACGGATACTGTTTCGGGCAGCTGCCTTTGCGTAGGTCGGATTCTTGAATCCGACATGAGCGGTAACGTGGAGATGTCGGATACGGAGTATCCGTCCTGCGTCGGGGTGATGCACGGGGGAGTAGACAGACACAGGCCGTCTGAAACGGGGTTTTCAGACGGCCTCGGGTTTGACTGACGGATTTTGCCAATGCCTGCCGCGGTTTGCGGCAGGCGTTTTTGCTTTATGCGCTGCGGCGCGGGTAGCAGGGGCCGCGGCCGTTGATGATTTCCTGCTGCGATTCGATCCAGTTTTCGCAGGCGGCGGTCAACTCGGCTTCGTTGCCGCTTTGGTGGGCAACCGGCGGGCCGATGACGACATCGATGGTGCCGGGGTATTTCAGAAAGGAGTTGCGCGGCCAGAATTCGCCGCTGTTGAGTGCGACAGGCAGCAGATCCATTTCAAACAGTTTGGCCATGCGCGCGGCACCGGGCTTGTAGCGGCCGCGGCTGCCGGGCGGAACACGGGTGCCTTCGGGGAAAATCACAATCCAGAAACCCTCGCTTTTGCGTGCCAGACCCTGCCGGAGCAGCTGTTCGGAGGCGTGCAGACTGGTGCGGTCGATGCCGATGGTTTTGACCCATTTCAGCCCCCAGCCGAACAGCGGGATTTTGAACAGTTCGCGTTTGGCGACGAAAACCAGCGGCGGGAAGATGACTTGTGAGGCGAGGGTTTCCCAGCCGCTTTGGTGTTTGGCGCAGACGATGGTGGGGCGGTCGGGAATGTTTTCGGCACCGCTGATGCGGTATTTGAGGCCGATGACGTGTTCGAGCGACCACATCAGAATCTGTACCCAGCAGTGCGCCACGCGGCGGATGCCGTTGGGAAACAGTGCGCCCGCCATCAGAAAGGGAAACAGGAGAATCAGGCTGAATACCAGAATCAGCCAGTAAATCAGGTTACGAATCAGCAGCATGGTCGGCTTCCGTGCGGTGTTCTTGAATCAGGTGTTGGGCAAAGGCGAGCAGACTGTCGAAGATTTGGGTGTGCTCGGGCAGTTCGTCGCCGTGCCGGGACAAGGTTTTCTTGCCTTTGCCGGTCAGCACGAGAATGGGTTTGCCGCCCACAGTTTCGACAGCCTGCAAATCGCGCAGACTGTCGCCCACCATATAAACCGTTTCGGCACGGGCGTTGAAGCGGGCGATGATGTCTTCCACCATGCCGGGGGCGGGTTTACGGCAGGTGCAGCCCGATTCGCCTGTGTGCGGGCAGAACCAGATGCCGTCGATGTGGCCGCCTGCCTGCTGGACGAGCTTGTGCATTTTATTGTGCATTTCGGTCAATTCCTGCATGGAGAAATAGCCCCGTCCGATGCCCGACTGGTTGGTAGCGACGGCCAGTGTGTAACCGGCCTGCGTGAGAAAGGCGACGGCATCCATGCTGCCTTCTATCGGCACCCACTCATCGGCCGATTTGACGAAATCGTCCCGGTCTTGGTTGATGACACCGTCGCGGTCGAGAATAATCAGTTTCATGGCAGTTTTCCGTATTCAGCGTTCAGACGGCATCAGCGTGGCCTGCCAGCGGTCGAAGGCCGTCTGAAAAACGGCGTCGAGACGCTGCCGGCAGGCGGCGTTGTCGGGCGTGCGGTAGAAATCGTTCTGCGTTTCCAGCCCCAGCGCGGCGAAATAATCGGTCATAAAATGGCCGTAGCCTTCGTCTTCGTCGGCATAGTAATAGCGGGTGAAGCGGTTGCCCAAGTCGTTGAAACAGGCGGTGTCGATACCGCCGTTGAGCCGTTCGAGAACGAAAGCGGCACCGGAAATGCGCCCGCTCTGCATATAGGCGAAACCGTCCAGCGCGGCGGCCGCTTCGCTGTGCAGATTTTGCGACACCGCCCAAGCGTAGTAATAGCCGATATGGTGTGCGGCATGGCACTCGGGCAGGCCGGACGGATAGTGTTCGTCCAAATGAAAAGAAATATGGTCGTAGAGCATGGCGGTTGTCCGGGTCGTCGAGCGGGAATTATAACGGTAACGGGCCATTTGCAAAACAGGCCGTCTGAAAACGGTGCGGGCACCGTTTCTGCAAAGCTAAAAAGGGTGCAGCGGGTTAAAACCCATCACAGTGGGTTTGCGGAGCTAAAATGAGCGAATTGCTTTTGTCGGATACGAGTATCCGACCTACATGAGAACACAGCGGGTTTGTGAAGCTAAAACACGCAGGCGGGGTTCTGCATCAGCTAAAACGGGCGAAATGGTTTTTGTCGGATACAGGTATCCGACCTGCATGAGGACGCAGCGGGTTTCTGCGGAGAAAAACCGACACTGGTCATTTCAGCGGCGCGGGAACGGAATAAAACCGGTTCTGCGGGCGGGGAAACGAAACGCGGCGCAGTATCTGCGGTGTGAAAACCGCCCGCTGCCGTTTCAGACGGCCCGGTGTCAATGCAGGCTGTGGTAGATTTTTTCGGCCAGTGTGCGGCTGATGCCTTCCACCTGTGCCAATTCTTCCACACCGGCGGCGGCCACGCCGCGCAGGCCGCCGAAACGGGCGAGCAGGGCTTGGCGGCGTTTGCTGCCGATGCCGGGAATGTCGTTCAGCGACGAGGTAACACGCGCTTTGTCGCGTTTTTTGCGGTGGCCGGTGATGGCGAAGCGGTGGGCTTCGTCGCGTACGGTTTGCAAAAGGTGCAGGGCGGGGCTGTGCGGCGGCAGGCGGAAGGTGCGGCCGGAAAAGGGCAGAATCAGCTCTTCCAGCCCGGCTTTGCGTTCCACGCCCTTGGCGATGCCGACCAGCGGAATGGTCAGCCCCAATTGCGCCCATACGTCCACGGCCACGCCGATTTGGCCTTTGCCGCCGTCGATTAAGACGGCATCGGGCCAGCGGACGGTTTCGCCGGCGGCTTGGGCTTCGGCCATTTTGCCGTAGCGGCGGGTGAGCACTTCGCGCATGGCGGCGTAGTCGTCGCCTGCTGTGATGCCGGTGATGTTGTAGCGGCGGTATTGCGGGGGCTGGATATTGTGTTCGTCGTACACCACGCAGGAAGCGACGGTGGCCTCGCCCTGTGTGTGGCTGATGTCGAAGCATTCGAGACGTTGCAGGCTGTCGGCTTCCATTTCCAGCACGCGCGCCAAGTCTTCGATGCGGTTTTGGCGGCTGTCATGTTGCAGGCGGTGTTGGGCGATGGCGAGTTTGGCGTTCTGTTCGGCCATTTTCAGCCATACCCTGCGTTCGCCGACGGTTTTGGCGACAAATTGGATCGGTTTGCCGTGTTCTTGGATTAAGGCCGTCTGAACGACTTCGGGCAGGGTGAAATTGCTGATAACGACATCGGGTTTGGCTTTGCCCAGATAGTGCTGCGCGACAAAGGCTTCGGCGTAATCCTGCCCGTCCGGTTCGGGGTCGTGGCGGGTGTCGGGGAAAAAACTTTTGTCGCCCACGTGCCGCCCGCCGCGGATGCTGACCCAATGGATACACACGCTGCCGCCTTCCACCGCCAAGGCCAGCAGGTCGATGTCGTTGGGCGTATTCGGATTTTTGCTGTCGATAAACTGCCGGCTCTGCACCAGACCCAGTGCCTGAATCTGGTCGCGGTAACGGGCGGCGGCTTCAAAATCGAGCGATTCGGCGGCCTGCTGCATTTTGCGGTGCAGGGTTTGGGTCAGTTCGCCGGTTTTACCGTTGAGAAAGGCGGCGGCTTCGCGCACGTCGGCCTGATAGTCCGCTTCGCTGATGTGGCCGGTGCAGGGGCCGGAGCAGCGGCGGATTTGGTAGAGCAGGCAGGCGCGGTCGCGGTTGGCGAAGACGCTGTCTTCGCAGGTGCGCAGGCGGAATACTTTCTGCAAAATCTGAATGCTGTCGCGCACGGCGCAGCCGTTGGGGTAGGGGCCGAAATATTGGTTCGGCTTTTTGAGCGGTCCGCGGTAATAGGCCATTTGCGGGAAAGTGTGGCCGCTGAGCATCAGATAGGGATAGGTTTTGTCGTCGCGGAACAGGATATTGTATTTGGGCGACAGGGCTTTGATGAAATTGTTTTCGAGAATCAGCGCTTCGGCTTCGGAACGGGTAACGGTGGTTTCCACCGAATGCACCTGTTTCACCATCAGCGTGATGCGCGGCGAGTGGTCGTTTTTTTGAAAATAGCTCGACACGCGCCGTTTCAGGTTCACGGCTTTGCCCACGTAAAGCACCTGCCCGTCTTTGCCCAGCATACGGTACACGCCGGGCAGGGTGGGCAGGTTTTTCAGGAAAACGGCAAGGTCGAAAGGTTCAGACACGGTTCAGGGCTTTTTCAGACGGCCTGAAACAGGCCGGGCATGATGAAAAAACACGATGATACCAGCTTGCCGCCGTGCGTGCATCGGGCGGTTTTGCCGGTTGGCGGTTTCTGTTAATATTTGCAAGGCTGGCCGTCTGAAACGGCTGTTTCCCGTTTTTGCGGGCGGTTTGCATTTGACGGAAACGGCCGCAGTGGCCTGTTTTTGCTTTGCGGATACCCGCTGTACCCGTTTCAGACGGCCTGCTGTATCGGAGCAGTCAGGAGAAACAGTCATGCAGAATGCTGCCGCAATGCGGCCGGAGTTTTGGCGCGGCATGAAAGAAGCCGTGCCGGTGATATTGGGCTTGGTGCCGTTTGCGCTGGTGTTGGGTGCATCGGGTGTCAAAAGCGGCATGGCGGTCTGGCAGGTGCCGCTGATGACGGGAACCAATTTTGCCGGCGGTTCGGAGTTTGCCGCCGTCAGTTTGTGGGGTAATCCGGTCAATATCGGTTTGGTGGTGCTGATGTCGGTACTGGTAAACAGCCGCCACTTGGTGATGAGTCTGGCGTTCAGCCCGCTGCTTGCAGGGGTGCCGCGCAAGCAGGCTCTGGCTGCGCTGTATTTTATGTGCGACGAGGCTTGGGCGATGGGGATTGCCGAGGCGCGCCGCCACCACAGGACGCAATTGAACCTGCCGTATTATTTCGGTGTGTCGTGCCATCTGTATCTGGCATGGGTGGTGTTTACGGCGGCGGGGGCGTTGTCGGGGCCGCTGCTCGGTGATTTGGACGCATACGGTTTCGATATGGCGTTTACGGCGGTGTTTCTGGTGCTGCTCAAAGGTATGTGGCGCGGTATCCTCCCTGCTATACCGTGGCTGGTGAGTTTGGCGGTGGCGGGAGGTATGTACCACGCCTTCGACGGGGCATGGTATGTGGCAGGCGGTGCAGTATCGGGGATGCTGGCCGCTTTCTGGTGTAGGGAAAAAGTATGACGGCCGCCTTGGTCACGATTGTGCTGATGGCGCTGACCACTTATCTGACCCGTGCGATACCGTATCTGCTGCTGGGGCGGCGGCAGTGGGGGCCGCGTATGCTGCGGGTGTTGGAAGCAGTGCCCGGGTGTGTGCTGGTTTCCGTGATCGCGCCGGTGCTGGTGTCGGGCAAGCCTGCCGATATGCTGGCTGCGGGCGTGACTGTACTGGCGGTGCTGCGTTTTCCGCTGTTGCCGACGGTGCTGATTGCTGTGGCATCGGCTGCGCTGTTCAGGCATTGGCTTTAAAGGTCTGGCGGGCAGGTCATACTGTGTGCGGTGTAGAGCAGTCAGTCGAAATTTAAACGGCGGCAAAGCGCGAAGCTGTGATACGCTTTGCCGTGCTGTCAAAACAAAAATACCCAAGGAAGGAGAACCCGATGACTTACCGAGCCCCGTTGAACGAACTGCGTTTTGCCCTGCGTGTGCACGGCAGGCTGGATCAGGTGCTGTCGCTGCCTGCTGCGGACGGCCTGGACAGTGATACGGCCGATGCCGTATTGGAAGAGGCTGCCCGTTTTGCCGAAGAAATGATTGCGCCCACCAACCGGACCGGCGATTTGCACGGTGCCCGTCTTTCAGACGGCCGGGTGCATACCCACCCCGATTTGGTACAAGCGTTCGACGAGTACCGTCAGGCGGGCTGGCCGGGTTTGCGCGCACCGGCCGAATACGGCGGCCAAGGTCTGCCTGCGGTGGTCGCGGCGGCCTGCGAAGAAATGTGGTGTGCGGGCAATCTGGCACTCTCGCTGCTGCCGATGCTGACTCTGGGGGCGGCCGAAGCCATTCTGAACCACGGTTCCGATGCACAAAAACAGCTTTATCTGCCGAAAATGAGTGCGGGTATTTGGAGCGGCACCATGAATCTGACCGAGCCGCAGGCCGGCAGCGATCTGGCACAGGTAGCGGCCAGAGCCGTACCGAAAGACAACGGTGCGTATGCGGTCAGCGGCCAGAAAATCTTTATTACCTGGGGCGATCACGAGCTGACCGAAAACATTGTCCATCTGGTGCTGGCGCGCCTGCCCGATGCGCCGCCGGGCGTGAAAGGCATTTCGCTGTTTATCGTGCCGAAATATCTGGTAAACGGCGACGGCAGTTTGGGTGCGCGAAACGGCGTGGCGGCGGTCGGACTGGAACACAAGCTGGGTATCCACGCCAGCCCCACCTGCGTGATGCAGTTCGACGAAGCCGAAGGCTATCTGGTCGGCGAAGCGGGCAAGGGGCTGGCCTATATGTTTACTATGATGAACCATGCCCGTCTGGGTGTGGGCATTGAAGGCCATGCGGTGGCCGAGCGTGCGTACCAAGCCGCGCTGGCTTATGCGCAAGAACGGGTGCAGAGCCGCAGTATCGGCGGCCAAAGTACCACGCCGGTAGCCATTATCCGCCACCCCGACGTGCGCCGTATGCTGCTGGTACAGAAAGCCACGCTGGCGGCACAGCGCGCGCTGTATATGCGTGCCGCCGCCGCGTTGGATCTGGCACACGGTGCGGCTGATGACGATGTGCGGCGTTCGGCGCAGGCCGAATTGAATTTCCTGATTCCGATTGTGAAAGCATGGTGTACCGACAACGGTACGCTGCTGACCAATCTGGCCGTGCAGGTATTCGGCGGCATGGGTTATATCGAGGAAACCGGTGTGGCGCAGTATGTGCGCGATGTGCGGATTACCGCCATTTACGAAGGAACCAACGGTATTCAGGCATTGGATCTGATCGGCCGCAAAACCGCTGCCGACGAAGGACGTGCCGCCCGTATGCTGTTAGACGACGGGCGCGGGGCTGCCGATGGGCTGCGCAAAGCCGGTGCGGCGGAGTTGGCCGACAGCCTGACTCAGGCCTTGGACGCGGCCGAAGCGTCGGTTGCACAGATTGTGCGCGCCATGGCCGCCGAACCGGAAGCGGCCGCTGCCGCCTCCCATGCCTATCTGCACCAAATGGCCTGTACATTGGGTGCGGTTGCACTGGCACGGGAATACGCGGCGGCCGAAGCGGAAACCTTCGGCGAAACCTTTGTGCGGGCGCGCCGTCAGATTACCGAGGGATATTTCGCTTATGTGCTGCCGCAAGTCCACACATATGCCGTCCAAGTCCTGCACGGCAGCGGGGCGGTATTGGCGGCGCCGGACGTGTGGGCGGTTTAGGCGGCCGCGCATTGACTTTCGAGGCCGTCTGAAAACGAGCGCAGCGAGTTTCTGCGGAGCTAAAACGAGCGCAGCGGGTTTCTGCGGAGCTAAAACGGGCAAGCAGAGTTCTGCATAAGCTAAAACGAATGAAACTGCTTTTGTCGGATACAGGTATCCGGCCTACATGGGGGCGAAGCGGGTTTCTGTGCAGCCAAAATCGGTGCGCGGCTTTTTGGGAAGCCGAAGCGGCCGCAGGATTGCTGCGTGGCTGTACCGTGTATCAGACGGCACCGGCAAGGAGTACGGCCTGTTTCCGTTATGGCGGGCTGTTTGCTGCGGAACAGGGGCGGCCTTTCCCGTTTTACCGGATTCAAGGAGAAAAATATGCCGCATCTGATGGTTGAGATCAGTGCCGGGCTGGCAGTTGATGAGACGAAACTCTTGGCGGATTTGGCGCAGGCACTGTATGACAGCGGCGAATTTGTGTTGAGCGATATTAAAAGCCGTCTATACCGTGCCGATGCTTCGCTGGTGGGTACCGGCGGGGGCAGTCAGGATTTTATCGCCGTCCGCCTGCTGTTGCTGGCGGGGCGGACGGATGCGGTCAAACAGGCATTGGCGCAAGCCGTTTTGGCGGTGTTGGGCGGACTGCCGTTTGATTGTAAGCCGCAATATTCGGTTGAAGTGGTTGAACTTTCCCCGCTGTACTGGAAAGCGTGAGCCGGCCGGAAGCGGCAGGGTACGAACGGATACCGTTAGAATCGGTTTGGGGCAGCCGGTGCGGGCTTTGGAACGGATTTTTTCCCGGCCGCACCACAGGCCGTCTGAAAACGGGTGTTGCCTGTTTTCAGACGGCCGTTTATTTGTAGGCCGGTTTTCGGGGCAGGCCTGCTGAAATCAGCGGCCGTCGGCAACGGCGGTGAGGCGGCCGTTTTCACTCAGGGTGGTCAGTTTCCGGGTCAGTATGCTGAGTATCAGGCCGTAGGCGGGCAGGAAAAACAGCGTGCAGATAAACAGTTTGAACAGATAATCGACAAAAGCGATCTGCGGCCAGTTTGCCGCCATAAACTCATCGCTGCCGGCATAGAATGCCACGGCGAAAAACAGCAGCGTGTCCACCGCGTTGCCCGCAAAAGTCGATGCCGTCGGCGCGATCCACCATGTACGCAGTTTGCGCAGACGGTCGAACACCCGAATATCCAGCAGCTGGCCGACGGCATAGGCAGTGAAACTGGCCAGCGCGATGCGGAAAACGAAAGCGTCGAATTCCGCCAATGCGCCCCAGCCCGCCCATGTGCCGCCGGAAAACAGGACGGAGAACGCGTAGGAAATCAGCAGGGCAGGCAGCATCACGCAGAAAATAATCCGCCGTGCCGGGCGGCGGCCGAAAATGCGGACGGTCAGGTCGGTGGCCAGAAAGATGAAGGGGAAGCTGATCGCGCCCCAAGTGGAATGTACTTGGCTGCCGCCGGGCAGGGAGACAGTAAACGGAAACTGCACCAGATAATTGCTCAATGCAATAATCAGAATGTGGAAAAAGGTAAGCCAAAACAGGGCTTTTTGCTGTTGTGCACGGGAAAAAGTGTAGGTGTTCATGAAGGTTCCTAGTTTTGTTGATGCGGGAGGATTGCGAACCTCAGGGTGGGTAGGCAGGCCGTCTGAAAAACGCAAGATGCGCCGTTTCAGACGGCCTGTGTGGCATATATTAGGGCAATTCGTAGCGCATCAGCCGTTCGCGCGCCATATTCTCAAACGGCGTGCCGGGGCGGCCGTAATTGGCAAACGGATGAATGGCGATGCCGCCGCGCGGTGTAAATTCGCCGGCCACTTCGATGTATTTCGGATTCATCAGGGCGATTAAGTCTTTCATAATGATATTGATGCAGTCTTCATGAAAATCGCCGTGGTTGCGGAAACTGAATAAATACAGTTTCAGCGATTTGCTTTCCACCATTTTTGCGTCGGGAATGTAACGGATAATAATATCGGCAAAATCGGGCTGGCCGGTAATCGGGCACAGGCTGGTGAATTCGGGGCAGATGAATTTGACGAAATAATCGTTGCCCGGGTGTTTGTTGTCGAACGCTTCCAGAATATCCGGCGCGTAATCGGAAGGATAGCGGGTACGGCTGTCGCCCAGCAGGCTGATGCCGCCCAGCTCGCAGGCTTGGCGTGTCATATCGGGGTTCCTAGTTTTTTAATGTGGGCGGATTTGCGAACCACAGGGGCGGGCATTATACGGTTGTGCCGCGTTTTTGTCAGCCGTTTCCTGTTTTGCCTTTTACCGCATAACAGGCGGTTTTCAGGCGGCTTGACAGTTGGGTTGCGGCCGTCTGAAAAAGCAGCGGCGGCGGTTGTACGGAAAAAATATTTTTAAAGGGAAACGCGGTAGCAAATGCCAAAGAACGGCATTTTGGTGCTATATCGTTTTTATTTTGTGCGGGTATTTGTTAAAAAATGTTTTCGCTGGTTTGGGCTTGGCGGAAATTAGAGTAAGAAATCTGATTAAATTTAGCGGTTTGGTCTTGGCAGAAGATGAAAATAAAGGTAAATTCATTCCGCGCTTCGCTGCTGTCCACCGGCTGCACGGTGCCGGCATCAGCAGCAGAGTGATCCAAAAATCAAGCGAGAACAAAGGAGCTCTCTTATGGCTAATTATCAGGAAGAAATCCGCACAGCGGGCGAAATCAAACAGCAGGCAGGCGGCGGCTGGCACGCCATCACGCCGGAATACGTTGCCCGTATGCGGCTGCAAAACCGTTTCAAAACCGGTTTGGACATCGCAAAATATACCGCCGCCATCATGCGCCGCGATATGGCGGAATACGATGCCGATCCCGCAAACTACACCCAATCGCTCGGCTGCTGGCACGGTTTCGTCGGCCAGCAAAAACTGATTGCCATCAAAAAACACCACAAAACGCCCAATAAGCGTTATCTCTATCTCTCCGGCTGGATGGTGGCCGGTATGCGTTCCGAGTTCGGCCCGCTGCCGGATCAATCCATGCACGAAAAAACCAGTGTACCCAAGCTGATTGAAGAGTTGTACACCTTCCTGAAACAGGCCGACGCACGCGAACTTGACCTGCTGTTCACCGCACTCGATGCTGCCCGCGCGTCGGGCGACACAGCCAAAGAGCAGGAAATCCAAAACCAGATCGACAATTTCGAAACCCACGTTGTACCGATTATTGCCGACATCGATGCCGGTTTCGGCAATGCCGAAGCCACTTATCTTTTGGCCAAAAAAATGATCGAGGCGGGTGCCTGCTGTATCCAAATCGAAAACCAGGTTTCCGACGAAAAACAATGTGGCCACCAAGACGGTAAAGTAACCGTTCCGCACGTCGATTTTCTGGCAAAAATCAACGCTGTGCGCTACGCATTCTTGGAATTGGGCGTGGACGACGGCGTGATTGTCGCCCGCACCGATTCTCTGGGCGCGGGTTTGACCAAGCAAATCGCTTATTCTCAGGAGCCGGGCGATTTGGGCGACCAATACAACAGTTTTCTGGACGGTGAGGAAATTACCGACCTGAGCCAAATCAAACCGGGCGATGTCATTGTCAATACCAACGGCAAAACCATCAAACCCGTTCGCCTGCCGAGCAATCTGTTCCAATTCCGCAAAGGAACCGGTATCGACCGCGTGGTGCTCGACTGCATCACCTCGCTGCAAAACGGTGCCGACCTGTTGTGGATTGAAACCGAAAAACCGCACATCGGCCAGATTAAAGAAATGGTGGACAAAATCCGCGAAACCATTCCGAACGCCAAGCTGGTGTACAACAACAGCCCCTCGTTCAACTGGACGTTGAACTTCCGCCAACAAGTGTTCGACGCATGGCAGGAAGCGGGCAAAGACGTATCCGCCTACGACCGTACCAAGCTGATGAGCGCGGATTACGACGACACCGATTTGGCCAAGGAAGCCGACGAGCGTATCCGTACTTTCCAAAAAGATGCGTCAGCCCAAGCCGGTATCTTCCATCATCTGATCACCCTGCCGACCTATCATACCGCCGCACTTTCAACCGACAATCTGGCCAAAGGCTATTTTGCCGACCAAGGTATGCTGGCGTATGTGAAAGGTGTCCAGCGCGAAGAAATCCGTCAAGGTATCGCCACTGTGAAACACCAAAACATGGCCGGTTCCGACATCGGCGACAACCATAAAGAATACTTTGCCGGAGAAGCCGCACTCAAAGCGGGCGGCAAAGACAACACCATGAATCAATTCCACTGATCCGGTGTGTTTCAGACGGCCTCAGGTATGCCGGAGGCCGTCTGAAACAAGACTTATCCGGACAGGTTGATTTTGTGGGCATTTGTCGCTTTTAAAGAAATTTCTGATTGAAAAGATTCGGGCAGCCTGTATGGGGCTGCCTTTTTCTTGCAAAGGGCGGGCAACCTTGTATAATACACCGCTTGCGCAAAATCGTGCGGACGTGGCGGAATTGGTAGACGCACTGGATTTAGGTTCCAGCGCCGCGAGGTGTGAGAGTTCGAGTCTCTCCGTCCGCACCACACTCAAAAAACAACAGCCTTTCGGGGCTGTTTTTTGTTTGTCCAATACCGTCCGACGGCATCTAATGCAATAAGATAAATTATTAAAAATAAAATATTTATTTCTAGTTTCCGGTTCCTTTTTTCTGTTATTCCGCCTGCTTGGCTGTCTAATCCCGTATAACGCCGTTTAATTGAATAGGCTGAAAATTGGGGGTATATTTGGGGGTATTTTCTGATTTAATAAAAAACACCAACTATTAAAATCAATAATTTAAGTCTATAATTCGAGTCTCTTCGCCCACCCAACCCCTTTCAGGGGTTATTTTTTTGTCTAATGCAATCTAACGCAATCAACCAATCCCAATATTGGTAAGGCTTTCGGGCTGATTTGGTTTTTTGAACCGCCTGATGCCGTCCGATGCCGTTTAATTGAATTGCCCGAAATATGGGGGTATAGTTCGAATTTTTCTGAAAATGTCTGAAAAAAATCCCCCTCTCTCAATGCTGCAAACGACTGTCGGATCAGGAATGCCAAGCAGTCCGTCAAGCCTATAAGCTGGCAGACGGCGGGGGTTTGTTTTGGCTGGTTATGCCGTCTGGATGGAGGTTTTGTCGGCTGAAATATTGGATCAACGGCAAAGAAAAGGCGCTGTATATCGGCAGGTATCCCGCTGTTACGTTGGTAGCAGTGGGAGCGGAAAATGCGCCGCTTGCTGGCGGAAAGCCGATTCTCTGTCGCCGATAAGCAGGCGCAGCGGGCGGCTGAATATGTTTGAGGCGGTTCCGCCGTTGGTTCGGCAATAATTTGGTAGCGCCGGAAAGCCGATCATGCTGCACGAATGGTGAATTATCTTGGCAAAGGCGTTTCCCTGCATATCGTCGGTTGGTGATATCGGAGTTGCCGACATCAAACTGCCGGAACAGGTAGCTGCGGGGTTTGCCGCTGTCTTGCGATGGTGGGATTGACTGTCTGCGTACGGGCAATATGGCGGGTATGATGTTTAAAGGAATTGACGGTAGTGTTGGACGATTATGTGAAAATGCAGGGTTTGCGGCTGCCGCGTGATGAGGTGCGGGTGGCGCAGTTGGCGGCAGAAGCTGTGATGGCGGGCGGGCAGTCGGCTGTGGAGTACGGTGTACTGTGGCATATGCAGGAAGATTGGCGGTTGGCCGATTATATTGAGCAGGACGACACGCGCGGGACAGCGTTAAAGCAGGTGTTTATGGCCTTGGATTCGGCATGGACACGTGATGAACGGGCGGTGTCGGCGGTAGTGTATGTTTATACGGCTGATGATGTGCTGGTGCGGGTGGCGCAGCAGGGTAAGGTGGGTGTGCAGCGGCTGACGGTTGATGCGGCTTCCGTTGAATGCTCGCTGGCGGCGCGCGCGGCGCAGACGGGGTGGTTGAGTGTGGCCGATGATGTGGCGGCCTGGCTGGCATCGGGCAGTTTGGGCGGTATGCACCATAGCGGCGCGCAATTGGCGGCACCGGTGTGTTCGGAAAGCGGTGCGGTGTTCGGCGTACTATATGTGGAGGCGGCGCAGGCGGGGGCATTTGATGAAACGGCACAGGCGGCATGGGTGGGGCTGGCGGTAGCCTTGGCTGCGCCTTTGATGCTGTTGTCCGACCGTACGGATGGTGGAGCCGATGATGAGTAAACTGACTTATCGGGCGGCCTGCCGTCTGCCGACCGAATGGGGCGTGTTTCAAATGTACGGTTTTGAGGAAACCGGAGGGAGAGAGCATATTGCGCTGGTGATGGGGCAGGTGGACGACGGCGAGCCGGTGTTGGCGCGGGTGCATTCTGAGTGTCTGACCGGTGATGCGCTGTTTTCGCAAAAGTGCGATTGCGGTCCGCAGCTTCAAGCGGCGATGCAGGCAGTTCAGCAGGCAGGGCGAGGTGTAGTGGTGTATCTGCGCCAAGAGGGGCGGGGTATCGGCTTGATTAATAAAATCCGTGCGTATCAATTGCAGGATCAGGGATTGGATACGGTGGAAGCCAATGTTGCACTGGGTTTGCCGGTGGATGCACGCGATTTCCGGCTGGCACAGGAAATATTCGCCTATTTGGGTGTCCAAAGCGTGCGCTTATTGACCAACAATCCCGATAAGGTGGCGGTGTTGCAGGCAGCAGGCATCAATGTGGCGGAACGAGTGCCGTTACAGGTGGGCGAACATGCGGAAAACGCACGTTATCTGCATACGAAAGCGGAAAAATTGGGGCATCTGCTGCACGGCAGTGAAAAGAAATAATTTTGTCGAACAAGGGTTTCCTTTCGGCAGCCGTTTTTTTGCTTGCGGTGTGGCGTTAAATTTGGTTTAATCACGTTTTCGCTTTTCAGCAAACGGGTGATTAGCTCAGTTGGTAGAGCGTCTGCCTTACAAGCAGAATGTCGGCGGTTCGACTCCGTCATCACCCACCAAGTTTCCTTTGCCGCATTGAAACGGCAATGCGCGGCGGTAGCTCAGTTGGTTAGAGTATCGGCCTGTCACGCCGAGGGTCGCGGGTTCGAGCCCCGTCCGCCGCGCCAAGATAAAAACAGCAGCCTGACGGCTGCTGTTTTTGCGTGCGTATCCGATAGGCGGTATGCCGTCCTTAAGGCCGTCTGAACGGGGGTTTTGGTTTTTCAGACGGCCTGCCGAATGTTGATGTAAAGCATTTTTTGCCATGTGAATCGGGAGTACAATCCGCACCATGAACCATCCGCTTTCCTGTTTCCACTGCGGGCTGCCCGTGCCTGAAAATCTTGATCTGCCCATCGAATATGAGGGGCGGAGCGAGCCTGCCTGCTGTGCGGGCTGTCAGGCGGTGGCGCAGAGTATTATCCATGCGGGTTTGGGGCATTATTACCGTCAGCGTACGGCCGATGCCGAACGGGCGGCGCTGCCGTCGCAGGAAATGCTCAATCAGATCCGGCTGTATGATTTGCCCGAGGTGCAGGCCGATTTTGTCGAAACGCATCCCGATGATGTGCGTGAAGCGGTTTTGATGCTGGGCGGCATTACCTGTGCGGCTTGTGTGTGGCTGATCGAGCAGCGGCTGATGCGTTTGCCGGGGGTGTTGTCGGCGGATTTGAATTACAGTTCGCAGCGCGCACGCGTGCGTTGGGACGAAACGCGGGTGCGCCTGTCGGATATTTTGCTGACCATTCATCAAACCGGTTATACGGCCGCGCCGTATGATGCGCAGAAAGTCGAAGTTCAGGCGCAAAAGGCGCGCAAACAGTCGTTGTTCAGGCTGGCGGTGGCGGGGCTGTCGATGATGCAGACCATGATGTTTGCGGTGCCGACTTATCTGTATGACAACATCGAACCGCTTTATCTGAATATTCTGCATTGGGCGACGTTTATTCTGGTGCTGCCGGTCATTTTTTATGCCGCGCAGCCGTTTTATCGCGGGTTTTGGCGCGATGTGCAAAACCGCCGTGCCGGTATGGATACGCCGATTGCATTGGCGGTTGCGCTGACTTTCGGGGCGGGGGTTTATGCCCTGCTGAGCGGTGCGGGGCAGGGGATGTATTTTGAAGGGCTGGCGATGCTGGTGTTCCTGCTGCTTTTGGGGCGTTATGCGGAACAGAATGCGCGCTACAAGGCCGGAGACGCGGCCGAGCGGTTGGTCAGGCTGGTGCCGGCGTTCTG
Organism: Neisseria leonii; assembly: GCF_028776105.2. Lineage (NCBI taxonomy): Bacteria > Pseudomonadati > Pseudomonadota > Betaproteobacteria > Neisseriales > Neisseriaceae > Neisseria > Neisseria leonii. The sequence goes on along the minus strand of NZ_CP145606.1, from coordinate 1,159,266 downwards.
TCATCAGTTGGCAGGCTATCCCGATGAAACGGTTACCGAGGCGGCCGTTGTCCGTTTGAAAGCGGGCGATGTGGTATTGGTGAAGCCGGGCGAAGTCGTGCCGGTGGACGGTGTGGTTTTGTCGGGCGAAGGGGCGGTGGACGAAGCCATGCTCACCGGCGAAAACCTGCCGGTGGTCAAGAGGTCGGGCGATCGGGTAACGGCCGGTACGCTCAACAGCGAAAGCCCGCTGGTGGTGCGTGCCGAAGAAGTGGGCGGCGGGACGCGGCTGGCGCATATTGTGCGGCTGCTGGACAAAGCCCTGTCGCAGAAACCGCGTCTGGCAGTATTGGCCGACCGTTATGCTTCGTCTTTTGTCGGCAGCATGATTGTTTTTGCCGTGCCGGTGTTTTTGGGCTGGTGGTGGTACAGCGATGTTTATCAGGCTTTGTGGGTAACGGTGTCGCTGTTAGTGATTACCTGTCCGTGCGCCCTGTCGCTGGCCACACCCACCGCGCTGGCCGCATCCACGGGCAGGCTGGCGGGGCAGGGGGTGCTGGTATCGGGTGCGCAGGCACTCGAAACGCTGGCGGCGGCCACCGATGTCGTGTTCGATAAAACCGGCACGCTGACACAGGGGCGGCTCCGAGTTTCCAAAGTGTTGGCCGCAGCAGGCTTCGACAAAGGGACGGCCGTGCGGCTGGCGCAGGTGCTTGAAGCACAGTCGGAACACCCGATTGCCCGTGCCGTCTGCCGGATGCCGTCTGAAAAAACACCGTTTTCAGACGGCATGGAAATCGCTGTTTCCGGGCGGACGAACCGCGTGGGTTACGGCGTGGCCGCTGATGTGCGTCTCAACGGCGAAACGGCGGTTTGGCGCATCGGGCGGCCGGAATTTGTGGCCGAAATTGCCGGAGTGCTGCCCGATGACTGGCAGCGGCCGACGCACAACGGGACGCTGGTGGCTTTGGGCAGCACGGCCGGTTTTGCCGCGCTGTTTCTGCTGGATGACCCGATGAAGGACGACAGCGCGGCCATGCTTGCGGCACTCAGAGCACAGGGTTTGCGCCCGCATATTTTGAGTGGCGACCGTACGGCGGCGGTAGCGGCGGCGGCGGGGGTGTTGGGTGTGGACGATTACCGTGCCCAAGCCTCGCCGGAAGACAAGCTGGCCTATGTGGCGGATTTGCAGCGGCAGGGCAGGAAAGTGCTGATGGTGGGCGACGGCATCAATGACGCTCCGGTGCTGGCAGCGGCCGATGTTTCGGTGGCGGTGGCCGGCGGTGCCGATGTGGCGCGCGAAGGTGCCGATGTGCTGATGCTGAACGATGAAATGGGCATACTGGCCGAAACGGTGGCGCAGGCCAAGCGTACGGCTGCCGTAATCCGGCAGAACCTGATTTGGGCCACGGTATACAATCTGCTGGCCGTACCGTTGGCGGCTGCGGGGTGGGTAACGCCGTGGGTGGCGGCTTTGGGCATGAGTACCAGCTCGCTGGTGGTGGTGCTCAATGCGCTGCGTTTGCGCCGTTGAGGGAGAAAAATGGAACAGACTTGGTTTTATTGGGCGTTGGCTTCTGCATTTTTTGCCGCGCTGACGGCGGTGCTGGCCAAAGCGGGCTTGCAGGGCATTGATTCGGATTTTGCCACTTTTATCCGCACGCTGGTGATTGTGGGCGCGCTGGCGGCATTTTTGAGCTATACCGGCAAATGGCAGGGTGTGGCCGGTTTCAGTGCGAAAAACTGGACGTTTCTGATTTTGTCGGGCTTGGCGACGGGCGCATCGTGGCTGGCCTATTTCAAGGCTTTGCAGATGGGCGAGGCATCGAAAGTGGCACCGGTGGACAAATTCAGTATTGTGCTGGTGGTGCTGATGTCGGTGGTGTTTCTCAAAGAGCGGCCGGGTGCGCAGGAATGGCTGGGCATCGTGCTGATCGGCGGCGGCGTACTGGTTTTGGCCTTGAAACGCTAGCAATCGGAATAGAAAGGCCGTCTGAAAAATGCTGTTTGATGCATTTTCAGACGGCCTTTCTGTTGGTTTTGTTTCATTCTTAACAATTAAATGGCTTGCGTGAACAATTTTTCACATATATATTGCGTCTGTTACCGGGCAGAAGCGGCTTTTGTCGGGACGGAATCAAGAATAATCGAAAATTAAATTAAGGAGTCGAGTATGGAAAAACCACTGTTTAAATTGACCGCGCTGGCTGCGCTGACCCTGAGTTTGGCGGCCTGCGGCGGCAAAAAAGAAGAAAGTGCGGGGGGGGGGGCTGCTTCCGGCAGTAATGCGACGCTGGTGTACTGCTCCGAGGGCAGCCCGAGCGGCTTCGACCCCGGCCAGTTTACCGACGGTGCCACCTTTGATGCTTCCGCGCATACGCTGTACAACGGTCTGGTACAGTTCAAAATCGGCACCACCGATGTCGAACCTGCCCTGGCCGAGAGCTGGGACGTATCCGAAGACGGCAAAACCTACACCTTCAAACTGCGTCAGGGCGTGAAATTCCATACTACCGACTACTTTACCCCGAGCCGCGATTTCAATGCCGATGATGTGGTGTTTACCTTGCAGCGTATGCTGAACCAGAAGCACCCGTACAACACCGCGTATCCGGCCGAGTTCCCCTATGCGGCCGATATGGGCATGGTGGAAGATGTCGCTTCGGTTGAAAAAGTGGACGACAACACCGTCAAAATCACGCTGAACAAAGTCAATGCACCCTTCCTGCAAAATCTGGCGATGCCGTTTGCCTATATCCTGTCGGCCGAATATGCCGACAAGCTGGCAGCGGCGGGCAAACATGCCGACATCAACACCCAGCCTGTCGGTACCGGCCCGTTTGTCTTGAAGTCGTATCAGAAAGACCAGCAGATCCGTTATGTGAAAAATCCGGACTACTGGAACAAAGACAATGTCAAACTCGACAACCTGATTTTCTCGATTACCAAAGATTCCGGCGTACGCGCGCAGAAAGTGGAAGCGGGCGAGTGCAGCCTGTCGCGCTACAACAAAGTAGCCGAAGTGGAAGCGGCGAAAAAATCGGGTAAAGTCAATGTCGAGTCTCGCGAGGGCTACAACACCGGCTATTTGAGCCTGAACAGCCGCGAAGGCCGCATCGCCTCTGATGTACGCGTACGCGAAGCTCTGGATCTGGCCATCGATAAAGACGCGATTATCAATGCGGTATTTGCCGGTGCGGGCAAACGCGCCGCCGGCCTGCTGCCGCCGAGCCAGTGGGGCGTGGATACCAACCTGAAACCGTCGGCATACGATCCCGAGCGCGCCAAAGCCCTGCTGAAAGAGGCGGGCAAGGAAAATGCGGCCATCGAGCTGTGGTATATGCCGGTTCAGCGTCCGTACAACCCGAACGCCAAGCTGATGGCCGAAATGATTCAGGCCGACTGGGCGAAAGTGGGGCTGAACACCAAGCTGGTTACTTACGAATGGGGCGAATACCTCAGCCGGGGTAAAAAAGGCGAAGCCGATACCATGCTGATCGGCTGGACGGGCGACAACGGCGATCCGGACAACTGGTTCGGCAACCTGCTCAGCTGCGGCGCGGTGGGCGGATCCAACTACGGCGGTTTCTGCGACAAAGAGTTCGACAAGACCGTTCTCGATGCCCGTTCGACCACCGATAAAGACGAGCGTACCGCGCTGTATCTGAACGCACAGGCCCAGCTTGTCCAGAAGAAACCGGCCGTTTACATCGCCCACTCCGTAACCGACGCACTGTTGGCGAAAAACGTCAAAGGTTATGTGCTCGAACCTTTGGGCAGCACCCGTTTTGAAGGTGTCAGCGTAGAATAATACGCCGTCCGAACACCGATTTGCCTTTGCGGGCAAACCGGTGTTTTCGCGTTTTCAGACGGCATGGCAAGGCCGTCTGAAAACACCCGATAACAACAATAATTCTGCAAACCGCAACCAGAGTAAGGCTTATGCTTCCGTATATTTTGCGCCGTATGCTGCTGATGGTGCCGATTTATATCGGCCTGACGATTACCACGTTCACGCTGATCCGTCTGGTGCCGGGCGATCCGGTACTGGTGATGATGGGCGAGCACAAAGTCGATCTGGCCGTCCGCGAAGCCATGATGCAGCGTTTGGGCTTGGACAAACCGATTATCGTGCAGTATTGGGATTATCTGCTGAAAATCCTCGGCGGCGATTTCGGCGAGACGTTCCGCACCCGTACGCCTGTTTTACAGGACTTCTTCCAATATTTCGTTCCCACTTTGGAATTGGCGTTGTGCGCCATTGTGATTGCTTCCTTGGCGGGCGTATCCTTGGGCATCATCGCCGCCTTAAAGCGCGGCAGCTGGCTGGATTATGTGCTGATGAGCGGCGCACTGGCGGGCTATTCGATGCCGATTTACCTGCTGGGGCCGATTCTGACCGGTATTTTCGCGCACTATCTGGGCTGGCTGCCCGTATCCGGCGTGATTAATGTGATCCGCTATATCGATGTGCAGCCGCTGTACGGTTCCTGGCTGTTGGGTGCGGCCGTGTCGGGCGATGCGGGCGCACTGTGGAATGTGGTCAAACATTTGATACTGCCTGCGGTGGCTTTGTCCACCATTCCGTTGGCCATGATTGCGCGTATGACACGTTCGGCCATGCTCGAAGTGCTGGGCGAAGATTATGTCCGCACCGCCAAAGCCAAAGGCCTCTCGCCTGCGCGCATTATTCTCGTACACGTTCTGCGCAATACGATGATTACGGTGATTACCGTGGTCGGCCTGCAAATGGCAACCCTGATGGCCGGCGCGATTCTGACCGAAACCATTTTCAGCCGTCCGGGAGTCGGCACTTGGCTGCTCGACGGCTTTTTCAGCCGCGACTATCCCATTGTCCAGAACGGTATTCTGCTGGTGGCCACCATGCTGATGCTCATCAGCCTGCTGGTGGATATTACCTACGGCCTGATTAATCCGCGTATCCGTCATGCTTAAATGCCGGTTTTCAGACGGCCTCTGTTGTGCTTGGAAGCGGCAGGCCGTCTGAAACGGGCAATACGGAAAAATAAAAGCCGGTTTCCGGTTCGCAGCGGTATTTGACCCGCTGCCGCCGATACGGTACCAAAAACAAAAAAGGAACACATTATGACTTCAAGCGTTCCCGCGCCCTCTGCCGCCACGGCGCTCAAACCGCCGGGCGAATGGCAGCAGTTTGCGGCGGCTTTCCTGAAAAACAAAGGCGCGGCCGCCGGCCTGCTGGTGCTGCTGCTGTTGGTGTTGGCTTCCGTGCTGGCACCGTGGATCGCGCCGTATGATCCCAATATCCTCCATGCCGGCAAAGAACAGCTGCCGCCCGTGCTTTTCGGCGGTACGGCGGAATTTATTTTCGGCACTGACGATGCCGGCCGCGATACCCTGTCGCGCATTCTCTACGGCAGCCGCTATTCGCTGTTGATCGGTCTGGCCGCCACGCTGATTGCCATGCTGGCGGGGGTTTGCCTCGGTTTGGCTGCCGCCTTCTGGCCGAAATCGGCGGGCAAACTGATTATGCTGCTCAACGATATTCTGATGTCCTACCCCGGCCTGCTGCTGGCGATTATCATTGCCGCCATTCTCGGCCCGTCGATGACCAACACGGTTTTGGCGATTGCACTGGTGTGTATGCCGCCGTTTATCCGCATCACCCGCGCCACCGCACTGGTGGAACTGCAAAAAGACTATGTTACCGCCGCACGCGTGATGGGGGCGGGGCTGCCGCGCCTGATGCTGATTACCGTGCTGCCCAACTGCATGGGGCCGCTGATTGTTCAGGCCACCATGATTTTTTCTTCCGCCATTCTGGAAGCGGGCGCGATCGGCTTTCTGGGCTTGGGTGTACAGCCGCCGTCGGCCGAATGGGGCGCGATGCTGGGCAATGCGCGCCAATATATCCAAAGCAATGTGTGGATGGCGGTTTTCCCCGGTTTGGCGATTTTCATCGCCGCACTGTCGATTAATTTGACGGGCGACGGCCTGCGCGACGCGCTCGACCCGAAACTGAAACAGGTGTCGTAATGGAAGCGAAGCAACCTTTATTGAACATCGAAAATCTGCAAGTAACGTTCGGGCGGGGTGCGCGTGCATTCCGTGCGGTGGACGCTGTCAGTTTGAATGTGGCCGAAGGCGGCGTGCTGGCCGTGGTGGGCGAATCGGGTTCGGGCAAATCGGTGTCGATGATGGCGCTGATGGGGCTGCTGCCGGATACGGCAGCGGTTCGGGCCGACAAACTGCATTTTAACGGCCGCGATATGCTGGCTATGAGCGCGCGCGAAAAACGCCGCATCATCGGCAAAGACATTTCGATGATTTTTCAGGACGCGATGACCAGCCTGAACCCCAGTTTTACTGTCGAAATGCAGATTGCCGAAGTGCTCAAAGTCCATTTGGGGCTCAAAGGCCGCGCCGCGCGCGACCGCGTGGTGGAGCTGCTGGAACTGGTGGAAATTCCCGATGCGGCAGGCCGTCTGAAAGCCTATCCGCACCAATTGTCGGGCGGCATGAGCCAGCGTGTGATGATTGCGATGGCGCTGGCCTGCGAGCCGAAACTGCTGATTGCCGACGAGCCGACCACCGCGCTGGATGTTACCGTTCAGGCGCAGATTATGGACCTGCTGCACCGCCTGCAACAGGAGCGCGGCATGGCGATGATTCTGATTACCCACGATTTGGGGCTGGTGGCGCAGCATGCCGAAAACGTGGTGGTAATGTATGCGGGGCAGGTGGTGGAAGAGAGCAGAGTACCGCAGGTGTTCGAGTCTCCCGCCCACCCGTACACCGAGGCCCTGTTGGAAGCGATTCCCGAATTTTCCGCCGGCGAAGGCCGTCTGAAATCGCTGCCCGGCGTCGTGCCCAGCCAATACGACCGACCCGCCGGCTGCCTGCTGTCGCCGCGCTGCCCGTATGTGCGCGAAGCCTGCGCGCTGCCGCCGCCCATGCTGGCCGCCCCTTACGGCCGCGTGCGCTGTGTTGCGGATAATTTAACCCAATGGAGGGGCGTGAAATGAGTGGCCCGGAAATCGTTTTACAGGCGCGTGAACTCGCCCGCCACTATCCGGTGGGCGGCGGTTTGGGCAAACCCAGGCAGGTGGTGAAGGCACTCAACGGCATTTCGTTCGAATTGCGCGCGGGCAAAACGCTGGCCGTGGTGGGCGAATCGGGTTCGGGCAAATCCACGCTGGCGCGCCAGCTGACGCTGATTGAAGCCCCCAGCAGCGGTTCGCTGGCGGTCAACGGCGTGGAAACCGCCAAGCTGTCGGCGCGCGGACTGAAAAAAATGCGCACCGAAATCCAAATGGTGTTCCAAAATCCCTACGCCAGCCTCAATCCGCGCCAAACCATTGCGTTTCAGTTGATGGAGCCGCTGGCGATACACACCAAACTCAGCAAAAAAGAACGCTACGCGCGCGCGGTGGAAATGATGAAAACCGTCGGCCTGCGTCCCGAACATTCTTCGCGCTACCCGCATATGTTTTCCGGCGGCCAACGCCAGCGGATTGCCCTGGCGCGTGCCATGATGCTGAACCCGAAAATCGTGGTGGCCGACGAGCCGACTTCCGCGCTGGACGTTTCCATTCAGGCGCAGGTGCTGAACCTGTTTATGGATTTGCAGGCGCAATACCATACGGCTTATGTGTTTATCTCGCACAACCTGTCCGTGGTCGAACATGTGGCCGACGACATTATGGTGATGTATCTGGGCAAAGCGGTGGAACACGGCGAGAGCCGTGCCGTATTCGAGCGGCCGCTGCACCCCTACACCCAAGCCCTGCTGTCTGCCGCACCCAGTCTGAAAGGGCAGAATATCCAGCTCAAACTTTCCGGCGAACTGCCCAGCCCGCTCAACCCGCCCACCGGCTGCGCGCTGCACCGCCGCTGCCCGCACGCCGTGGCGCGCTGTGCCGCCGAAGAGCCGCAGCTGCGCGAATGGCACGGGCGGAAAGTTGCCTGTCTGCGCTTGGAAGAAATCGCCGCATAAGCGATAATCTAGGCCGTCTGAAAAACGGGTTGCCGTTTTTTCAGACGGCCTGTTTTCATTTTGTCCGTCGGGCGGCATTTGCGAATGATGCGGTTACCGCTGTATGGGCAGCGGCAGGTTGCTTGCCTGAGACAGTTTCCATGCGGACAGCTATCCCGGCCAAGCCTGTGCGTATATTTATGGTCAAACCGCCGCCTGCCCGAACCGACGGCCACAGGCAGGCCGTCTGAAAGCCACATCATGAAATACCGAGATTTACGCGAATTTATGGCCATGCTCGAACAGCAGGGCAAACTCAAACGTATTACCGCGCCCGTGTCGCCGCATTTGGAAATGACCGAAATCGCCGACCGCGTGCTGCGTGCCGAAGGGCCTGCGCTGCTGTTTGAAAACCCCGTCGGTTCAGACGGCCGCACTTATGATTATCCCGTGCTGGCGAATCTGTTCGGCACGCCCGAGCGTGTGGCGATGGGCATGGGGGCGGACAGCGTGGCCAAGCTGCGCGAAATCGGCCGCACGCTGGCTTATCTGAAAGAACCCGAGCCGCCAAAGGGTATTAAAGATGCGTTTGCCAAACTGCCGCTGCTGAAAGACATTTGGAGCATGGCGCCGAATGTGGTAAAAAACGCGCCGTGTCAGGAAATCGTTATCGAAGGCAATGAAGTCGATTTAAGCCGCCTGCCGGTTCAGCATTGTTGGCCGGAAGACGTGGCACCGCTTATCACGTGGGGATTGACCGTTACACGCGGGCCGCACAAAAAACGCCAGAATCTGGGCATCTACCGCCAGCAGGTCATCGGCAGAAACAAACTGATTATGCGCTGGCTGGCACACCGCGGCGGCGCGCTGGATTTTCAGGCACACAAAAAAGCCCGCCCGGGCGTGCCGTATCCCGTGGCCGTGGTGCTCGGCTGCGACCCCGCCACCATTCTCGGCGCGGTGACGCCCGTACCCGACACATTGAGCGAATATCAGTTTGCGGGACTGCTGCGCGGTTCGCGTACAGAGTTGGTAAAATGTATCGGCAGCGATTTGCAGGTGCCCGCGCGTGCAGAAATCGTACTGGAAGGCGTGATCCACCCCGACGAAACCGCGTTGGAAGGGCCGTACGGCGACCACACCGGTTATTACAACGAGCAGGATGATTTCCCCGTCTTCACCGTCGAGCGCATCACCATGCGCAAAAACCCGGTCTACCATTCCACCTACACCGGCAAACCGCCCGACGAACCGGCCGTTTTGGGCGTGGCCCTGAATGAAGTTTTTGTGCCGCTGCTGCAAAAACAGTTTCCCGAAATCGTCGATTTCTACCTGCCGCCCGAAGGCTGTTCCTACCGCATGGCGGTGGTGTCGATTAAAAAACAGTATGCAGGTCATGCCAAGCGCGTGATGATGGGCTGTTGGAGTTTCCTGCGCCAGTTTATGTACACCAAATTCATCATTGTGGTGGACGACGATGTGGACTGCCGCGACTGGAAAGAAGTGATTTGGGCGGTTACCACACGCATGGATCCCGTGCGCGATACCGTGCTGATGGAAAACACGCCCATCGACTATCTCGATTTTGCCAGCCCCGTGAGCGGCCTCGGCGGCAAAATGGGTTTGGACGCCACCAATAAATGGCCGGGCGAAACCGACCGCGAATGGGGCCGCGTGATCGTGCGAGATGCCGCCGTTGCGGCAAAAGTCGATGCAATGTGGAAAGATTTGGGGCTGTAACCGCCGCCGTAAAAATCTTTCAAATATAAAGGCCGTCTGAAAAACGCAAATAGTGTTTTCAGACGGCCTTTTTGATGGCAACCGCTATATAGAATGTTCTGGTGGAAATAATCTCCACGTTATTTTTATGATTTGTTTGAAAGGATATTCATGCAAAAAATATTATGGTTGGTTGGCATGACTACTGTGGTAGTAATGGTTATATTTGTTATTTCTGCGTTAGGAGAAAGCAAGCAGCAAGTAAGGGATATTGTCGATAATAGAATCAAACATATGATCGATCGAGACAGCTTTCGACCACCTAAGTAAGCGTAGTTAGGTAGGTCGGATTCTTGAATCCGACAAAGGTGTGAATTTTTGTGAATCAAAACCGGTTGGGTTTGATCCGAAGGCCGTCAGAAAAACAGAACATGTGTTTTCAGACGGCCTTTTGATGTCGGCAGTCTGTCCGTCATGGCTTCTGCCGCCGCACGCTGCCGTTTGGTAATCGGTTTAACGGTTGGGCGGACATTATGCCGGTTGGATTTTTAAATCCAGCATCATCGCACTTTTGTCGGATTCGAGAATCCGACCTACGGCGGATATTTTATCGGTGGTTATCGGATACGGCATTGCGGGTTGAAATATTTGGGGCAATGGAAACGCACAGGCCGTCTGAAAAACCAAAATACTTTTCAGACGGCCTCTTTGGTGCAGATGTTATCTGTCTGAACCGGATAGCGGCGGCTGCACGATATCCGTCAGCGGCCAGCGCGGTTTGACGGCGAAGGCGCCGGCGGTTTCTGCCTGTTGCAGACGCATGGCGCCGGCGAAGGCGATCATGGCGCCGTTGTCCGTGCACAGGTGCAGCGGCGGGAAATAGACGCGGACGGCTTCGGCGGGCGGTTTCAGACGGCCTTTGGCGGCGGGGCGGACGGTCAGTGTGTTCAGAGCGGCGCGCAGTTGGCGGTTTGCACCTACGCCGCCCGCCACCACCAGTGTGCGCAGTCCCGTATCGAGTAATGCCTGATGTGTTTTGGCGGTTAAAACATCGACCACAGCATCTTGAAAGGCGCGGCAGATGTCGTTCCGCACATCGTCGGGGACATCGCCGCCGTGTTCGGCACGCACTTTTTCGACGGCGGTCAGCACGGCGGTTTTCAGACCGGAAAAACTCATCTGCAAATCGCGCGAGTGCAGCATCGGGCGGGGGAAGGAGAATGCGCGGGGGCGGCCGGATTCGGCCAGCTGCGACAGTTTCGCGCCGCCGGGGTAGGGCAGGCCGAGCAGTTTGGCGGTTTTGTCGAAGGCTTCGCCCGCCGCATCGTCGATGCTTTCGCCCAAAAGGCGGTAGTCGCCGATGCCGTATACGGCCATCAGTTGCGTATGGCCGCCGGACACCAGCAGTGCGACAAAAGGGAACTCGGGACGGTCGTCGGCCAGCAGCGGCGAGAGCAGATGGCCTTCGAGATGGTGTACGGGAATCACGGGTTTGCCCAGTGAAAAAGCCAGTGCGTTGGCATAGGCCGTACCGGCCAGGAGCGCGCCGCCCAAGCCCGGCCCTTGGGTAAAGGCCACGGCATCGATGTCCCGATAGCCGATACCGGCTTCGGCCAGACAGGCTTCGGTCAGCGGCACCAGACGGCGGATATGGTCGCGGCTGGCCAGTTCGGGAACCACGCCGCCGTATTCGGCGTGCATGGCCATTTGGGTGTGGAGCTGGTTGCCGGTCAGGCCGAGATCGGTGTCGTAGAGGGCGACACCGGTTTCGTCGCAGGAGGATTCGATGCCGAGAACGCGCATAGTCAGGCCGTCTGAAAACAGAAAACGCGTATTTTAACGCAAAGCAGTCCGCCCATCAGCCGCCGCAGCGGGAAAAACGCCCGCTTTTTACATTGCGCTTACCCTTGGCAGGGGCGGAAAGCTGTTATCATCGGGCGTTTTGGAGCGGCTGTATGCAGCCGTCCGTATCCGCTTTTCCAGAAGGTATCTATGATGAAAACTGCCGGACTCTCGCTGACTGCCGCAGCTTTGCTGCTGGCGGCCTGTTCCACTTCCGAAACGCCGCCGACCGCTGCCGAACCCGGGCTGCCGAAAACCGCTGCGGCTGCGCCGCGCAGTGCGGAACCCGCTGCACAGACGCTGGCCGATTTTGCCGTTTATGAAAGCGCGCTGGCGGCGGCCAAGACCGGAAACGATGCGGCGGCGGCCGATTTTTTACGCCGTCAGAGCCAAAGCGCGATGGGTGAGGCGGTGCGCAACGAGTGGCTGAAAACGCTGGCCAAACGCGGCGATTGGGCGGCGTTTATGCGCGAATACGCGCAGCTTGAAGCGGCGGGGCGCAGTCAGGAAGTGCGCTGTTATGCCGAGGTGGCCGGAACCGGCGGCGGTTTGGCGGACGAACTGGTCAATGAAACCGGCCGTCTGCCCGAAGGCTGTACCCGCCTGATTGAAAACCGTGCCGCACAGGGGCGTTTGGACAGTGAGCTGGCGTGGCGGCGCGTACGGGGTCTGATCAGTCAGAACCAAATCACCGATGCGCGCAATTTGGCCGCCGCATTGGGCAGTCCGCTGGACAGCGGCAGCGGACGCGGTGCGCAGGAAAATCTGCTGCGCGACATTATCGGTCCGTCCGGCCGTTCGTCTGCCGCTTCGGCCGCACGCCTGAGCGCGCTGGAAGACAGCCTGACCCGCGAGCAGGCGGGTTATGCGTGGGGCGTGTTGGGCTATTATCAGGCGAAAAAACAGAATTTCGATACCGCGCTGGCGCATTACCGGCGCGCCATGCCCGCGCAGCTGACCGACGACCAAATCGAATGGTATGCCCGTTCCGCTTTGCGCCTGCAACGTTGGGACGAACTGGCGGCCGTGATCCGTGCCATGCCCGCCAAACTGCAACAGAATCCGACGTGGCAGTATTGGATGGCGCGCAGTCTGGCCGCACAGGGGGAAGCGGCTCGGGCGGACGCTCTGTACCGTCAGGCGGCACAGAGCGGGCGCAATTTCTATGCCGTGATGGCAACGGAAGAGTTGGGCGGGCGCATCAGCACACGCAATAATGTGGCGGACGCACAACCGGAGGCTGTGAAACGTATGGCGCAGGACGGTGCGGTTTCCCGTGCGCTGACGCTGTTTCAGGCGAGCAGCGGCAACTGGAATATGCGCCGTGCCGCGCAGGCCGAATGGCGTTATGCCGTTCGCCACTTCAATGAAGATGAAAAACTGGCGGCTGCACAGCTGGCCTATGAGCGGCAGTTTTACGAAATGGCGGTCAATACCGCCGAAAGTACCGACCACAAACTCAACTACCGCCTGCGCTATATTTCGCCTTTCCGCGACATTGCCGTGCCGTATGCCGGACAGGCGGGCGTGGATCCGGCGTGGGTATACGGTCTGATCCGTCAGGAGAGCCGCTTTATGCTGGGTGCGCAGTCCAGCGTGGGCGCGCAGGGACTGATGCAGGTGATGCCGGCCACCGCGCGCGAAATCGCGGCCAAAATCGGTATGGACAGCAGCGAACTCTATACCATGAACGGCAATATCCGCATGGGAACCTGGTATTTGGGCGATGCCAAACGCCGTTTGCAGAACAACGAAGTGATGGCGACGGCAGGCTATAACGCCGGCCCCGGCCGTGCGCGCAACTGGCAGGCCGCCGTGCCGCTGGAGGGTGCGGTTTATGCCGAAACTATTCCGTTTGACGAAACGCGCGACTATGTGAAAAAAGTCATGACCAACGCCACTTATTACGCGAGCCTGTTCAACGAGCCGCAAACTTCGCTCAAAGCGCGTATGGGTGTGGTGCCCGCCCGCCGTTAGGAAGCGTGTCCCGCACCGAGGCCGTCTGAAAACCGCTTGTCCGGTGCGGTTTCAGACGGCCTCGGCCGCCATAGGCATACCGGTGTGCTTTGGTTTAAAATATGCTTTTTTCCGTAAAGGAACGAGATGAAGCGGCTGTTTTGCCGACTGCTGCTGTGGGGCGGCCTGTGGCTGCTGGCAGCCTGTATGCGCGAACCGTCTGCCGTGGCCGTGATCCAGGGGCAGACCATGGGGACGACCTATACGGTGAAATACATCGAACCGCAGGGTTTGGCACGGGAGCGTGTGCAGCAGGAGCTGGAAGCCCTGCTCGAATCGGTCAACCGCGAAATGTCCACCTATCGCGAAGATTCGGAAATCAGCGCATTCAACCGCATGGGGGCGGGTGAAGCGGCGGTGTCGGCGGGGTTTGCCGAAGTGGTGGACGAGGCGGTACGCCTGAACGGCATCACGCGCGGTGCGCTGGATGTTACCGTCGGGCCGCTGGTGAATTTGTGGGGATTCGGACCCGATAAAAAGATTACCCGCGAGCCGACGGCGCGGCAGCTGGCCGCAGCGGCAGAAGTGGCGGGCATCGATAAAATCAGCTTGCGCCGCAGCGGCGGCAAAGCGTTTTTGGGCAAAAAAGCCGACGGCGTTTATCTGGATTTGTCGGCGGTTGCCAAGGGCTACGGTGTCGATGTGCTGGCGCACCGCCTCGAAGCCTTGGGTGTGTCGCGCTATTTGGTGGAAGTGGGCGGCGAGCTGCGCGGCAGGGGGACGAACCCGCAGGGGCAGCCGTGGCAGGTGGGCATCGAACAGCCGTCTTTGGCACAGGGGCAGGCGGGCAGCTTGGTGGTGCCGCTGGACAATATGGCGCTGGCCACATCGGGCGATTACCGCAATTTCCGTCTGGACGGGGCGGGACAGCGGCTGTCGCATATTATCCACCCCAAAACGCAGCGGCCGATCAGCCACAGTCTGGCATCGGTGAGCGTGCTGGCACCGCAGGCGGTAACGGCCGACGGCTTGGCGACAGGTTTGTTTGTCTTGGGCGAAGATGAGGCGATGGCGGTGGCTGAAGCGCAGAATCTGCCTGTTTTTTTGATTATTTACCGCGACGGGGGCTTTGAAACCCGCATGTCGCCGGCTTTGCGCCGCCTGTTGGACGAAAAATAAAAGGATACACAAATGACGACCGTTTTTTTGATGACTTTCGGACTGTTTCTGCTGGTGATTTTCGGTATGGCTTTGGGCTATATCGTGAAAAGGCGCGAGATTAAAGGCAGTTGCGGCGGCATTGCCGCGCTGGGCATCGAAAAAGTGTGCGACTGCGAAACCCCGTGTGCGCGCCGCCGTGCACAGATGGAGCAGGCACGCAGAAACGGTTGAGAAATCACAGAACAGTGTAGGTCGGATACTTGTATCCGACTGTATCTTAGAACGGTAAAGGATGCGGGTGTGTGTCGGATTCAAGAATCCGACCGACTTTATCCCTTATTCCCGCATAAAGGCCGTCTGAATATGCCGATAACGGTTTTCAGACGGCCTGTGCTTTAATTGGGTGCGGATTCGGTTTTCATGATGTGGCACAGGTTGGGCATGGTGTCGGGGCGTGGCAGACGTAGGTGTAGGTCGGATACTTGTATCCGACTATCTTTATTGATTAAGGTAAAGCATAGGCGGGCATGTCGGATTCGAGAATCCGACCTACTGCTATCAGCCTTTGAAGGTGTTGCACTGGTTCAGATCGGTGCTTTGCAGGCCGCGTCGGAACCAGGCCATACGCTGTTCCGATGAACCGTGGGTGAAGTTTTCCGGTACGGCGCGCGCGCCGCTGCGGTGTTGCAGGCGGTCGTCGCCGACGGAAGCGGCGGCGGCCAGAATGTTTTCGACATCACGGTTGCCGAGCAATTGGTATTCGCGGCCGTATTTCGCCCACAGTCCAGCGTAGCAGTCGGCTTGCAGCTCCAAACGCACGGAAAGGGCGTTGGCTTCTGCCTGACTGCGTGCCTGCTGCTGTGCCTGATGGATTTTCGGCAGTACGCCGGTCAGGTTTTGTACATGGTGGCCGACTTCGTGGGCAATCACATAGCCGAATGCGGCTTCGCCGGCCGCACCGAGTTTGGTACGCATGTCTTCGTAAAACGACAAATCCAGATAGACACGGCTGTCGGCAGGGCAGTAAAACGGCCCCATCGCCGCCTGGCCGGTGCCGCACGATGTTTGGGTGGCGCCGGAGTAGAGTACCAAGGTGGCGGGGCGGTAGGCGGCACCTTGTGCGGCAAAATACTGCTGCCACACGCTTTCGGTGTCGGCCAGTACCACGCGTGCCAGTTCGTTGAGCTGTGCTTCCTGTTTACTGTCGAGCGCGGACTGCCGGACTTGTGCGCCGCCCAGCTGGGGGGTGCCGACGATGCCCGACAGATCCACGCCGTAATACGCGCCCACCAGCAGGACAATCAGCCCCAAAATGCCGGTGGTTTTTCTGCCGCCTGTCCGTTGTGAACGGCGGTCTTCTACATTGCTGCTCTGTCTGCGTCCTTGCCAGCGCATCATCAAATCCTTACGGGTGGGTAAATCAATCACAATCTCAAAAAATAAAACAGCGGGGCGGCCGTTTGCTCTGTTTTCAGACGGCCTACCAGCTGCCGCGTTTGACCTTGTCGATCTGGCGGCGGTCGCGCTTGGTCGGACGGCCGTCGGGATAGGCCGCGCTGATGCGCGAGGCCTGATCCAGCAGTTTCTGCTGTTCGCGTTTTGCTGCTACCTCGGCGTTTTCGCGGTAGAGCAGGCGGGCTTCGGGTGCGGGACGGCGTTGGTGGTTGAGTGCGGCCACCGTCAGCTCGTAGGGCAGAGAGTTGAGTGTCAGGTGCACTGTGTCGCCCGGCACGATGTATTTGCTGTTTTTCACTTTTGCGCCGTTTACCAAAACACGTCCCAACTCGATATGCCGCTGCGCCAGCGCACGGGTTTTGAAAAAGCGCGCCGCCCACAGCCACTTGTCGAGGCGCATGGTATGGCTGTCGGATTCTGCCATCTCGTTTCTGCCGTTGCCGGATTGTTTCGGGGTGTCCAGTGTACCACAGCGCAGCCGCTGCTGCCGTATGCCTTTCCATTAAAATATTGACTCTAAATTTTCAGACGGCCTCTTGCCCCGAAGCGGATTATCGCGTACATTGCGACAAGATTTTTACCCGCAATGATGATGCCGGCCGGCCGCCCCGGTTCCGGTGTGTCTTGCGGGGCAACCCGTTTAAAAGGGAGCGAAATTTTATGAAGCCCGTCTTTCTTGACTTCGAGCAGCCGATTGCCGAGCTGAACAACAAAATCGAAGAATTACGTTTTGTGCAGGGCGAATCGGCCTTGGACATCAGCGAAGAAATCGCCCGCCTGCAGAAAAAAAGCAGGGAGCTGACCAAATCCATCTACGGCAAACTCACACCCGCCCAGGTTTCCCAAGTATCCCGCCACCCCCAGCGTCCCTATACACTCGATTACATCGCCGCGCTGTGTACCGATTTTCAGGAGCTGCACGGCGACCGCCATTTTGCCGACGATGATGCGGTGGTAGGCGGTTTGGCGCGTTTCAACGGGCAGAGCGTGGTGGTGGTCGGCCATCAGAAAGGCCGCGATACCAAAGAAAAAATCCGCCGCAATTTCGGTATGCCGCGCCCCGAGGGCTACCGCAAAGCCCTGCGCCTGATGCATCTGGCGGAAAAATTCCGCCTGCCCGTGCTGACGTTTATCGATACGCCCGGCGCATATCCCGGTATCGGTGCAGAAGAGCGCAACCAGTCGGAGGCCATCGGTAAAAATCTGTACGAATTGACCAAACTCAAAGTGCCGGTCATCTGTACGGTCATCGGCGAGGGCGGTTCGGGCGGTGCGCTGGCGATTGCGGTGGGCGATTATGTCAATATGCTGCAATATTCCACTTATTCCGTTATTTCGCCCGAAGGCTGTGCCTCGATTTTGTGGAAAACCGCCGAGAAGGCACCGGAAGCCGCAGCCGCATTGGGCATTACGGCCGACCGTCTGGAAAAACTCAATCTGGTGGACAAAGTGATCGAAGAGCCGCTGGGCGGCGCGCACCGCAATTATGAAGAGCTGATGAAGCGGGTAAAAGAGGTGCTGACCGACCAGTTGCGGCGGGCGCAGGATATGCCTCTGTCCGATTTGCTGACACGCCGTTTCGACCGCATTATGGCGTACGGGCAGTTTGCCGAGAAATAAACGGCAGAATCCGAAAAGCAAGCGCAGGCTTGCTTTTTTGTTGGGCATTGCGGCGCTTGGCCGTCTGAAAACCGGTGCCCGGCAGGCGGGCGGAAGTCGGTACGCGGACGGCAGTTTGTCGGGCTAGGGAATCTGACTGGAATGGCTCGGGCTTGCTTTTGGTTGGAGCGGGCGGGCAGCGTGGCGGTTCAGGCCGTCTGAAAACGGCAAACAGCCGAAGCCGGGTGCGGGTTCAGACGGCCTGTGCCAAGTTGGGCGCGGCTCAGACCGCATTGCGTTTTGAAGATGAAGGAAGGGTATGCAGGACCAGGCGTGGCTGCAAGGGCTGGCGGCGCAGCTGCCGCAGGTGTGGCGTGAAGGCATTCGGGTGGAAACCGCACTGAGCGGCGGTTTGGATTCGGTGGTGCTGCTGCATTTGCTGCGCCGCCTGCGCGAAGTGCACCGTTTCGAGTTGGAGGCGGTGCATGTCCATCACGGTTTGCAGACGGCCGCCGACGAATGGGCGCGGTTTTGCGCGCAGCTGTGCACGGATTGGCAGGTACCGCTTCGGGTGGAAAAAGTACGGGTGGCGGCTGACGGTTCGGGCGTGGAAGCGGCGGCGCGGCAGGCACGTTACCGTGTGTTTGCCGCCTCGCCGGCCGAAGTGGTGGCATTGGCGCACCATGCCGACGATCAGGTCGAAACGTTTTTTCTGGCGGCTTTGCGCGGCGGCGGGCTGCGCGCGCTCTCGGCCATGCCGCGCGAACGGCCGCTGGCGGACAAATGCCTGTGGCGGCCGCTGCTGTCATACAGCCGCGAACAGCTGGCCGCTTATGCCGCGCGCCATCATTTACCGTTTATCGAAGATCCGAGCAACGGCCATCAGATTTATTTGCGCAACTGGCTGCGGCTCAGCGGTCTGCCGCCATGGCGGACGCATATGCCGCATTTGGCGCGCCATATTTCGGCATCGGTGGCGCAGTTGCAGGAAGAAGCGGCCCTGTTGGCGGAAATCGAAGCGGCCGATGCCGCGCTGGTGTGCCGGGGCGGGGTGTTGGATTTGGCCTTGTGGCGCGGTTTGGGCAGCGGGCGGCGGCGGCGGCAGTTGCTGAATTTTGCACGGGAAAACGGTTTGGGCGGTTTGAACCGAACCATGCTGGCCGATGCCGACCGGGTATTGTGCCGCGCGGACAGCGGCCGCTGGCTCTTGGCGGGCGGCAGCCTGCTGGCGCATCAAGGCCGTCTGTATGCTTTGGAAGCCGCATGGCGGCAAACCTATCCGCCCGGGCAGGAAGGCTGCGTGCAGACCCTGTTTTCAGACGGCCTGTGGCAGCTTCGGCCGTCTGAAAACGGCTTGGCAGCGGAATGTTTCGCCCGACACGGCCGCATCCGTCCCGCGCGCTCGGGCGAGCGTATGGCGGTGGCGGGCGGCAGCAAAACGGTGAAAAAAATATTGCAGGAAGCGGGCGTGCCGCCGCTGTTGCGCACGGATTGGCCGGTGTTGGAAATCGACGGCGAATGCGCTGCACTGATCGGCATCAGTGCCGCCCGTACCCACACCGTGCGCGGCGGCCTGCTGCCGTATTGGCCGCTGTTGATGCGCTGGGTGATGCACCGTCGGATTGGGGAGGCGGATGGTTTTACCGTGGCGGATATTTAGAAGTGTCGGATTCGAGAATCCGACCTACTCGGGCTACTCGGGCTGAGGCAACCCTGTCGGAGCACAGCAGGGTTTGGAAACACCGTGCGCGGTGAAAAGGTTATGGAGAGAATTGATTGCAGGAAAAAAGCGGATGGATTGCGCCGTGCATCAGTATCCGTCCCGCTAGGGCGGGTGTGCAGGCCGGATGCTCGAATCCGACATTCTCCGATTAAAGGGCAGGTTCGCGATACTTATCGGCAATACGGTACCGCCTGCCGATTAGAAATCAAGGCCGTCTGAAAACCGGAACAGGGTTTTCAGACGGCCTTTGCCGTGGGCATCGGCTGTCAGCGTATCAGGCCGGATATGGTTTTGAAGACAGGGTGTTTGGCATCTTGCAGCAGCAGGAACAGAATGCTTTCCACATTGCTGACAACGGCACCGGCCTGCCGCATATGGGTCAGGGCATTGTCGCGGTTGGCGGGGTTGCGCGAGGTGGTGCATTCAAACGGTATCCAGACATGGAAACCGCGTCCGCGCAGATCCAGCACGGTTTGCAGCATGCAGACGTGGGCTTCCGCGCCGATCAGAATGACGTGCTGTTTGCCGCGCAGGAAGTGTTCGGTTTCGTCGGTCAGGGCGGAGAAGCGGGTTTTTTCCGCCACAGGCGCGGCGGGGAGCAGCTCGGCGATTTCGGGGACGGTGTGTCCCAAACCTTTGGGATACTGTTCGGTGATCATGACCGGTACATCGAGCGCGTTCAGGCCTTGCAGCAGGGTGATGCTGTTGGCGGTCATGGCTTCGGCCTGGTGCAGTGCAGGGCACAGGCGGGTTTGGATATCGACCACGAGACAGGCGGTGTTTTCGGGGCGGAAGGCAGGGTTCATAAGTTTCTCCTGAATAGAAAATGCCAAACGGGTATGGACGATATTAGCGGGGATTGTGCGTCTGTTCAAGCCACGGTGTCAGGGCGGCGGCGGGAATGTCCCACTGCCACACGCCGTTGCCCGTACCGTCCAGCCCGCGCAGGAAAAGATAGCGGATACGCACGGTGTGCAGCGGGTAGCGGCGGATATGCAGATAGCGGGCGGCGGCCACGGCGTAAATCCAAGCCTGAAAGTAATAGTGGTGGTGTGCCACGGCTTCATTCAGTGCGGCGGTGCGGTAGTCGGCGGCATGGTTGCCCAGATGGTTGGATTTGTAGTCGATGATGCACACTTCGCTGCTGCCGCTCATGCAGGTCATGTCGATAAAGCCGTTGAGAAAACCGCGCACCGTGTCGAAATCGAGTGCGGCCGCCGCATTCAGGCAGGTTTCGGTCAAACCGGCCGCTGCCAGCGCGCGGCGCACCCGGTCGGGCGAAAAGTCGTGCGCGTGCATGACAAAACCCATTTCGGGCAGGCGTTTTTCCGGCGGCAGGCTGCTCAGGCTCACGCCCTGCGGGTTGAGGGTGGTGCAGCCGACGGCATCGAGCATGGGCAGTAAAACCGGCAGCCAATCCGCTTCATAGCGGTGTTTCGCCAGACAGGCGGCCGCATGGGCCTGCTGTTCGGCGGCAGGCCGTCTGAAATCGAAGGTTTCCAGAATGTCGTGCAGGCACAGGCCGGCCTGTATGCCGCGCGGGAAGGCGGCCATACCGTTTGCAGGTTCAGCGTCGCGGCTGTCCGGATCCGGAGTGTCGGGCGGCGTGCCGGCAGCGGTTTCGCCCGGGTCGATGCGGCTGTGCCATTCGTCCGGTGCGGCCGCTTCGCGGCGGCGGGTGAGGGCGGTAAAGCTGGTTTGGCGGACAGCTTCAAACGGGCGCGGTGCAAATTCCCGCGCGGTGAAGCCGTCTGCCTGTCCGCTTTGCGGCGGTGTATAAACTGCGGGTTCGGGCGGGGTGTCGTACCAGGCGAACGATGTGTCTTCGGGCGCGTTTTCCATCAGGCGCAGCCAGTTTCGGCGCAGCATGGCGGCGGTGTCTTTTTCCGCACGGTAGCTTTTGGCGGTTTCGGCCGGCGGGGTATCGGGCGTGCCTTCGAGCAGGTGGGCGATCGGGTGGTGTGCGGTTTGGCGGTCGGCCGCCGCATACACGATTAATTGCTCTTCGGCGCGGGTGAGGGCGACATAAAACAGCCGCAGTTCTTCGCCCAGCAGATCGGCGCCGATTTGTTCCTGCGCGGCGGCATCCAGTTGGGACGGGGCGAGCAGTTCGCGGCGGCCGGCCGATTGCAGCACCTGCCAGCCGTCGTTTTGCGCAGCCTGTACCGACCACAGAAACGGGCAGTACACCACGGGATACTGCAAACCTTTGGCCGCGTGCATGGTGATGATTTTCACCAAGGCTTCGTCGCTTTCCAGCCGCAGCATGTGTTCGTCGCTGTCGGAGGCCGTCTGAATCTGCCGGTTGAGCCATTCGGCCAGTGCGGCGGACGGGCGGCCGTGTTCGTCTTCGGCGGCCAAGAGTTCGGCCAATTGCAGATAATTGGTGAGCGCGCGTTCGTCGCCGCAGGCCAACAGCCCCGTTTCCAGGCCGCACCGGCCGGAGAAATATTGCAGGGCGGTGTAAATGCCGTGCTTCTGCCACAGCTCGACGGCGTGGTCGGCAGCCGTGATATAGGCACTGATCTGCGCTTCGTTTTCGTTGAGCGCGGCCAGTTCGTCCGCGCTGCGTTTGAACAGCGGTCCGGCCAGCACAAAACGCAGCAGGTCGGTGTGCGAAGCGTTGAGCCACCATTGCAGCAGCGCGGCCAGTGCTGCGGCTTCGGCGGTATGGAAAACGGAATCTTTGCGGATCATCACGCTTTGGACACGCCGTTTTTTCAAGGCATCGGCCAGCGCTGCGGCCTGACTGCGGTTGCGCACCAAAACGGCGATGTCGCCGGGCGCGAGCGGGCGGGAACCGCTGCCGCTGACGATATTCAGACGGCCTGCCGCGCCTTGATTGAGCTGTGCGGCGATTTCGTCGGCGCAATATTCTGCCGCGCGGGTGTCCAGAACGGCTTTGTTGGCCGGTTCATTGTCCCTGCCGTGCAGCCAGCGCACGGTGAAAGCGGGCGGTTCGGGGTGCAGGCGGCTGTTCTGCCGTGCGGCCGCCACTTCGGGATAGGGAATGTCGGCCAGAATAAACGGGCGGTGTTTTTGGCGGAACAGATGGTTGATGCTCCCGGTCAGCGCGTGATGGCTGCGGAAATTGCGGGTCAGCGTGTAGCGGCGGCCGGCTCGGGCGGCGGCATACAGATAGGCATGGATATCCGCGCCGCGAAAGCGGTAGATGGCCTGTTTGGGGTCGCCCACCAGAAACAGCGGCCGGCCGTGTGCGACAAAAATCCGTTCGAAAACGGCGTATTGCTGCGGGTCGGTGTCTTGAAATTCGTCGATTAAGGCGGCCTGCCAGTTTCGGGCAAGTACGGCAGCGAGTGCGGCTGCTTGCGGCAGCTCGGTCAGGGCGCGGTGGACATCGGCCAATAAGTCGTCAAATGTACGCTCGCGGCGGCGGTTTTTCCCGGCGGTCAAGGTTTGGCGCAGATGGGTCAGAAAATCCTGCGACAGCAGAATCAGAATGTTTTCGTCTTCCTGTGCGGCCTGTTGCAGCCGGGTGTGCAGACGGCCCAGAACGTTCAGGGAGTTTACAGTTCCGGCGGCGATGTCGGCATTTTTTTTCAAACCGGCCCGCAAATCCTCTTCACGGAATTTGTCCAGTTTTTCGGCAGGCGGCAGTTGGTGCGGCGGGGTTTGCCGTAAAGCGGCGAAGATGCGTTCGAACGTGGCTTTTTGGTAGATATTGGCTTTGAGTTGGGGGTGAACCTGCCAAAACAGGGTTTCCAGCTGCGCCAGTTGCGGCTGCACTTGCTGCCAGCAGGCGAGGGCATCGGCACGGGCGCGGCCGTCGGCCGGTTCAGGCCGTCTGAAATCGAGGGCGGGCGTGCCGATATGGCGGCGCAGTCCGGCCAGCAGGGTTTGCGGGGTCAGCCGTGCGCTGAAAACCGCCTGTGCGGTTACGGGGTCGGCGGCAACGCGTTTGCGCCAGAAGTCTTGTGCCGCCGTCAGCAGCAGGCGGTCGTGGTTGTCGGCCAGCTCGATGTCGAAAGGCGATTCGCACCAAAAGGCATAGTCGCGCAAAATGCGCTGGCAGAAACCGTGAATGGTGTAGATGGCGGCATTGTCGAACTGGGACAGCGCGGCTTTCAGGCGCAGAATCACGCGGTTTTGCGCTTCATTCTGCAAGGCTTTGTGCAGGATTTGCGGCAGAAAATCATCGCCTTCATGGCGGCTTCGGCAGTATTCGGCCAAGGCGGCGGGGTCATCCGCAGCCTGCGGCACGGCTTCCAATACCGCAAGCATTTCGGCCAGCCGCGCGCGCAGACGGTTTTTCAGTTCGGCGGTGGCGGCGTTGGTAAAGGTAACCACCAGCACGCTCTCTACCGGCATCTGTTCCAGCACAATCAGGCGGGAAAACAGGGCGGCGATGCCGTAAGTTTTGCCGGTGCCGGCGGAGGCTTCGATCAGGTTGGTTCCCTGAATCGGAATATCGAGCGGGTCGAAGGCTTGGGCGGTCATGGCGTGTTCCGTTTTCGCGGGCGGGTGTCGGTCAGGCGGGTGCCGGCCAGAAAATCATGCAGGAACTGGCGGTCGGGATTGAGCAGGGCGAAGCCCCACGGCAGCAGCCACCAAATCAGGGCGGCACCGAAAGCGGTTTTCGGCGGTATCTGCCCCCAGCGTTGCAGTACGCCGTAGGCCAGCATGGGAATAAACAGCCACAAAATACATGCCCAGACGAAGCGCAGTCGCAGCTGTACCATTGCAGGCGGGCGGCCGTGGCGGTCGGTCAGGCCGATATGCCATACTTTCATCGGCAGGGTGCGGCCTTTTTTCTGCCAGTTGAGCCGGAAATACAGCCACCAGGCGGCCAGCAGAATCAGCGAAACGGCGATGCTCGACAGCTGGGGCAGCACGGGATTGAGCAGCAGGGCGGCCAAACCGGCAGGTATGGCGGCGACGCAGCCCACGGCGGCGGCGAGCAGCAGTTCGTAAATCAGGGCGGCGGTGCGGCGTTTGAGCGGTGCGGCGGGCGGCATGGTCGGACTTTCGCAAAATCGGGGCTGTGGTGGAATGTTATGGTGAAAAATGACGCCGGACGGCTTCGGAGGCCGTCTGAATCAGGGCGGCGGGCGTTTGGGCGAAGGGGTCGGCCGTGATGTCGGCATTCAGTTTGCGCAGCCAGGTGAGCTGGCGTTTGGCGAGCTGGCGGGTGGCGGCGGTGCCTTGTGCGGCCAGTTGGGCATAGTCGGTTTCGCCGGCCAGATGCGCCCACGCCTGCCGGTAGCCGACGCAGCGCACGGCGGGGCTGTCGGCATTGAGTTCGGGATAGCGTGTTTTCAGACGGCCGACTTCGTCCAGCAAACCGTTTTCCAGCATGGTGATAAAGCGTTTTTCGATTTGCGTGTGCAGCAGGCGGCGGTTTTCGGGAATCAGGGCTAGGGTGCAGAGACGGAGGGCGGGTGCGGCGGTTTTTTGTGCGGCAAAATGCGCACTCAACGGGCGGCCGCTTACCAGATAGACTTCCAAGGCGCGTTCGATGCGCTGGCTGTCGCCCGGAGCGAGCCGCGCGGCGGTGGCGGGATCGACGGCGAGCAGGCGGCGGTAGAGCGCGGCGGTGCCTTCGGCGGCTTTTTGCGCGCGCAGTGCGGCGCGGGTGGCGGCATCGGCTTCGGGCAGGCTGTTCAAACCGGCGGTCAGGGCGTGGTAATACATCATGGTGCCGCCGACAATCAGCGGCAGCCGGCCGCGCGCGGTAATTTCGGCGGTCAGGCGGGTGCAGTCGGCAACGAATTGCGCCGCGCTGTAACTTTGCGGCGGGTCGATGATGTCGATGAGGTGGTGCGGTACGGCGGCCAGTTCGGCGGGCGAGGGTTTGGCCGTGCCGATGTCCATTTCACGGTATACCAAGGCCGAATCAAGGCTGATGATTTCTACCGGCCAGTGTTCGGCCAAGGCGAGAGCCAGCGCGGTTTTGCCGCAGGCGGTGGGGCCGAGCAGGGCGAGGGCTTTCGGGGCGGTGCGGGCGTGGGGCATCGGCGGGTTCCGGTCAGCGGCCGCGCAGAAACAGCGCGTCCAGTTCTTTCAGGGTGAGTTTGACCCAAGTGGGCCGGCCGTGGTTGCATTGGTTGCTGCGCGGCGTGTTTTCCATATCGCGCAGCAGGGCGTTCATTTCCGGCAGCGTGAGGCGGCGGCCGGCGCGTACCGAACCGTGGCAGGACAAGGTGGCGAGGATTTGGTTTTCCAGGCGGGTAACGGTTTGGCTGCTGCCGTGTTCGGCGATTTCTTCCAATACGCTGCGCACCAGATGTTCCGCGTCGGCGCGCACCAGCATGGCGGGTACTGCCTGAATGGCGATGGTGTCGGGCGCGGTTTGGGTCAGCGCAAGGCCGAACGAAGCCAGCAGGCTGCCGTGTTCGGCCAATGCGGCGGTTTCTTGGTGGGTGGCGCGGAAAGTGTGCGCAATCAGCAGGGTTTGGCTGGCGACGCGGCCTTGCGCATCGCGCTGGGCTTTCATTTTTTCATAGTTCACGCGTTCGGCCGCTGCGTGCATATCGATGAGCAGCAGTGCGTCTTCGGCTTGTGCCAGAATATAGATGTCGAGCAGTTGTGCAATGGCGAAGCCCAGTGGATAGTGGGCGGCGGGGTCGTTCTGATGGCCGGCGGGGTGGGTGTCGGCGGGCGGGCGGGTTTCGTTTTCGGACGGGCGGCGGTACAGTTCGGCGTAGCGGTCGAGCGCGGCACGGCTTTCGTTTAACGACAGGCTGCGCTGTTGCGGCGCGCGGGCGGCGGGGGCGTAGGCTGCAGGCGTGCGGCGGGATCCGGCAGCGGTCAGGCCGTCTGAAAACGGGGGCGGGGCGGTATCGGGTGCGGCTGTCGGGGTATCTGCTGCGGATGCCGGTGCGGTAATGCCCAACATGTGATGCAGGACTTCGCCGGCGTTGCTGACACTTTCGGTTTCGGCCGCGCCGGTGTGCGCCAGTACTTTGTTCAGGCTGTGGAAGAGCAGCTGGTGTACCGCCTGGCTGTCGCGGAAACGCACTTCGGTTTTGGTGGGGTGGACATTCACGTCCACCGCTTCGGGCGGCAGGTCGAGAAATAAAACGAACGCGGGGGTAAGGGCGTGGTGCAGCACGTCGCGGTAGGCCTGTTTGACAGCGTGCAGCATCACTTTGTCGCGCACGAAGCGGCGGTTGACAAAACAATACTGCTGACTGTTTTTGCCTTTGGCAAAGGTGGGTTTGGCAATCAGGCCGTACAGGCGCATCGGTCCGCCTGTGCTGTCGATTTCGAGCGAGGCGCGGGCGAAGTCGCCGCCCAGTATGGCGGCGGCGCGGTCAGCCAGTGTTTGGGCGGGGTAGTCGGCTGCGGTTTTGCCGTCGCGTTTCAGGTGGAAGGCAATGTGCGGGTGTGCCAGTGCCAGACGTTCGAACATGGCGGCGCAATGGGCGTATTCGGTGTTTTCGGATTTGAGGAATTTGCGGCGGGCGGGGGTGTTGAAAAACAGGTCGGCCACTTCGACTGTGGTGCCTTCGGGGTGGGTGGCGGCCTGAGGCGGCGCGATTTTGCCGTCTTCGGCATACACGCGCACGGCATGGCCGGTTTGCGCCCGGCGGCTGGTGAGCGTGAGGCGCGAAACAGAGGCGATGCTGGCCAACCCTTCGCCGCGGAAACCCATGCTGGCGACACGTTCCAAATCGTTCAGACTGGCGATTTTGCTGGTGGCGTGGCGGGAGAGAGCCAGTGCGGTATCGTCGGCGTGTATGCCCGCGCCGTTGTCGGTAACGCGTATCAGCTTGATGCCGCCGCCTGCGATTTCCACTTGGATTTTGTCCGCACCGGCATCAATGCTGTTTTCGATGATTTCTTTGAGTGCGTTGGCCGGCCGTTCCACCACTTCGCCGGCGGCAATCTGGTTGATTAAATGGTCGGGCAGGGCGGCGATGCGGTTCATGGCGGTTTTCCGTAAAACAAGGCTGCCATTATACAAAGCGTGCGGGACGATTGCACGGAAAAAGGCCGTCTGAAAACGGGCGGGTGCGGTTTCAGACGGCCTGTATCGTACTGCTTAAATCGAGAAGTCTTCCACGGCCGGTGCGTACAGCAGATGGTCGATGTGGTTGCGGGTCAGTTCGGGGGAGAACAGTTCGAGAAAATCGTAGATATAGCCGCGCAGATAGGTATCTTGGCGCAGCAGCACGCTGGTGTCGGCAGGCTCGAACAGTTTGGCGGCATCCACCATTACCAAACCCTGATCGGACTCGGGCGAGAATGCCATTTTTTCCACCACGCCGATGCCCAAGCCGCGCCGGACATAGGCTTTCAATACATCGGCATCGGCAGCGAACAGCGCAATATCGTCCCGCGAAACCCCCGCCCGGCCGAATGCGCGCGCGCTGCTGCTGCCGGGTGAAAAAGCAGATTCGTAAGTAATCAGCGTGTAGCGGAGCAGGGCTTCCCAGCTGAGTCCCATATTGTCGAGCAGCGGGTGGTCTTCGGGCATGACCAGCCCGTATACCCACCGTTTGCACGGCAGGCGGCGCAAATCGCCGCAGGAAGCGGGCAGTTCGTTGAGAACCGCCAAATCCGCCCCGTCTTCGTGCAGCATCTGCACAATGCCCTCGGGATCGCTTTGGCGGATATTCAGGCGTACTTTCGGGTAACGCTGCATAAAGGCAGCCACAACATCGGGCAGAACATAGCGCGCCTGTGTGTGCGTGGTGGCGATGGTCAGCGTACCGTTGTCCTGCCCGCTGAATTCGCGGCCGATATTTTTAATGTTCTGAATATCGTGCAAAATCCGTTCCGCCATTTGCAGTACGGCTTTGCCCGGCTGCGACACCGATACAATCCGTTTGCCGCTGCGGATAAAAATCTGTATGCCCAATTCGTCTTCCAGCAGGCGGATCTGCTTGGACACCCCGGGCTGGGATGTAAACAGCGCATCGGCTGCTTCGGAAACATTGAGATTGTGCCGGTAAACTTCGAGAGCGTAGCGTAACTGTTGCAGTTTCATAAGAACGGACTATGGATGTGTGTGCGGCGCAGCCGATTTACAGAAAACCGTGCCACTTTAACATAAAACCGAACCGTATGCGGAAACCGCACCGTTTGCTGCCGTGTCGGAGCGGTCCGAACCGGTTGCGGTACCTGCACAGCCCGGCGGCTTTTACTGTTGCTTTTGCGCAACGCCGTATGGCGGGGCAGGCGGATTTTGCCGCAAATACATGACAGCCGTCTGTTTTTTCGGCATAGTTCGGCATTAAGAAGCCGGTTTGCAGATGGCTTGGTGCAGCCGAGTATTGACAGCTCGGGAACGGCTTTTTATAGTTCTGGCTTGAAATATCCGTTTGCTGCGGCTCCGGCTGCGGCCTGTATTATCTTAGTGCTATGCGGTATCTGCTGCCGCATAACCATTTTTTGACGAGGGAATCATAAT
The DNA here is from genome assembly GCF_028776105.2 of Neisseria leonii. Taxonomy (NCBI): domain Bacteria; kingdom Pseudomonadati; phylum Pseudomonadota; class Betaproteobacteria; order Neisseriales; family Neisseriaceae; genus Neisseria; species Neisseria leonii. The sequence goes on along the minus strand of NZ_CP145606.1, from coordinate 1,130,502 downwards.
GACCAAACAGCTTAAATTAGGCGCTTTGATTGTTGCCGCCATTGCTTCCGGTAACGCTCTGGCCAATCAGACCCACCCTGCCCCCGGTTACACCGTAAGCGAACGGAGCAAACAAGTCGTCCGCAACAACTACGGCGAATGCTGGGAAAACGCTTATCTGAACAAATCCGCCAATGGTCTGGTTGAGTGCGGCGATGCCGTAGCACCTGCCGCCCCCGCACCTGCTCCGCAATATAAAGACGAAGTCGTTTCTCTGTCTGCACGTGCCCTGTTCGGTTTCGATAAAGACAACCTGCGCCCCGAAGCTGTCCAAACCCTGAACGATCTGGCTGTACGTCTGTCTGATGTAAACGTACAAACCGTGCGCGTAGAAGGCCACACCGACTTTATGGGTGCCGAATCTTACAACCAGCAGCTGTCAGAGCGTCGCGCCAATACCGTTGCCAACTACCTGGTTAACCGCGGTGTACCGGCGGCTAAAATTTCTGCCGTTGGTTTGGGCGAGTCGCAAGCCCGTATGACTGAACAGTGTCAGGCACAGGTTGCCCAATTGGGCAAACGTGTATCTGCCGCCAAACGCCGTGCAGAGCTGATTTCTTGTATCGAACCCGACCGCCGCGTTGATGTCCGCATCCGCAGCGTGGTGACTACCCGCGTACAATAATCCGTTTCGGTTCAAAGCCGATTCCGATAATATCAACCCCGCTTGAAACAGCGGGGTTTTTTCTTAGTCGGGTAGCATCGGCATGATTGTTCTGATGTCCAACCCGAAGGCAGGCGGTTTACCGGTGTCGGTCAGGCAGGAAACAGGGATATGCGGTTTGTTTGGCTGTGCCGATACCGTTGTAATAGAATCGGCAACCATCGGCCTAAGACATGAATTTCAGACGGCCGGGTTGAAGGAGCAGACAATGCGCGAGTTTGATTTTATCCGCCGTTATTTGCAGGCCGACGCACAGGCGGAAAACGGAGTTGTGGTCGGTATCGGCGACGATGCGGCGGTGGTGCGTACCGATGCGGAGTCGGATTGGTGTGTCAGCAGCGATATGCTGGTCGGCGGCCGCCATTTTTTTTTCGATACTGCGCCGGAAGATCTGGCACATAAGGTATTGGCGGTCAATTTGTCCGATATGGCGGCAATGGGGGCGGTACCGCGCTGGGTATTGCTCAGCATGGCGTTGCCTGAATTGGACGAAGCATGGATCAGCCGTTTTTCCGGCCGGTTTTTTGCCATGTGCCGGGAATACGGTGTGGCGTTGATTGGCGGTGATACGACGCGGGGCGGTTGGGTATTCAGTGTTACGGTTATCGGCGAGGTGCCGTGCGGGCGCGCATTGACGCGCAGTGCGGCACAGGCAGGCGACGATATTTGGGTATCGGGGCAGTTGGGTTGGGCGGCGGCCGGTTTGCAGCACTGTCTGAAAACGGTTGAGCTGCCGCCTGCCTGTGCCGATCAGGCTTTGGCGGCATTGTTGAGGCCGACACCACGGGTGGCTTTGGGGCGTCTCCTGCTGCCGCTGGCGCATTCTGCGCAAGATGTGTCTGACGGTTTGGTGCAGGACTTGGGGCATATTCTGACGGCATCGGGTGTCGGCGGGCGGATATATTGGCCGCAGCTGCCCTTGGACGAATGTTTGGCTGCCGCTGTTTCGCCGGCACAGTACCGGGATTGGGTACTGGCGGGCGGGGACGATTATGAATTAGTGTTTACCGCGCCGCCGTCAGTACGTACAGAGATACGGCAGGCGGCTCAGGCGGCGGGGGTGGCGGTTTCGCTGATTGGCAGCGTAACGGCAGAACCGGGTTTGCAGGTTTTGGCCGCCGACGGCTGCCCGTTGTTGGTGGAAAAAACAGGATTTGATCATTTTGCGGACGAAGCGGCGGCTCAGGCCGGGCGGTACATCGGCACCAATCATGGAGACGCGCAAACCGAAGACGGCCTGTAAACCGGCCAAGTTCGCGATTAACGCTGTTTTAGCTGCACCGCTTTTGGTAAAAGCCGGGGGAGGAGTGATGGACGCAGGCACAGTCGGGTTCTTTTGAGTTTGACGAATGGTCAATAAAGGAACGCAAACCGGGCTGATGCAGGCCATCATGACTGAGGTTTAAAGATATTGTGAAGTTTTGTTAAATTTTTGAGTATTTCATATATCAGGCCGTCTGAAAATACCGTATCTGCACGGCAGCACCATGCTCAGGCGGCGGGATAAAGGTATCCGGCCCGTTTCAGACGGCCTTAACGGGGAGTGGCAGATGACGGCAAAAACATTTTTTGTTGCCGGTACGGATACCGATGCCGGAAAAACTTTGTGCAGTACGGCCTTGCTGCGGGCATGGGCGGCGGCGGGTTATCGGGCGGCCGGTTTCAAACCCGTGGCTTCGGGTGCGGCGGGCGGGTGCAATGCGGATGTTTTGGCCTTGCAGGCCGCATCGTCGCAGCCTGGGGCATATGCCGATCATAACGCTTATACATTTGCCGAGGCCACGGCACCGCATCTGGCGGCGGCCGGTGAGGGGCGGCGGATCGATACGGACGTTTTGAACCGGAAGCTGCGGTCTTTACAACAGTCGGCAGAGCTGGTTTTGGCAGAAGGGGCCGGCGGCTGGCTGACACCGCTGGACGGGCGGCGGACATTGGCCGATTGGGCGGCGGACCATGCTTTGCCGGTGGTGTTGGTGGTCGGCATGAAGCTGGGCTGTTTGAACCATGCACTGCTGACGGCGGCCGCAGTAGCGCAGTCGGGACTGCCGCTGGCAGGGTGGATTGCCAACTGTCCGACTGCGCAGCCGCACCGTTTGACGGATTATGTGGCCGATTTGTCGCAGCGGCTGCCCGCACCGCTGCTGGGCGTGGTGCCGTATCTGCCGCAGGCGGGGGCGGATCGGGCTGCCGCTTATCTGGCAGACGGAGCCGGGTATCTGGCCGCTTATCCGACAGGTTGCATCAGTACCCACGGCGCAACCACCACCGCCCACATTTCCTGATCGTTTTCCCAAAATGTGCGTGCTTGTGTTTCGCTGACGGGGCCGAAGAGGCCTTGTGCCATCAGTTTGTGCACGGCTTCGCCGTTATCGTCGGCCACCAGCCGTGCGGTGGCAATCAAATCCAGTTCGGGGGCGACATATACCGCCGCGCCCCGGGCAAAGTGGGTTTGCAGTTCGCGCCACGCGATACGGGCGGTTTCGGCATTGAGTTTTTCGTTGAGTAAAGGTTCGGTCATTTTGATGCAGGCAAAAGGCGGAGGCCGTCTGAAAATGCGTTTGGCAGGTGTCAAAACGCGGCGGGTGTTTGGGTTTATGTTTTTGGTTTGCAGAACCCCGCTGTACACCGTTTTCAGACGGCCTGATGTCAGCGTTGTTGCAGGAGGCGGGCGGCATCGAGGGCGTAATAGGTGAGAATACCGTCGGCACCGGCACGTTTGAAGGCGAGTAGACTTTCCAAAATGACTTTGTCCGCGTCCAGCCAGCCGTTTTGTACGGCGGCCTGCATCATGGCGTATTCGCCCGAAACCTGATAGGCGAAAGTCGGCACGCCGAAAGTGTCTTTGACGCGGCGGATGACGTCCAGATACGGCATACCCGGTTTGACCATCACCATATCCGCACCCTCCTGAATGTCCAAGGCCACTTCGTGCAGGGCTTCGTCGCTGTTGGCGGGGTCTTGCTGGTAGGTTTTTTTGTCCGCTTTGCCCAGGTTGGCCGCGCTGCCCACCGCATCGCGGAACGGGCCGTAAAAAGCCGAAGCGTATTTGGCCGAATAGGCCATGATGCGGGTGTGGATATGGCCGGCATCTTCCAGCGCTTCGCGCACGGCACCGATGCGTCCGTCCATCATATCGGACGGGGCGACCACCTGCGCGCCGGCGTCGGCATGGCACAGGGCCTGGCGGACCAGCACTTCGACGGTTTCATCGTTCAAGACATAGCCTTGGCTGTCGGTCAGGCCGTCTTGGCCGTGCGAGGTGTAGGGGTCGAGTGCGATGTCGGTCATGATGCCCAGCTCGGGGAAGCGGCGGCGCAGTTCGCGCACTACCGTCGGCACCAGCCCTTCGGGATTGCAGGCCTCTTCGGCGGTTTCGCTTTTGTTTTGCGTGATAACGGGGAAAACCGCCAGCATCGGAATGCCGAGTCCGAGTGCCTCTTCGGCGGTGTAGAGCAGTTTGTCGAGGCTTTGGCGCACCACACCGGGCATGGAGGCGACGGCCTCTTCTTTGCCTGTGCCTTCCAAAACGAACACCGGATAAATCAGGTCGTCGGCCGTCAGCGTGTGTTCGCGCATCAGGCGGCGGGAGAAATCGTCTTTGCGCATACGGCGCATACGGCTGGCGGGTATGTGGCGGGGCGGGAAATTCATGGTTCAACCTTTCTTGGCATGATGGGGATTCAGACGGCCTGATGCGGTTTTTGTGCCAGCAGGGCGATCAGCTGTTTTTTTTCCGCATCGTTCAAACCGCCGTGTGCGGCTTTCTGTTTCAGTGCATGGATCAGGTTTTGCTGCAAATCGGCAAACAGGCGTTTCATGCCGTCTGAAAATGCCTGTTTTTCCAATTCGGCATCGGCATGGTCTGCGGCGGCATGGCTGTTCAAATCGGGGTGGGACATGATTTTTCCCACAACCGGTTCGTAAGGACTGCCGCGCAGATGTTCGCCGATTTGGCCGGTATTCAAGTGCGGGCGGCTTTGCAGCAGCTCGGCCAAATAGGCCAGGCAGGCCAGCTCGCCGTGTAAGGTCAAATAATCGGGCAGCTTCACTTCGGCGGCCAGCTGCGGCCGGTGGATCAGCGTGTGAATCTGCTTCTGCACCAGCGTGGGCATAGCGGGCTGGCGGAAAGTTGCCTGCGGCAGTTTGTAGTTTTTTTGCCGGACGGTACGCTGCGGGGCGGCCTGTCCCATCAGTTGTGCCAGATCGGCCGGATCGATGCCCACCAGTGTACTCAGATGCTGTCGGAGCAGAAAGCCCAGTGCCGGTGCCTGAATCTGTGCCAGCAGCGGCGCGGCGGCTTTTATCAGCTGCGACTTGCCCTCGTCGCCGTCCAGATTCAGCCCTGCTGTCAGTGTCTGCCAGAAATAGGCCGACAGCGGCAGGCTTTGCGACAGCAGAAGTTCTTCAAAGCGCGCCGCGCCGTATGCGCGGACATAGCTGTCGGGGTCGTGTTCGGCGGGCAGAAACAGAAAATGCAGGGCTTTGTCGTCTTTCAGCTGCGGCAGGGCGTTTTCCAATGCACGGCTGGCCGCTTTGCGCCCCGCAGCGTCGCCGTCGAAGCAGAAATAAATTTGGTCGGTCTGCCGCATCAGGATTTTGATGTGTTCGGCAGTCGTGGCCGTACCGAGCGCGGCCGCGCCGTAGCCGATGCCGAACTGTGCCAGCGCCACCACGTCCATATAGCCTTCCACCACCAGAATCCGTCCGGCCTCTTTGACTGCGGCGCGGCCTTCGTAAAGACCGTAGAGGTTTCTGCCTTTGTCGAACAGCGGCGTGTCGGGCGAATTGAGGTATTTGGGTTTGCTGTCGTCCAGCACGCGCCCGCCGAAGCCGATGACTTGGCCGCGGCTGTCGCGGATCGGGAACATAATGCGGTGGCGGAAGCGGTCGTATTCACGGCCGTTTTCGTCGTTATGAACCGTTTGGCCGCTTTCCAGCAGGGCGGGATTGGGATAGGGTTGGAACACTTGCGCCAGCGGCTGCCAGCCGTCGGGGGCGTAGCCCAAGCCGTAGCGTTCGGCGGTTTCGGCGTTGATGCCGCGCTGTTCCAGATAGGCTTGTGCTTGGGGGTGCAGTTTGAGCTGCTGTCGGTAGAAATCGCTGCACGCGGTCAGGGTTTCTTCCAATGTCTGCTGCTTTTTTTTGCGTTCGGCGCGCTGTTGCGGCGGCTCGCTGCCGCTGCGGCTGTACGGGACAGACATACCGGCGCGGTCGGCCAGCTGCCGGACGGCTTCGGTGAACGCCAGCCCCTGATATTCCATTAGAAAACCGATGGCCGAACCGTGCGCGCCGCAGCCGAAACAGTGGTAGAACTGCTTATGCGGACTGACGGAAAACGACGGCGATTTTTCCTTGTGGAACGGGCAGCAGGCCATATAGTTGGCACCGCCTTTTTTCAGCGGCACATATTCGTCGATTAAATCGACAATATCGATTTTGGCCAGCAGCTCGTCGATAAACTCAGAAGGTATCATGGGGCGGGGTGTTTGTTGTTTCAGACGGCCTGTCGGTTTAAAAGGCCGTCTGAAAAATGATTCAATAAAAAATTCTTTTTTGTTCAATAAATTGTTTCGATATGGTGCGTGCCTTTGCGGTATGACTAGGGCGGGGAATGCCCGGCGGTTATGGAAAACCGCGCGGTCGGCAGCGGTTGTATGTTGCGCAGGCAGGCGGACTGGCGGCGGTGATACGGTGCGTGCCGCAACTTTGCCGTGCAATCCATCGGTTTGCTGTGCCGTTCATGGCGGCTGTCTGAAAAAACGGGCGGCCTGATGCGGCAGAGCAGCGTTTTCAGACGGCCTTCGGCGGGTATCAGGCAGTCAGTGCGGCTTTCAAAATCCTGTTCACTTCGCCCATATCGGCCTGACCGGCCAGACGGGTTTTCAGCAGCCCCATCACTTTGCCCATATCGGCCATGCCCGCTGCGCCGGTTTCGGCAACGGCCTGCTGCACAGCGGCGGCGATTTCGTCTGCCGAGAGCATTTCGGGCAGATAGCGGTTCAGGACATCGATTTCGGCACACTCTTTATCGGCCAGATCGCTGCGGCCGGCATCGGTGTAGATTTTGGCCGAGTCTTTGCGCTGCTTAATCATTTTGGCGATGATGGCGGCGATTTTGGCATCGTCGGCTTCGGCGCGCTCGTCCACTTCAAACTGTTTGACGGCGGCGTTAATCAGGCGCACGGTGGACAGGGTAACGCTGTCTTTGGCGCGCATGGCGGTTTTCATGTCTTCGGACAGGCGGGTTTTCAGGTTCATCAGAGTATCCTTTTTCCGGTGGGGCGGGCATAAATCGGCTGCGCTTTGCCGTCTTAGATTGATGGTATGCCGTTTGAAACGGCCGCAGTTTCAGGGCAGTATCGGGAGAAGCTGCGGCGGATTGGCAGTGCTGCCGAACGGTACGGCATTATCGCAAAACCCGTGCCGTTGCCGCAAACGGAAAAACACCGCAGGCGGGAAACCTGACGGTGTTTTTCGCAATCAAGGCGCGGCCTTGATTCAGTACATTTTCGGCGGCAGCTGTTGGCTGCGCAGGCGTTTTTGCAGGCGTTTGACCGCAGCGGCTTTTTTGCGTTTGCGCTCGGTGGTCGGCTTTTCGTAGGCTTCGCGGGCGCGCAGCTCGGTCAGCAGGCCGGTTTTTTCCACGGCGCGTTTGAAACGGCGCATCGCAACTTCAAAGGGTTCGTTTTCTTTTACACGTACAGCAGGCATTTTGACTTCCTAACTTTTCAATTTGTTGTTCGTTTCATGCGGAAAAGGCCGTCTGAAACCAGGCTTGGCGGACGGGCTTTCCCTTCGGATTCCGTATCGGGTTTTGCCGTTTGCGGCAGGGCGCGATACGCGCCGTGATGGGGAACACCACCTCCTTACGGGCTTTTTGCGCGGCAAAAAGCGGTTGGCTGTGCGGCGCGGCATAGGGCAAGACGCGCGGCGGAGAAAAAGGGCGATTGTCTTATTTTTTGTTTGCGCTGTCAATGGTTTTCGGATTCTGCCACCAAGTCTGCAATACCCATTGCTGCGGCGAATAATATGGCGGCAGGACGGCGGGCCGGTGCAGGGTGCTGCGGTAGATCAGGTTGTAGTTCGGGCTGTACCAGTGCGGTACGACGAGGTATTGGTGGCGCAGTACGCGGTCGAGGCTGCGTGCGGCAGCGGCCAGTTCGCGGCGGTTGTCGAAATGCTCGAAGCGGGCCAGCAGTTTTTCCACGGCCGGATTGCATATGCCCGCCCAATTGCGGCTGCCCGGCGTTTTGGCGGCGGCACAGCTGAAATAGTCGGCCTGCTCGTTGCCGGGGCTTTCGCTGTTGGCGTATACCACGGTGGTGATGTCGAAATCGAAATGGTTCAGCCGTTTTTGGTACACAGCGGGGTCGGCCGGGCGGATGTCCAGCGTGATGCCGATTTTGGCTAAGTCGCGCTGCCATTTGGCCGCCAGCCGTTCGAAGGTTTTGCCGGAAATGAGCAGTTCGATTTCGACCGGTTTGCCCCGGGGCGAAATCAGGCGGCCGTTGCGGTAGCGGTAACCCGCTTCTTCGAGCAGTGCGCGCGCGGCGTTCAGATTGGGGCGGATGCCCAAATGCGGGTCGGCCGCGGGCGGTACGGGGGCGGGCTGTGTGAATACGGCATCGGGCAGCAGCGGTTTGAGCGGTGTTAAGACGGCCTTCTCGTCCGCATCGGGCAGGCCGCGTGCGGCCAGCGTGCTGTTGGTGAAGAAGCTGTCGCTGCGGCGGTAGCTTTGGTAGAACAGGCGGCTGTTGAGGCTTTCAAAGTCGAAACTCAATACCAGTGCACGGCGTACGCGGACATCGGCAAACAGGCTGCGCCTCTGATTCATCACAAAACCCTGCATACCGGCGGTGCCGCTGTGGGCGGTACTCTGTTTGGTCAGGCCGCGTTTTTGCAGAATACTGTCGGGATAGGCGCGCGCCCAGTCGCGGGCGGTGTTTTCCTGCGCGAAATCGTAGCGTCCGGCTTTGATGCCTTCCACGCGTACGGCCGGGTCGCGGTAGTAGCGGAAGCGGACGGTATCGAAATTGAACATGCCGCGCCGTACGGGCAGACTTTGTCCCCAATAGGCGGGGTCGCGGCGGTATTCGGCCGAGCGGTTGGTTTCGGTTTTCAGCAGGCGGTAGGGGCCTGATCCGATGGGTGCGCGGTTGGCGGCCCCGGCCAGCCCGTTGGGGAAGCTTTTGCGCGAAAATACCGGCAGTTGCCCCAAAATCATATGCAGTTCGGCATTGCGTTTTTTGAAACGGAAGCGGACGCGCCGGCTGTCCAGGGCTTCGGCGGCGGCTACGTCGGCCCAGTAAAAGCGGTAGGCGGGTGAGGCTGCGGGGTCTTGGGTGAGGGTGCGGAACGAGTAGACCGCATCTTCTGCCCGTACGGGGTCGCCGTTGTGGAAACGTGCGCGCGGATTGAGTGTGAACGTAACCGAGAGGCCGTCTGCGGCCGGTGCGATGTCCTGCGCCAAGAGGCCGTACATGGCAAAAGGCTCGTCCCAGCTCTGTTCGGCCAGTGTGTCGAGTGTCAGGTCGATGCCGGCGGGTGGACTGCCTTTCAGGGTAAACGGATTGAGGCTGTCGAAGCCGCCTTGGGCGGGCAGGGTCAGGCTGCCGCCTTTCGGTGCATCGGGATTGACATAGGAAAAGTGGGGGAAACCGGCCGGATAGCGCGGTGTGCTGCCCAATGCGATGCCGTGGGCGGCCAGGGCGGCGGAGCAGCAGAAAGCGGCCAACAGGACGGCCGAGTAATAGGTTTTGTTCATAGTGCGGTTCGTTCCGGCCGTCTGAAAAGGGCGGTTGCAGGGCGGAAAAATGCGCTGTCCGTCCAGCATTTTGCAGAAATCCGCCGTGCCTGTTTTCAGACGGCTTTCGGTGGCAGGAAAGGCGATACGGGTTGCAGGCGGTAGAGTGTGGTGGTTTCGCGGCGGCGGGCGAAGGCCAGCGGGTCGTCTGAGGCGGCGGCTTTGGCGTGGGTCGGGCGTGCGTTCAGACGGCCTTTGACGCTGAAACCGGCGGCTTGGAACAGACGGTTTAATTCGTCCGGCGCGCGCAGGCCGAGATGTTCGGCCAAATCCGACATAATCAGCCAGATTTCGCCGTTGGGGTTCAAATGATGCGCCGCCTGTTGCAGGAATGCGCGCAGCATCGCGCTGTCGGGGTCGTAAAGTGCGGTTTCGACGGCCGAGGTCGGTTTGGCGGGCAGCCACGGCGGGTTGCAGACAATCAAGTCGGCGCGGCCGTCGGGAAACAGATCGGTTTGCAGCAGGGCGATATGGTTCAGCCCCAGCCGTGCGAAGTTGGCGCGGGCGCAGGCTATGGCACGCGGATTGTTGTCGGTGGCACTGATGCGGGCGACGCCGCGTTTGGCCAGAACGGCGGCCAGTACGCCCGAGCCGGTGCCGATGTCGAATGCGGTTTGCACACCTTCGGGCAGCGGCGCGTCGGCAGCCAAGGCCAGATATTCGCCGCGCAGGGGCGAGAATACGCCGAAGGGGACGTGGATACGCGCATTCAGGGGTTCGACAAACACGCCTTTTTTGTGCCATTCGTGTGCGCCGATAAAGCCGAGCAGCTGGTTGAGCGGCAATAGGAAGGGTTCGCGGTTGGGGCTGGCGAAGACATCGGCCAGTGCGGCGCGCACATCGGGCGCGCGGGGCAGGCCGAGACGGAAATCCGGCAGGATTTCTACCGCCAGCATATTGATCAGACGGCTTTGCTGTGCCTGCCTCAGGCGGTGGCGGTGGAAGGCCGTCTGAATATCAGTTGCTGTTGCGGCGGGCGGTTTGGCAGGGCTGCGCACACGTTTTTTCAGCGCGGCCAACACCTGCTTGGCTTGGTGGAAATCGCCCGTCCATACCGTTGCCGTATGGTCGCGGGCGGCTTTCAGCAGGGCACCGGCCGAAAGGCGGTCGGCAAAAACGGCGTGTCGGGGCGGTTTTTGGCTGCTTTCAGTATGCCAGAACATCACGGGCGTGCGGGAAGTGGTAATCGGCTGCATGGCAGGGCAGGGTGCGGAAAACGGACAGTGTACTATATTTTCAACTTTCAGGCGGCCTGAGCGGGCGGGGAATAATGGAAAGGAGACGGTATTGCTTCTTCCCGATATGAAAGTTGCTGTCCTGTCATTTTCCGGCTTTATTGACGGTCTTTCATCAGGCATGATTCTGTTATCCGAAACCGCGCCATGAATGTAAATATATCCAAAGTTCCCAACTAAAAAAGTCTCTGCGCTTCATGTCGCCTACCGAGATTTGCTGTGCAAATTTGGACAATAAGTCTAAAAATATCTCTTTGGGATAAGGATTTTTAAAATATAGCGAGCAATGCTTGTCGAAATGTCCAATTTGGGTATAATCGCCACTTGTCATTTTCAGACGGCCTTTCGCGATTGGACACATTATGCAGTTGGATATCGACCGTTTAATTGCCTATTTCGGCGGCGTGAGCGCGCTGGCCGAAGCACTAAAAGAACAAGATCCCGAACACGCAGCCAGCGCGGCGGCGATTTATAAATGGCGCACCCGCGGTTCGCTGCCGCTCAACCAGCTGCGGCGGCTCGGCGCGCTGGCCGAAGCGCAGGGACGGCCGCTGGATTTGAACGCCTTTATGCATCAACAAACCACTCTGGAGAAGCAGGCCATGCCCCAAAACAACCGCGTCATTATTTTTGACACCACCCTGCGCGACGGCGAACAGTCGCCCGGCGCCGCCATGACCAAAGAAGAAAAAATCCGCGTTGCCCGCCAGTTGGAAAAACTGGGGGTCGATGTGATTGAGGCCGGTTTCGCCGCCGCCAGCCCGGGCGACTGGGAGGCGGTAAACGAAATCGCCAAAACGCTTACCCGCTCCACCGTCTGCTCGCTGTCGCGCGCGGTGGAAAGCGACATCCGCAAAGCGGGCGAAGCCGTTGCGCCTGCGGCCAAAAAACGGATCCACACCTTTATCGCCACCAGCCCGATCCATATGGAACACAAGCTGAAAATGAAACCGGCCAAAGTGGTGGAAGCGGCGGTTAAGGCGGTAAAAATCGCTAAAGAATATACCGACGATGTCGAATTTTCATGCGAAGACGCGCTGCGTTCGGACATTGATTTTCTGGCCGAAATCTGCGGTGCGGTGATTGAGGCGGGTGCGACCACCATCAATATCCCCGATACCGTGGGCTATTCGGTTCCGCACCGTACCGAAGCCTTGTTCCGCGAGCTGATTGCCAAAACCCCGGGCAGCGGAAAAGTCGTATGGTCGGCACACTGCCACAACGATTTGGGTTTGGCCGTGGCCAACTCGCTGGCTGCGCTCCAAGGCGGCGCGCGTCAGGTGGAATGCACCGTCAACGGTTTGGGCGAGCGGGCGGGCAATGCCTCGCTGGAAGAAATTGTGATGGCTCTGAAAGTGCGCCACGATGTGTTCGGTCTGGAAACCGGCATCGACACGGCGCAGATTGTGCCCGCTTCCAAACTGGTCTCCACCATCACCGGCTATCCCGTGCAGCCGAACAAGGCTGTGGTCGGTGCCAACGCGTTTGCCCACGAATCGGGCATTCATCAGGACGGTGTACTCAAACACCGCGAAACCTATGAAATCATGTCGGCCGAATCGGTCGGCTGGGCGGCCAACCGTTTGAGTCTGGGCAAGCTCTCCGGCCGCAACGCTTTCAAAACCAAGCTGGCCGATTTGGGCATTGAGTTGGGCAGCGAAGAAGCCTTGAATGCCGCGTTTGCCCGTTTCAAAGAACTGGCCGACAAAAAACGCGAAATTTTCGATGAAGACCTGCACGCGCTGGTGTCCGACGAGATGGAAACCCTCAATCAGGACAACTACCGCTTTATCTCGCAGAAAATCGTCACCGAAACCGGCGAACTGCCGCGCGCGCAGATTGTGTTCAGCGTCAAAGGCGAGGAAAAACAGGCCGAGGCCACAGGTTCCGGGCCGGTGGACGCGGTTTTCAAAGCCATCGAAAGCGTGGCGCAAAGCGGCGCGGTCTTGCAGCTTTATTCGGTCAATGCCGTGACGCAGGGTACAGAAAGTCAGGGCGAAACGTCCGTGCGTCTGGCGCGCGGCAGCCGTGTGGTCAACGGGCAGGGGGCGGATACCGATATTCTGGCGGCAACGGCCAAAGCCTATCTGTCGGCTTTGAACAAGCTGGAATCCGGTGCGGAAAAAGTCAAAGCGCAGGGTTTGTAATTTCCCGGCAAAAGGCCGTCTGAAAACCGTTTGGCTGCCAAACGCCGTTTTCAGACGGCTTTTTTGACCGCCGTTCGTGCAAAACGGCGGATTGCGTTACAATAGCCAGCACGCCTGCGGGCGGCTTATTTTCAGGAAAGAGTGCATCATGACCATCATCGTAACCGGCGCGGCCGGCTTTATCGGCAGCAACATCGTCAAGGCTTTGAACGGGCGCGGGATCACGGATATTGTGGCCGTCGATAATCTGGCGCACGGCGATAAATTCCAAAATCTGGCCGACTGCGACATCGGCCATTATCTGGATAAGCACGAATTTATCCGCCAGGTGCGCAACCACAGCTTTCCGTTTGCCGATATACAGGCAGTCTTCCATCAGGGCGCGTGTTCCGACACCATGAACCACGACGGCCTGTACATGATGGACAACAACTACCAATACAGCCTCGACCTGCTCGACTGGTGTCAGGACCAGCGCATTCCCTTCCTGTACGCTTCCAGCGCGGCAGTGTACGGCAAAGGCGAAGTTTTCCGTGAAGAGCGCGCTTTGGAGGCGCCGCTCAATGTGTACGGCTACTCCAAATTCCTGTTCGACCAAGTGGTGCGCCGCCGCATGGCCGAAGGATTGAGCGCGCAGGTGGCCGGTTTCCGCTATTTCAACGTTTATGGCGCGCGCGAGCAGCACAAAGGCCGCATGGCTTCGGTGGCCTACCATCATTTCCACCAATACCGAGAACAGGGCTTTGTCAATCTGTTCGGTGCCTACGACGGTTATGCCGACGGCGGCCAGAGCCGCGATTTCGTCAGCGTCGAAGATGTGGTGGCGGTCAACCTGCATTTTCTCGACCACCCCATGCAGTCGGGCATTTTCAATCTGGGTACCGGCCGCAGCCAGCCGTTTAACGACTTGGCCGCCGCCACCGTCAATGCCTGCCGCGCGGCCGAAGGCAAAGACCCGCTGCCGCTGGCGGAATTGGTGGACAGCGGGCTGATCCGCTACCTGCCGTTCCCCGACGCACTGAAAGGCAAGTACCAGAGTTTCACCCAGGCCGATATTGCCAAACTGCGCGCCGCAGGCTACGCCATGCCGTTTTACAGCGTGGAAGAGGGCGTGGCGCGTTATGTGGCGTGGCTGCTGGAACGGGCCTGACCGGATTCCCGGCCGCCAAGGCCGTCTGAAAACCGCCTGAAAAAAAGGAGAAAATCATGTTGTCTGCATTTGCCACCGCCGATCTGATTGATGCGGCACCCGATACCCCTTCCTGCGAAACCCAGTTCCGCAGTTTCGGCCGCCGCCGCTTTTGCGGCCGTATCCGCACCGTGCGCTGTTTCCGCGACAACGGTTTGGTCAAACAGTTGATGAACCGGCCGTCGGACGGCGAAGTGTTGGTGGTGGACGGGGGCGGTTCGCTTTCCAGTGCACTGATGGGCGACATGATTGCGGCAGCCGGTGCGGCCAACGGTTGGGCGGGGGCGGTGATTTTCGGCGTCATCCGCGACAGCGAAGCCATAGATCAAATGGATTTCGGCGTGAAAGCTTTGGGCTGCAATCCGCGCAAAAGTGCCAAAGACGGTGCGGGCGAAGTTGATGTAACCGTTTCGTTCGGCGGTGTCGATTTTGTGCCGGGGCATTATCTGTACAGCGATGCCGACGGTATATTGGTATCGGCCGAACCGATTGCACCGGCCGGAGAGGCATCGTCATGCAGGTAAACAGCAGATGGATAGACGGCCTGTGTTTCGAGGGGCGAACCGCAGACGGCCATACCGTCATTATGGAAGGTGCGGCGGCGGAAGGAGACAAGCGCGGCCCCAGTCCGATGGAAATGCTGCTGCTGGGCGTAGCGGGCTGTGCCGGCATCGACGTGGTGATGATTGCGCAGAAGCAGCGTCAGCAGGTCAGCGACTGCCGCGCCACAGTAACGGCCAAGCGCGCCGACACCGCCCCGCGCGTGTTTACCGAAATCCACATTCATTTTCAGGTTTACGGCCGCGATCTGAATCCGGCGGCGGTGGAGAAAGCCGTCGGGCTGTCGGCGGAAAAATACTGCTCAGCCTCCCTGATGCTGGGCAAGGCCGCCAAAATCACCCACAGTTTTGAAATCCTGGCGGATTAGGGCGGCACTTGTCTGTACCCCCCGTTTTGCCCGACGTGGAGAGGCCGTCTGAAAACGCCGGATGCGGTTTTTCAGACGGCCTCGATTCTGTTACACTTTTGCCGTTTTCCACCAAGGTATATTTTCATGAATGCACCGAAAAAACTGGTGATTGCCAGCCGAGAAAGCCGTCTGGCCATGTGGCAGGCCGGGCATATCCAAAGCCGTTTGCAGAAGCTTTATCCCGATTGCGCCGTCAGCATCTTGGGCATGACCACGCGCGGCGACCAAATCCTCGACCGCACCCTGTCCAAAGTCGGCGGCAAAGGACTGTTTGTCAAAGAGTTGGAGCAGGCATTGCTGGACGGGCGGGCGGATTTGGCCGTGCATTCGGTAAAAGATGTGCCGATGGATTTGCCCGAAGGCTTTCTGTTGGCGGCCGTGTGCGAGCGTGCCGGTGCATTTGACGCATTGGTGTCCAACCGTTACGCGCGCTTGGAAGAGATGCCGGCCGGTGCGGTAGTGGGAACGTCCAGCCTGCGCCGCGAAGCCCAGCTGCGTGCCCGTTTCCCGCAACTGGCCGTCCGCCCGCTGCGCGGCAACCTGCAAACCCGTCTGGCTAAGCTGGACAACGGCGAATACGATGCCGTCATACTGGCAGAAGCGGGTTTGGCGCGGTTGGGCTTGGCCGACCGCATCCGCTGCGTCTTGTCGCCCGCCGACAGCCTGCCTGCGGCGGGGCAGGGCGCATTGGGTATCGAAATTGCCGCTTCCCGCATCGAACTGCTGGAAGTCCTCAATCCGCTCAACCACAGCCTGACCAACGCCTGCGTAACCGCCGAACGCGCTTTGGCACGCGCTTTGGGCGGCAGTTGCCAAGTGCCGCTGGCCGCCTATTGCACCGAAGAAAACGGCCTGCTGACCCTGCGCGGACTGGTCGGCCACCCCGACGGTTCGGTGCTGCTCCAAGCCTCTGCACAAGCTCCGCTGGCCTATGCCGACGCACTCGGCCGCGCGGTCGCCAAACAGCTGGCCGACGAGGGCGCGCACGAACTGATTGCCGCTGTATTGGCGGAACAGCCCGATGCCTGAAAACGGCCGCCGCTTCCCGCCCCCCGCGCCCTTGGCGGAAAACGGCCGTCGGGCGGCAGTATTGCTGGTGCGCCCGCAGGCACGCGCGGCGGCCGATTCGGCAGTGTGGCAGGCGGTAGGCTGGCAGGGCATCGCATTCAGCGTGATGCGGATTGAACCGCTGCCGGAACGGCACAGTATTCTGGCAAACCTTTTTCAGACGGCCTCTGCGCTGTTTTGGGTCAGCCCGAGCGCGGTGGAAGCCGCGCAGCCTTTTTTCACGGAACACGTTCTGTCTCTGCCGCACATCGCGGTCGGCCGGACAACCGCCCGGACATTGCACCGTGCCGGTTGCAGGCAGATACATTGCCCGCAGGGCGGCAATGACAGCGAAGCCGCCGCCGCCCTGCCGGTTTGGGATACACTGCCTGCCGGAGCCGCAGTCGGCATCATACGCGGCGAAGGCGGGCGCGGCTGGCTGGCCGCACAGCTGCGGCGGCGCGGATTGGATGTGCATTTCGGCGAAATCTACCGCCGCGTGCCGCAAACGCCCGACTGGACGGTTTTTCAGACGGCCGATGTGCGCGCCGTGTGGATAACGTCGCGCGAAATGGTGCGCCTCTTCTTCGACCGCGCGCCGCCCGAAATGATGCAAACCCTGCAATCCTTGATATACTTCACCCATCATCCGCGTATTGCCGCCGATCTGCGTGCGGCAGGCGTGCGGCAGATTGAAACGGCCGGTATGCCGGACGCGGTTATTTTGAATCCCGATACGGAGAACCCATCATGAGCGAGCAAGAAAACAAGCAGCCGGATCATGCCGACCGCAAACCTGCGGATACCGCGCCCGTTCCGGCCGTGGTGCAGGCGGCACCGTCTGCCGCAGACGCACAAACCGCCCCGCCGGCCGCACCCGTCATCATCAAACAGTCCGGCGGCAAAGTATTGGCGGGCAGTGCCTTGGTACTTTCCCTGCTGGCACTCGGTGCCGGCGGCTTTCTGTTTGTGCAGGGTCAGAACGTTTTGAAAAATCAGGAGCTGGCTTTAAACCAGAAAATCGAAAAAGCGGCTTTGGGCGAGAGTGGAAACGCCGCCCTGCTGCAAGAGAGCCTGCGCAGGCAAGACGAAGCGGCCGCGCAGCTGGCGCAGCTGGAATCCGCCGGCAAAGCGCAGGGCGAACAGATTGCCCGCGCCAACCGCGCTTATCAGGAACTGCTGCGCAGCCGTACCGACTGGCTGGTAAACGAAGTCGAATCCGCCCTCAATACGGCTGCCCAGCAGCTTTTGCTGTCGGGTAACGTACCGGCGGCGGTCAGGGTGCTGGAAAATATCGAAAACCGCCTGCAATCTTTCGATCAGGCCGCGCTGCTGCCGATCAAACAGGCTGTCAGTGCCGATCTGGCGGAACTGAAAAAACGCCAGTATCTCGACGTTTCGGGAACGGCCCTGCGTCTTGACCGGCTGGAAAGCGCGGTATCCGGACTGCCGCTGACTATCGACAATACCTTGAAACCCACCGAAAACGGTGTACCGCCCGCCGTTAATACGGGCGGCACATGGTGGGAAAACCTGCGCGATAAAACATTGAGTGCATTGCAGGGTCTGGTGGAAGTACGCCGTCTGAAAAACGACGATGCCATGCTGATGTCGCCCGAGCAGGTTTATTTCGTGCGCGAAAACCTGCGCCTGCGCCTGCTGGACGCGCGTACCGCCATGCTGCGCCACAACGGCGATATTTACCTGAGCGATTTGAACAGTGCCGAAGCGGCGGTCAAACAGTATTTTGATACTGGCTCGCCCGCCGTGCAGGCTTGGCTCAAAGAGCTGGTCGAACTCAAAACGCTTGATGTGGGCAGTCTGTCGGGCGAAGTGCTGAAAGCCGGCCTGACCGCCGTCAAAGACTATCAGGACAACGCGCGCGCCACGGTATCCGGCCCGAACGCCGCCGCTTCCGAGCCTGCTGCTTCCGATCCTGCCCCGTCGGCAGCCTCTGCGCCGCAAGCCGGTGAAGCTTCCGCGCCTGCCGCATCGGCACCGCAGGAAAAAGCAGCTTCCCAAACCGACATCAAAGGGGAAGCGGCATGAAAAACCTGATTTGGATTATTGTGCTGTTTGCCGCAGCGGTGGGCTTGGCCGTGGCTGCGGGAGCTTATGACGGCAACGTCTATATCGCGGTCGGGCAAACCCTGCTGCGGATCAATCTGCATACCTTTGTTTTGGGGCTGATTCTGGCCGTAGTCGTACTCTACCTGCTGGTCCGCCTGATCGCCGGCCTGCTCGACCTGCCCGGCCGCATCGGCCGCTTCCGCAGCCGCCGTCAGGAAAAACAGGCGGGCAGCCACCTGAATGCGGCAGGCTTGGCCTATTTTGAAGGCCGGTACCAAAAAGCCGCGCAGGAGGCCGATAAAGTATTGACCGGCAAAAATACGGGCGACAACCGCACACTGGCACTGATGCTGGCCGCACACGCCGCCGATGCCGTGGACGATACCGCCCGCCGTGACGGCTACTTGCAGGAAATCGCCAAACTGCCCGGCAAAAGCCAGCTTTCGCGCCACCTGCTGCAAGCCGAAGGCGCGCTGGCGGCACGCGACTACGAGGCCGCCGCAAGGCATATGGACGATGCCCGCCGCCTCAACCCCGGACTGACCCGCTTGGCCAAGCTCGACCTGCGCTACGCGCTCGACCACGGCGATGCCGCAGCCGTCTTGGAAAAAGCCGCCAAACTGAAAAAAGCCGGTGCCATCAACGGCCGCGAACTGGATCAGCACCAAGAGTGGGCCTACCGCCGCCTGCTGTCGCTGGCTGCTGATTCAGACGGCGTCAAAGCCGCCTTAAAGCGCATTCCCGACGAACAGAAAAGCGGCGGTTTGTGCGTTGCCGTAGCACAGAAATACGAACACTTGGGCATGTACGGCGCAGCAGCGGCATGGGTGGAGAAACACTACCCGCAAACCCGTCAGGAAGAGCTGCTGCCCGTTTTTGCCCGCAGCGTGCGCTATCTCGACGAAAAAGCCCGCCGCCGTGCCATCGATACCGCCGACGGCTGGCTCAAACAGCATCCCGATGATGCCGCCCTGCTGCTGCATTTGGGAATCCTGGCCTACGGGCAGGGTCTGTGGGGCAAAGCACAAAGCTATCTGGAAGCCAGCCTGGCCTTGCGCGAAAGCGTACAGGCGCGCTTAGTCTTGGCGAAAGTATTCGACGAAACCGGCGGACACGCCAAGGCCGAAGCCCAACGCCGCTACGCATTCGACGAAGCCGTACAGGAAGAAGAGCAGGCAGCCCCCGCCGTATTGCCCGACAGCCGCTGACCGCCGTGTTCGGGAAGATGCCTGAAAAAACGCGAATCCTGTTCAATCGAATGCAGAAAACCGTTTGATTGAACTACGAGGCCGTCTGAAAACACGTTTTCTGTGTTTTCAGACGGCCTTTTCATTCCATACCGCCCGTAGCCCGTAGGTCGGATTTTCAAATCCGACTGACAGCGCAGCCGCAGTCACCGTATCGGGGGTGTCGGATACAAGTATCCGACTACACCGCTGCCGACCACAGCCGACAGGACAGATACGGTATCGCTCCTGCATCTAAACCCGCCGCAGGCAGTATTCCCGAATCCGATATACACACTGCCGGAACACTTTCCCACCCGCAGCCTCCCCCCTTGCAAACCCCCGAAAAACACCCGCTTTCCTGCTTTTCTGCGCAGAAAGCGCCAAAAAACGTCCAGATGTGCAGAAAAACAACACCGGGTCGATACTGTGTTTTTCAAATTTTATGCCATTGAATCAAAACAGAAAATAAAATAACCTGTTGGAAAAAGGCCACACTTTTTGCCGTGCTGCCGCCAAACTCTTGGCGGGAAAATTTGTTTTTTCGCAATGAAGCAATTATATTAGCAGCCATGAAATCGCGACCGATGCGATTAACCAGAAAGCTTTAGATGGAATCTTTTCCATGCCATCTTAGGTTTTTTTTCTTAATCTCGAAAAGGAATACAGCAATGAAAAAAACTCTGATTGCTCTGGCGCTGACCGCTCTGCCGGTTGCTGCAATGGCTGACGTTGTCCTGTACGGCCAAGTCAAAGCCGGTGTTGAAATTTCCAAATTCAAAAACAAAAACGGCAGCAGCAATGAAAAATCTTCTACTGCCACTGAAATCGCCGACTTCGGTTCGCGCATCGGCTTCAAAGGCAAAGAAAACCTGGCTGACGGTCTGGATGCGATTTGGCAGGTGGAAAGCCGTGTAAGCGTTGACGGTAATAAAAACCGCGGTTTCGGTACCCGCGATTCTTTCATCGGTTTGGAAGGCGGCTTCGGTAAGGTACGTGCCGGTTACATCAGCACCCCGCTGAACAACATGGGTACCATCGACAATTGGGAATACGACAACAACGCTCTGGGTCTGGGCATCTTTACCCGTACCGGCAGCCGCGTCGTATCTGCCCGCTATGACACCCCGTCTTTCGGCGGCTTCAGCGCAAGCGTACAATACACCCCGCGCGACAATGCCAATCCGTCTGACAAATACACCAAAGAAGTTGCCGGCCGTGATGCCTACTATGCCGGTCTGAACTTCGCCAACTCAGGCGTATTCGCCCAATACGGCTTCGGCTTCAAAAAGAACAACGTTGAGCGTGCTGCCAATACCTATGCAAAAGGTAAAGACGGCTACGCACACCGCTTGGAAGCCGGTTACGATGCCAACAACCTGTTCGTAGGCTTGGGTGCGCAATACACCAAAAACTGGGATACTGCCGGTTCTTACGCCAAAGCTGTATACAATGATGACAATGCTGTTGTGACCGGTGGCAGCGCAGATGCAGGCGTGAAAACTCTGGAAGCTGCCGCAACTGTCGGCTACCGCTTCGGCAACGTAACTCCGAAACTGTCTTACGCTCACGGCTGGAAAGCCAAAGCGAGCGAAGGTGGCGAGAAACTGAACGGCTCTCAATACAAACAAGTGGTTCTGGGTGCCGACTACGACTTCTCTAAACGCACTACTGCTTTCGCACAAGCCGGCTGGCTGAAAACCGGCAGCGGCGACAACAAACGTGATGAGACTGCCGGTCTGGTTGGTCTGCGCCACAAATTCTAATCTGAACGGTTAGAAAAAAAGAGCCTGCAAATGCAGGCTCTTTTTGCATTGCTGCCCGCATAACCCCGTATCTCGCCATACCCCGTATTTTTTGTAGGTCGAATACCCCGTATCCGACATTTCTGTTTGAGATGTCGGATTTATTTGAGATGTCGGATTCAAGAATCCGACCTACTGAAATGCCGCAATGTTGAAAAATGTCGGATACAGAGTATCCGACCTACACGGTTTGCGGCGGGGCCGGTAGGTCGGATTTTTAAATCCGACATAGATCGGTATGGCGGCTGTTTCAGACGGCCTCGGCAGTCAGACGGTTTGCGAGTAGGCGGCCTGTGTGGTTTTGTGGCGCAGGTGGTAGTCGAAGACCATGGCGATGTTGCGGATCAGGAAGCGGCCTTTGGGGGTAACGTGCAGGTTGTCGGGTGTCAGCTGCAGCAGGCCTTGCTGTTCCATGCGGTGCAGGTCGGCCAGTTCGGTGGCGAAGTAGTCGGCGAAGGTAATGCTGTGGGCGGTTTCGTATGCGGGTATGTCAAGTGAGAAACGGCACATCAGTTCTTGAATCAGGGCGCGGCGCAGAAGGTCGTCGCGGTTGAGGGTGTATCCGCGCAGAACGGGCAGGCGGCCTTGATCGATGGCGGCGTAGTAGGCCTCGATGTCTTTTTCGTTTTGGATATAGGCGTTGCCGATTTTGCCGATGCCGGATACGCCGAGCGCAATCAGGTCGCAGTCGGCATGGGTGGAGTAGCCTTGGAAATTGCGTTGCAGACGGCCGTTTTTCAGGGCGGCAGCCAGTTCGTCTCCGGGTTTGGCGAAATGGTCCATACCGATAAACAGATAGCCTGCGGCAGTCAGCCGTTCGACAGCGTATTGCAGAATGTCGAGTTTGGTTTCGCTGTCGGGTACGGCGGCGGTATCGATGCGCCGCTGGGGTTTGAAAAGGTGGGGCAGGTGGGCGTAGTGGTAAAGGGCAAGGCGGTCGGGATCGAGATCGAGAACGGTGTCGAGTGTGGCTGCAATGCCGGAAACGGATTGGTGCGGCAGGCCGTAAATCAAATCGACGCTCACGGATTGGAAACCCGTTTCGCGTGCGGCTTCGATAACGGCGCGGGTTTCTGCCACACTCTGAATGCGGTTTACCGCCCGCTGTACTTGGGGATCGAAATCCTGAATGCCCACGCTCATGCGGTTGAAGCCCAGTCGGCCGAGGTGGCGGACGGTTTCGCGGCTGACTTTGCGCGGGTCGATTTCGATGGAATATTCGCCGTCGGGCAGCAGGTCGAAATGGCGGCGGATCAGGGCGAATGCGCGTTCCAGCTGGCTGTCGTTGAGGAATGTGGGTGTGCCGCCACCGAAATGCAGTTGCGCCAAGGGCTGTCTGCCGCCGCCCAAATGCGGTGCAATCAGAGCCATTTCGTGTTCCAGATAGTCGAGATAGGTATCGGCGCGGGCGGTGTCTTTGGTGATGATTTTATTGCAGCCGCAGTAGTAGCAGATGGTGTTGCAAAACGGAATGTGGATATACAGCGACAGCGGTCGGCCGCTGCGGCGCAGGGTGAGTGTGGAGCGGTATTGCTCTTGGCCGAAAGCGGCGGTAAAGCGGTCGGCAGTGGGATAAGAGGTATAGCGCGGGCCGCTGGCGGGCAGGGCGGCAATCAGGGCGCGGTCGAATACGGGTTTTTCCTGACCGGAGATGATGGGAATGGTTTTCATGGCGGGTTTGTGCGGTGTATTTTGTCGTAATGATTAGGCGCAGTTGTGCCGGGTTTGGTAGAATGGCAGAAAAGTGTTATCAGCACCTTGACGTGTATCAACTGCATTTGGGCAGAATCGCGTGCGGTGTCGGAGGTTTTATGTCGAAACGCCAGCTTTTACAGCCTTTGAAAGCATTGTGTTCCACCTGCTCGCTGCGCGAATTGTGCCTGCCCGTGGGGCTGGATCCGAATGAGTTCGAGCAGTTGGACGCGGTCATCAGGCAGAGCCGCCGTCTGAAAAAGGGCGAAGTGCTGTTTCGTGCCGGTGAGGCGTTTGCGTCGCTGTATGCGATACGCACCGGTTTTTTCAAAACCATTCTGGGCAGCCGCGACGGCCGCGATCAGGTAACGGGTTTTTTTATGTCGGGCGAGCTGATCGGTATGGACGGGATTTGTTCGCACCTGCATACCTGCGATGCGGTGGCCTTGGAAGACAGCGAAGTGTGCGAGCTGCCGTTTGACCGCTTGGAGGAACTGGGCAGCCGCATTCCCGGGGTGCAGAGTCATTTTTTCCGCCTGATGAGCCGTGAAATCGTGCGCGATCAGGGCGTGATGCTGCTGTTGGGCAATATGCGTTCGGAAGAGCGGCTGGCATCGTTTCTGCTCAATTTGTCGCAACGGCTGCACAAGCGCGGTTTTGCCGCCAATGATTTTATTCTGCGTATGTCGCGCGAGGAAATCGGCAGCTATCTCGGCCTGAAATTGGAAACGGTCAGCCGTACTTTGTCGAAATTTCACCATGACGGTCTGATTGCAGTCGATCACAAGCATATCAGGCTTTTGGACACGGCAGCTTTGAACAAGATGGTGGCGGGCTGTACGGCTTCCTGTTGAGGGGAAACAGGCCGTCTGAAAAACGTCTGCCTGCCAAGCACGATAAAAAATGCCGGATTGTTTTCCGGCATTTTTTCGCACATGGACACCGCATCAGTTTTTCCGGCGGGCGCGGAGGATTTCAATCAGGGCAGGCAGGACGGAAATGACGATAATCGCCGCCAGCACCAAACCCAAATTGTTTTTGACGACCGGCAGGTTGGCGAAAAAATAGCCCGCATAGGAAAACAGCACCACCCACAATACCGCGCCGATAATGTTGTAGCGGATAAATTTGGCATAATCCATATCGGCCATGCCGGCAACAAACGGGGCAAAGGTACGCACAATTGGTACGAAGCGGGCGATGATGATGGTTTTGCCGCCGTATTTTTCGTAAAACGCATGGGTTTTGTCCAAATAGCTGCGGCGGAAGATTTTGGAATCGGGGTCGGCAAACAGCCGCGCGCCGAAATATTTGCCGACGGCAAAATTGACTGCGTCGCCGATAATCGCCGCTGCCAGCAGCAGCAGTACCATCACATGAATATTCATGCCGCCCACTGCCGCAATACCGCCGGCGGCAAACAGCAGCGAATCGCCCGGCAGAAACGGTGTCACCACCAAGCCGGTTTCGCAGAAAACAATCAGAAACAGAATGGCGTAAATCCACAGGCCGTATTGTGCGGAAAGTGCGGCCAGATGTTGGTCGATATTGAGGATAAAGTCGATAATCGCGGTCATCATAGTCATATTCGGCAGGCCGTCTGAAAACGCTCGGGCGGCGGTTCAGACGGCCTGTAAAGAAAAATAGTCAGGCTGCATTCTAAGGCAAAAAAGCGCGGTTTGCGTAGGGAGGAAGGTTTAAACGGCAGGTAAAAAAACGTACAATATCTGCCGTTTTCCCTTAAAGGCCTGCGGTGAACCAGCTTATTTTCGATTTTGTCAGCCGCGACTATCCCGGTTTCGACAGCTTTCTCGGTGCATCCAATGATGAACTGCTGCATATCCTGCAACAGCAGTCGGAGCAGTTTGTGTATGTCTGGGGGCAGCCGGGCAGCGGGAAAAGCCACCTGTTGCGCGCATGGGTGGCGCAGGCCGGGCAGCGCGGCGCACGGGCGGCATATGTCGATGCGGCAAACGATGTGCTGACCGACCGCGCCTTAGATGCCGATTATCTGGCTGTCGATCAAATCGAACAACTCAATACCGCCGAGCAGGCGCTGCTGTTTGAAATTTTCAACCGTGCCCGCAACAGCGGCAAAGGCTTCCTGCTGTTTTCCGCTGATGTACCGCCCGCCCGGCTGACCATACGCGAAGATTTGCGTACGCGCATGGGTTACTGTCTGGTTTATGATGTCAAGCCCTTAAACGACGATGAAAAAATTCGCGCTTTGGCCGAAATGGCAGCCGCGCGCCAATTAAATGTTGATCATGAAATTTTCGCCTACCTGCTCAACCATTGGCGGCGCGATATGGACAGTCTGGTAAAAATGCTGGATACACTGACCCATTACACTGCCACCATGCGCCGACCGCTCACATTACCGCTCTTGCGCCAACTGCTCAAACAGGAACAGTCATGACCAAACTCGCCATCTTCGATCTCGACAATACACTCATCAACACCGATTCCGATCATGCCTGGCCGCAGTATTTAATGAAAAAAGGTTTGGTCGATATCGAATATACCCGCGCCCAAAACGATAAATTTTATCGCGACTACCAGCAAGGCCGTCTGAATATCGATGAATTTCTCGCCTTTCATCTGGCTCCGCTCAGCCGGTTCAGCCAAGAAGAGCTGGCCGTCATGCACCGCGAATTTACCGCCGAATTTATCGAACCCTTTATCACGCCGATGCAGCGTACTTTGGTGGACAGTCACCGCGCCGCAGGCGATGAATTGCTGGTCATTTCCTCCACCAACGAATTCATCATCAGCCCGATTTGCCGCCTGTTCGGCATCGACAACATTATCGGTACCCAATTGGAAACCGGTGCGGACGGCCGTTACACCGGCCGGTATATCGGCACACCCAGTTTGAAAGAAGGCAAAATCACCCGCCTGAACGAATGGCTCGCCGCACGCGGTCAAACCTTGGCGGACTATGAAACCGTTTATTTTTACAGCGACTCGAAAAACGATTTGCCGCTGCTGCGCAAGGTATCCTCCCCCGTTGCCGTCAATCCCGATGAGGTGCTGGCCGCCGAAGCCGCAGAAAAAGGCTGGCCGGTTTTGTATTTCAAATAACAGCCGACTCAATACAGCCAAAAAAACATGAGGCCGTCTGAACCGCGAATACAGACGGCCTATTTGCAATTCGACCGAATGCCGGACGTATCCGGCATTACCTAAGAATCGGGCAAAAAAGCCCTAGCATTCATAGATACTTAATTTGAGCACGTCCCCGTTTTTTGGTGGTGGGATGTTTTTTTAAAGGCGCATGTCGGATACCTGTATCCGACATTTTCTTTCTGCCCTTTACTTCCTACCTTTCCTACCTTATTTCCAGATTTCCAGATTTCCAGATTTCCAGATTTCCCTCTTTTTATCCGGCAGCCATAGCAGAC
Organism: Neisseria leonii; assembly: GCF_028776105.2. Classification (NCBI taxonomy): domain Bacteria; kingdom Pseudomonadati; phylum Pseudomonadota; class Betaproteobacteria; order Neisseriales; family Neisseriaceae; genus Neisseria; species Neisseria leonii. Next base: position 1,104,211 of record NZ_CP145606.1, on the reverse strand, counting down.
TAACCTGCACAGAGGCCGGCGGAAGGGAGATTTTTCGGATGGGGGATTTTGCTGAAAACCAAACTGCCAAATAAAGCCGGGATTTGGGAGGCCGCAAGCCGGCGGTACCGAACGGTTACCCGTTATTACGGATGCGCCCGTCCCGAGCCCCTGGGCTTCCGCCTTATGCGTCGGGAGAAGCCCCATCAAAGCGTGCACAGAAGCCGCGACCATAGAAGCCCGATAAAGGGTGCATATAAAATCCATATAAAATAGAGATTTGAAAGATTGACTGTCACGTTTTGGTAAAAAACCGGTTGGAGTGCTTGCATTTTTGTTTATGTGGGGGTATAGTGTTGTTCTTCGCTGCTTCTGCGGCGGGTTATTTTGGTTTGATTGAAAAAAGATTTTGACTTTTTTAAATTGCGTGCTAAAATAATCGTCTTTGCTCTTTAACAAACAGATTACCGATAAGTGTGAGTGCGCGAGCCTCACACTGCGACAAAAACAGACAGGATAGATTTATTTATCCTTGTCGGTTTCTTTGAAGCAGACCAGAAGTTAAAAAGTTAGAGATTGAACATAAGAGTTTGATCCTGGCTCAGATTGAACGCTGGCGGCATGCTTTACACATGCAAGTCGGACGGCAGCACAGAGAAGCTTGCTTCTTGGGTGGCGAGTGGCGAACGGGTGAGTAACATATTGGAACGTACCGGGTAATGGGGGATAACTAATCGAAAGATTAGCTAATACCGCATACGTCCTGAGGGAGAAAGCGGGGGCTCTTCGGACCTCGCGTTATTCGAGCGGCCAATATCTGATTAGCTGGTTGGTGGGGTAAAGGCCTACCAAGGCGACGATCAGTAGCGGGTCTGAGAGGATGATCCGCCACACTGGGACTGAGACACGGCCCAGACTCCTACGGGAGGCAGCAGTGGGGAATTTTGGACAATGGGGGCAACCCTGATCCAGCCATGCCGCGTGTCTGAAGAAGGCCTTCGGGTTGTAAAGGACTTTTGTCAGGGAAGAAAAGGGCGATGTTAATACCGTTGCCTCATGACGGTACCTGAAGAATAAGCACCGGCTAACTACGTGCCAGCAGCCGCGGTAATACGTAGGGTGCGAGCGTTAATCGGAATTACTGGGCGTAAAGCGGGCGCAGACGGTTTGTTAAGCAGGATGTGAAATCCCCGGGCTCAACCTGGGAACTGCGTTCTGAACTGGCAGGCTAGAGTGTGTCAGAGGGGGGTAGAATTCCACGTGTAGCAGTGAAATGCGTAGAGATGTGGAGGAATACCGATGGCGAAGGCAGCCCCCTGGGATAACACTGACGTTCATGCCCGAAAGCGTGGGTAGCAAACAGGATTAGATACCCTGGTAGTCCACGCCCTAAACGATGTCGATTAGCTGTTGGGGTGCTTGACACCTTAGTAGCGTAGCTAACGCGTGAAATCGACCGCCTGGGGAGTACGGTCGCAAGATTAAAACTCAAAGGAATTGACGGGGACCCGCACAAGCGGTGGATGATGTGGATTAATTCGATGCAACGCGAAGAACCTTACCTGGTCTTGACATGTACGGAAGAACTCAGAGACGAGTTTGTGCCTTCGGGAGCCGTAACACAGGTGCTGCATGGCTGTCGTCAGCTCGTGTCGTGAGATGTTGGGTTAAGTCCCGCAACGAGCGCAACCCTTGTCATTAGTTGCCATCATTTGGTTGGGCACTCTAATGAGACTGCCGGTGACAAACCGGAGGAAGGTGGGGATGACGTCAAGTCCTCATGGCCCTTATGACCAGGGCTTCACACGTCATACAATGGTCGGTACAGAGGGTAGCCAAGCCGCGAGGCGGAGCCAATCCCACAAAACCGATCGTAGTCCGGATTGCACTCTGCAACTCGAGTGCATGAAGTCGGAATCGCTAGTAATCGCAGGTCAGCATACTGCGGTGAATACGTTCCCGGGTCTTGTACACACCGCCCGTCACACCATGGGAGTGGGGGATACCAGAAGCAGATAGGGTAACCGCAAGGGGCCCGTTTGCCACGGTATGTTTCATGACTGGGGTGAAGTCGTAACAAGGTAGCCGTAGGGGAACCTGCGGCTGGATCACCTCCTTTCTAGAGAAAAGAAGAGGCTCGGGCACCCACACTTATCGGTAATCAGAGAATGCGGAAGAAGCAGGCCGTCTGAAAGAGTATCATTGATGATGACCGGTTTCTTTACAGGACATGGGTTTGTAGCTCAGGTGGTTAGAGCACACGCTTGATAAGCGTGGGGTCGTAGGTTCAAGTCCTACCAGACCCACCATCATACAGCAAGACACTGGGGGCATAGCTCAGTTGGTAGAGCACCTGCTTTGCAAGCAGGGGGTCATCGGTTCGATCCCGTTTGCCTCCACCACAAGCCTGCCGGATACAGACTTTACAAATCAAAGAAAGCTGCTAGAATGCGCAGCTTGCTTTTATTTGCGAAGTTGAAAAAACACCGCATCGATCTTTAACAAATTGGAAAGCCGAAATCAACAAACAAAGACACTGTCTGATTTGGTTTGAAATACTGATGCAACAGTATTTCAGGCGTAAAACAAATCGGAACAGAATTTGGGTGATGATTGTATCAAGTAGTTTGTGGAAGACAAAAGGCACAAACTACTCACAACAAAGCAGTAAGCTTTATCAGAGTAGAGAATTTAAGTTTTACCGGGTAGTCAACGCCGGGTAAGGCGAAGTCGAAAGGTTCTTCAAATGATAGAGTCAAGTGAATAAGTGCATCAGGTGGATGCCTTGGCGATGATAGGCGACGAAGGACGTGTAAGCCTGCGAAAAGCATCGGGGAGCTGGCAATAGAGCTATGATCCGGTGATATCCGAATGGGGAAACCCACACAGCAATGTGTATCCTGGTCTGAATCCATAGGACTAGCGAAGCGAACCCGGAGAACTGAACCATCTAAGTACCCGGAGGAAAAGAAATCAACCGAGATTCCGCAAGTAGTGGCGAGCGAAAGCGGAGGAGCCTGTATACGATAGCGCTTGAAATAGAAGAACGAGTTGGAAAGCTCGGCCATAGTGGGTGACAGCCCCGTATTCGAAATTTCAAGCGTGGTACTGAGTATACGAGAAGTAGGGCGGGACACGAGAAATCCTGTCTGAAGATGGGGGGACCATCCTCCAAGGCTAAATACTCATCATCGACCGATAGTGAACCAGTACCGTGAGGGAAAGGCGAAAAGAACCCCGGGAGGGGAGTGAAACAGAACCTGAAACCTGATGCATACAAACAGTGGGAGCGGACTTGTTCCGTGACTGCGTACCTTTTGTATAATGGGTCAACGACTTACATTCAGTAGCGAGCTTAACCGGATAGGGGAGGCGTAGGGAAACCGAGTCTTAATAGGGCGGATAGTTGCTGGGTGTAGACCCGAAACCGAGTGATCTATCCATGGCCAGGATGAAGGTGCGGTAACACGCACTGGAGGTCCGAACCCACGCATGTTGCAAAATGCGGGGATGAGCTGTGGATAGGGGTGAAAGGCTAAACAAACTCGGAGATAGCTGGTTCTCCCCGAAAACTATTTAGGTAGTGCCTCGAGTAAGAGACTGATGGGGGTAAAGCACTGTTATGGCTAGGGGGTCATTGCGACTTACCAACCCATGGCAAACTAAGAATACCATCAAGTTGTTCCTCGGGAGACAGACATCGGGTGCTAACGTCCGGTGTCGAGAGGGAAACAACCCAGACCGCCAGCTAAGGTCCCAAATGACAGATTAAGTGGTAAACGAAGTGGGAAGGCCCAGACAGCCAGGATGTTGGCTTAGAAGCAGCCATCATTTAAAGAAAGCGTAATAGCTCACTGGTCGAGTCGTCCTGCGCGGAAGATGTAACGGGGCTCAAATCTGTAACCGAAGCTGCGGATACCGTAAGGTATGGTAGGGGAGCGTTCTGTAGGCCGTAGAAGGTGCATTGAGAAGTGTGCTGGAGGTATCAGAAGTGCGAATGTTGACATGAGTAGCGATAAAGCGGGTGAAAAGCCCGCTCGCCGAAAGCCCAAGGTTTCCTACGCAACGTTCATCGGCGTAGGGTGAGTCGGCCCCTAAGGCGAGGCAGAAATGCGTAGTCGATGGGAAACGGGTTAATATTCCCGTACTTTGATTCAATGCGATGTGGGGACGGAGAAGGTTAGGTTGGCAGACTGTTGGAATAGTCTGTTTAAGCCGGTAGGTGGAAGACTTAGGCAAATCCGGGTCTTCATAACACCGAGAAGTGACGACGAGTGTCCACGGACACGAAGCAACCGATACCACGCTTCCAGGAAAAGCCGCTAAGCTTCAGTTGAATCAGAACCGTACCGCAAACCGACACAGGTGGGCAGGATGAGAATTCTAAGGCGCTTGAGAGAACTCGGGAGAAGGAACTCGGCAAATTGATACCGTAACTTCGGGAGAAGGTATGCCCTTTGACGTTAAGCCCTTGCGGTGTAAGCGTTGGAGGGTCGCAGAGAATCGGTGGCTGCGACTGTTTATTAAAAACACAGCACTCTGCTAACACGAAAGTGGACGTATAGGGTGTGACGCCTGCCCGGTGCTGGAAGGTTAATTGAAGATGTGAGAGCATCGGATCGAAGCCCCAGTAAACGGCGGCCGTAACTATAACGGTCCTAAGGTAGCGAAATTCCTTGTCGGGTAAGTTCCGACCCGCACGAATGGCGTAACGATGGCCACACTGTCTCCTCCCGAGACTCAGCGAAGTTGAAATGGTTGTGAAGATGCAATCTCCCCGCTGCTAGACGGAAAGACCCCGTGAACCTTTACTGTAGCTTTGCATTGGACTTTGAAGTCACTTGTGTAGGATAGGTGGGAGGCTTTGAAGCAGAGACGCCAGTTTCTGTGGAGCCGTCCTTGAAATACCACCCTGGTGGCTTTGAGGTTCTAACCCAGGTCCGTGATCCGGATCGGGGACCGTGCATGGTAGGCAGTTTGACTGGGGCGGTCTCCTCCCAAAGCGTAACGGAGGAGTTCGAAGGTTACCTAGGTCCGGTCGGAAATCGGACTGATAGTGCAATGGCAAAAGGTAGCTTAACTGCGAGACCGACAAGTCGAGCAGGTGCGAAAGCAGGACATAGTGATCCGGTGGTTCTGAATGGAAGGGCCATCGCTCAACGGATAAAAGGTACTCCGGGGATAACAGGCTGATTCCGCCCAAGAGTCCATATCGACGGCGGAGTTTGGCACCTCGATGTCGGCTCATCACATCCTGGGGCTGTAGTCGGTCCCAAGGGTATGGCTGTTCGCCATTTAAAGTGGTACGTGAGCTGGGTTTAAAACGTCGTGAGACAGTTTGGTCCCTATCTGCAGTGGGCGTTGGAAGTTTGACGGGGGCTGCTCCTAGTACGAGAGGACCGGAGTGGACGAACCTCTGGTGTACCGGTTGTGACGCCAGTCGCATCGCCGGGTAGCTAAGTTCGGAAGAGATAAGCGCTGAAAGCATCTAAGCGCGAAACTCGCCTGAAGATGAGACTTCCCTGAGGGTTTAACCCTCCTGAAGGGTCGTTGTAGACCACAACGTTGATAGGTCGGGTGTGGAAGCGCGGCAACGCGTGCAGCTAACCGATACTAATTGCCCGTGAGGCTTGACTCTATCATTTGAAGCACTTTGATGCTCAAAGATTAAGCTTACTGATGAAATACTTCATCACCAGTTGATTAAACAATAAATAAACGCAACAGCGTAACGGCTTTCCGGTTTGTACAGTTTATGTCTGGCGGCCATAGCGGTTTGGTCCCACGCCTTCCCATCCCGAACAGGACCGTGAAACGAACCAGCGCCGATGATAGTGTGGATGCCCATGTGAAAGTAGGTCACCGCCAGACACCAATTCAGAACCCCTGCACAATGTGCGGGGGTTTGCTTTTATGTGCTGATTTATGGCAGCTTGGGCGGAAAATGAAAGTGCAGACCGGGGAATGAGGGAGGGGGAGTAGGTCGGATACGGGTATCCGGCACTGTGCTGAATATCCTTTGATTCTCAAATATCAATCACCCCGTGTCGGATTCAAGAATCCGACCTACGCGGTTCAGACGGCCTGAGGTAGGCGGGGTGTTGGTGATGGCTGTGTAGCGGAAGCCGCAGGCGGGTAGGGCGGGGATTGGGGTCAGGCTGGTTGGGGCTGAAAGTGCAGTGCCGTGATATAGTATCAGTGCAGAAACACTGCTTGCTGTTTTCTGTGCATGAATATCATAGGAGGAGAAATCATGAGTACTGTTATCGGTTTGGCTGACCGCCCATGGCATCTGTCTTACCAAAAATTCCACATCGCCAACCAGATAACCCGGCCTGACGGTGTGGAAACGCTGGTCGATTATTTGGATTACCTGTTTGCCAAACAGAGCGGGAAAACGGCGTTTACATGTGCGGGTGTTTCGCTGACGTTTGATGAGTTGGCGTACCACAGCCGCATTTTGGCGGCGCATTTGCAACAGTCGGGTTTGCGGTCGGGCGATAAAGTGGCCGTGATGATGCCGAATATTCTGCATTATCCGATTGCCATGGCGGCGGTTATCCGTGCAGGGTTGGTGCTGGTCAATGTGAATCCGCTTTATACGGCACGGGAGTTGCTGCATCAATTGAATGATGCGCAGGCCAAAGCCCTGATTGTTGCCGGGCATTTTTCCGGGACGGTGGAAGAGATTATCGGGCAGACGGCAGTGGAATATGTGGTTAAGACTGCCGGTACGCGGGATTTTTGCGACTGTTTCGGCGAACTGCTTCCCGCAGACGGCAGCCGGTATATACGGCCGGAGATCAGCGGTACCGATGTCGCACTGCTGCAATACACAGGCGGTACAACCGGTGTGGCGAAAGGTGCCATGCTGACCCATCAAGGCTTGATTGCCAATATTTATCAGCTGGACGCCGTTGTCGGTAGGGAATTGGACGGCAGCAACGGCTATATCTTAACTGCCTTGCCGCTGTACCATATTTTTGCTTTTTCGGTTTGTGTTCTGTTCGGTATGCAGGCAGGGTTGGCCAACCTGCTGGTTCCCAATCCCAGAGATCTGGCCGCTCTGGTTCAAGCAGTGCAGACGTACAAGCCCGTTATGATTCCTGCCGTCAATACGCTGTTTAATGCTTTGTTGTCCGACAGCGGTTTTTGCCGTATGGATCACAGCCATGTCAAACTGTGCGTCGGCGGCGGTATGGCTATTCTGAATGATACGGCCGAACGTTGGGCGGCAGTAGTCGGCAAACCGATTATCGAAGGTTGCGGATTGTCGGAAACCGGTACCGTCATTTCGGTCAATCCGCCGGCAGCCGGTTATACCGCGAGTATCGGCATCCCCCTGCCGCTGACGGATATTCGGATTGCCGATGAGGGCGGAGCAGAGTGTCCGCCCGGCGTGAGCGGGGAAATCTGTGTGGCAGGCCCGCAGGTGATGAAGGCTTATTGGCGGCGGGAGCACGAGCGCAATGAATATATGACGCCGGACGGTTATTTCAAAACCGGCGACATCGGCGTGATGGACGAAGCGGGCTTTATCAAAATCATCGACCGCAAAAAAGATGTGATAAATGTTTCGGGATTTAATGTTTATCCCAGCGAAATAGAAAGAGTGTTTTCTGCCCACCCCGATATCCGGGAATGTTGTGCCGTCGGCGTGCCGGACGGCCGCAGCGGCGAGGCCGTCAAACTGTTTGTTGTCGGTGTGGCCGGTTCACCGGATTCAGACGGCCTGAAAGCCTGGGGCAGACAGTATCTGACTGCCTACAAGTTGCCGAAATATATTGAATGGATTGATGAAATACCCAAATCGGCTGTCGGGAAGATTCTGCGTAAAAATTTAAAAGCGTAAACGGACGGTGTTGATTTTGAGATTTGCGGGCTTGGGCCGTCGTGCGGGCAGCAGGCATGATTCGGCGTGTTTTCAGACGGCCTCGGTCTTAAAGATACTTGACAAATGTTAAGTTTAGTTTCATGTTTGCTGTGCTGTCTGATTTGATTTTTTGTGAGGAGAGAATATGACAAACACATCTTCTGTTTCTGCGGCCCTCCGGCAGGTTGTCAAGGTTCTGGGGGGGGGTATTGCATTGAGTCTGGCGGCCTGTGGCGGCGGTCAGGCGGAACAGGCTGCTTCTTCGGCTGCATCTGTGCAGACTGCAAGCCGGGACGGCAGCCGTGTAACGATTAACAACGGCATGGAACCGTCTACGCTGGATCCGCACAAGAGCGGCGATATGCCCGCGTTTGCAGTACAGCGCCAGTTGTTTGAAGGTTTGGTCAGCAATGATCCGCAAGGATTGCCGGTTCCCGGTCTGGCCGAGCGGTGGGAAACCGAAGACAATAAAATTTGGACGTTCTATCTGCGTGAGGCCAAATGGAGTAACGGCGATCCCATTACTGCCGATGATTTTGTTTACAGCCTGCGCCGCCTGACGGATCCGGCCACGGCGGGCGATTACGGCTCTTATCTGGCAGATGCGAAAGTGCTGAATGCTGCCGAAATCAATGCGGGCAAGGCTGCTGCCGATACTTTGGGCGTGCGTGCGCTGGATGCGGGAACCCTGCAAATCACGCTGACTGAGGCCGTGCCGTATCTGCCGGAAATGCTGATGCTGCCTTCAACGTTCCCCGTGCACCGCAAAACGGTAGAAACATACGGAGATAAATGGACCCTGCCGGAAAATATTGTGGTCAGCGGTGCGTATCAATTGAAAGAGTGGGTAGTCAACGGCCATATTCTGTTGGCGCGCAACCGGCACTATTACAACGACAGTGCAACCCGAATCGGCGAAGTGATGCTGCTGCCGTTGGATTCGACCGCAGCAGTCAGCCGCTTTCAAGCCGGAGAAATCGATTTGACCGGCGTGCCGCCGGAGCGTTTTGCCGAATTGAGCAAAGCCTACCCCGATGCAGTCAAAACCAACCCCCGCCTGTGTACCTCTTATATGGAATTTAACGGCAGGCGGCAGCCGTTCGACAATGTCAATGTACGCCGTGCCGTATCGATGGCATTGAACCGCGAAGTGATGGCGGAAAAAGTGCTCGGCCGGGGCGAAACGGCGGCCTACCAATTCCTGCCGCCGGCCATTAACGGCTATGTGCAGGCATGGCCGGAGTGGGCGCGGTGGGATATGGCCAAGCGTGGCGCGGCGGCATCGGAGCTTTTGGCGCAGGCCGGGTTTACGGCGGAAAAACCGCTGGAAATCGAACTGCTGTACAGTACCAGCGAAGCGGGCAAACGCTTGGTAAGCGCAGCTTCTTCCTTATGGCAGGAAGCCGTTCCCGCCATCCGTATCCGGCCGGTCAATCAGGAGTGGAAAACCTTTCTGGATACGCGCAAAGCAGGCAAATTCGGCCTGTCGTTTTGGTCTTGGTGTGCCGACTATAACGAACCTTCTACGTTCCTGAATGTTTTCCGCAGCAATAATGCCAATAATGCTTCCGGTTTTTCCAGCCGCGATTATGATGCACTGCTGGACCGTTCTTTGGAAGCGGGGCTGACTCCGGCCCAGCGCGGCGAAGTGTACCGCGAAGCCGAGAAAATGGTCGGCGAGGCCTATCCTGCGGTCTTTGTATACAACATGGTGGCCAGCAGTCTGGTCAATCCGAAGTTGCGCGGTTATTCGCCCGAAGATGCGACTGCGTCATGGCTGGTAAAAAACTGGTCGTTTGAAGGCGCCCGATAAGGGGCGGCTGCCTTGAACCGGCAGCCGCTTTCGTATAAAATGCCTTGCTTCTTCGGTCGGTACGGCATGATGCCGTCTGTACCGGCAAGCACGCATCGGCCCGATTCGGGGTGTCGGCGTGCTTTTTACCATCTGCGAAGACGATGGCACATCATGGCGGCGGCAGGCGTTGCCGCGAGCGCGATCAATGAAGGATTCCGATATGACCCAACCCGCAATTTTAGTCTTGGCCGACGGCAGCATCTTCCACGGCACCTCCATCGGCTATCAAGGCAGCACTTCCGGCGAAGTGGTGTTCAATACTTCCATGACCGGCTATCAGGAAATCCTGACCGACCCTTCCTATACCAAGCAAATCGTTACCCTGACTTATCCGCACATCGGCAATACCGGTGCCAATGCGGAAGATGTGGAAAGCGGCAGAATCTATGCCGCCGGCCTGATTATCCGTGACCTGCCGCTGCTGCACAGCAATTTCCGCAGTGCCGAAAGCCTGCACGACTATCTGGTGCGCCACCAAACCGTCGCCATTGCCGACATCGATACCCGCCGCCTGACCCGTATTCTGCGCGACAAAGGTGCGCAGGCGGGCGCGATTCTGACCGGCGCCGATGCGTCGGAAGACAAAGCCCGCGCGCTGATTGCCGAATTCGGCAGCATGGTGGGCAAGGATTTGGCCAAAGAAGTAACCTGCACACAAAGCTACGAATGGACGGAAGGCGAATGGAAGCTGGGCGAGGGTTTCAGACGGCCTGACAGCCAGCCCTATCATGTGGCGGCTTACGATTTCGGCGTGAAAACCAATATCCTGCGTATGCTGGCCGAGCGCGGCTGCCGCCTGACCGTCGTTCCGGCGCAAACGCCTGCGGCGGAAGTGCTGGCGATGAATCCCGACGGCGTGTTCCTGTCCAACGGGCCGGGCGACCCCGAACCCTGTGACTATGCCGTTGCCGCCATCCGCGAGATTCTGGCGGCGAAAAAACCGCTGTTCGGCATCTGTCTGGGGCATCAATTATTGGGGCTGGCCGGCGGCGCGAAAACCGGCAAAATGCCGTTCGGTCATCACGGCGCCAACCACCCCGTGCAGGATTTGGACAGCGGCCGTGTACTGATTACCAGCCAGAACCACGGCTTCCAAATCGATGAAAACACGCTGCCTGCCAATATGCGCGTAACCCACCGCTCGCTGTTCGACGGCACGGTGCAGGGCATCGAGCTGACCGACCAGGCCGCATTCAGCTTCCAAGGCCACCCCGAAGCCAGCCCCGGCCCGCATGATGTGGCTTATCTGTTTGACCGCTTTATCGACAGCATGAAACAGGCACGCGGATAAGCGGGCGGAGCAGGGCGGTTCGGCAGAAAGGCCGTCTGAAACAGGTTGCGATATTTGGTTTGCAGCATTGACGGTAGCGGTACAGCCGCTGCAACAGCTGCATCAGGCAATATGATTTTGAATGTTGGAACGGAGGCATGACGATGCGTTTATTATTGGCGATTTTTCTTCCCTGGCTGCAATTTTTCACCATCGGGCGACCGTTTGCCGGAATCGTCTGCCTGATTCTGCAAATCACCCTGATCGGCTGGATTCCCGCCGCGATTTGGTCGGTGTATGCGTTGAGCCAGTATAAAACCGACCAAAAAATCCGTAAGGCGGTGGGCAGGTAAGTCAAATGGCCGATATGGGACGGGGCTGCATTCCTTGTGCGGCGGACGTCTGCGTAGCGTACGGCCGACAGCCTGAGCAGAATTGCCGACGGCTAAACAAGGCAGCCCGCAGCAGTCAAAAGTCAGGCTGACGGCAGGCCGTCTGAAATCGGGGGCAGGATACGGCAGACGGCGGGGCAGGCCGTAGCATTGGGAGGCGGATAACCAGAAAGCAGCTGTCGGAATCCGCCAAGGTGCCGATCCCCTTCCCATGAAAACAGAAGCTGCGAAAAAGAGGATTATGGGCGCAGACAAGTCGGGTTCTTTTGATTTTAACGGTGTCAATAAGGAACTCGAACCGGGCTGACGCAAGTGATGATGACAGTGGTTCAAAGATACTGTGAAATTTTGTAGGCTCCTTCGAGCTTGTAATATATAAGGCCGTCTGAAATGTTCGGTATTACCGATTTTGCCACCTACATCATCGGCGTGTTTGCCATTATTCTGCTGCCCGGCCCCAACTCGATGTACTGCCTGACCGTAGCGGGGCGGTACGGAGCGCAAGCCGCTTACCGTGCGGTGGCTGCGGTTTTGCTCGGCGACAGCCTGCTGATGCTGGCGGCCGCTTTGGGGGCGGGCACGGTACTGAAACTCTATCCCGCCCTGTTCCAAGCCGTGCAGCTGGTCGGCGGACTGTATCTGGCCTATCTGGGCTGGAACCTGCTGCGCCATGCCGTCAAAAAATGGCATATGCCTCCGCCCGCAACGGCCGGCGGACAGGACGGCACACCGGGCGGAGGCGGTGGAATTTTCCGCCGTGCCCTGCTGCTGAGCCTGATGAACCCGAAGGCCATACTGTTTTTCCTGTCGTTCTTTATCCAGTTTGTCGATCCGGCCTATCCGTATCCCGGCCTGTCCTTCCTGATACTGGCCGCCGTGCTGCAACTGGTGAGTTTCGGCTATCTGACGGTACTGGTGTTTGCCGGCCGCCGTCTGACCCGAACCTTCCGCCGCCGCACCAAAACCGCCGCCACCGGCATGGCCGCCGTCGGCCTGCTGTTTATCGGCTTTGCCGTCAAAATGTGGACAGGGTAGGTCGGATTTTTAAATCCGACGATTGGGATTGCGGCAGCGGCAGTGATTCAGACGGCTTGTTGTGATTGTCGGATAACAAGTATCCGACCTACGCTTGTCGGGAAACGGCAGCAAGGCTTTTCAGACGCAGCAATGCCGGTTGGGCTGGCACTGAAATAACAACGCGGATACGGTTGCATAAGTAGGTCGGATTTTTAAATCCGACAATCCACCACAGAAACAACGGCAGGCCCAACCGTTTCAGGCAGGCATGAAACAGTTTGCCGGATATCGGTATCCGACCTACATTTAATTACTAACGTATTATTTTTAATTAAAAATTGAATTTATTTTGCTTAATAACTTAATAAATTGAAGAGAAAGACCCACCATGCCCAAACGTACCGACCTTAAATCCATCTTAATCATCGGCGCCGGTCCCATCGTTATCGGTCAGGCCTGCGAATTCGACTATTCGGGCGCACAAGCCTGCAAAGCCTTGCGTGAGGAAGGCTATAAAGTCATTCTGGTGAACTCCAATCCCGCCACGATTATGACCGACCCCGATATGGCCGATGTTACCTATATCGAGCCGATTATGTGGCAGACGGTGGAGAAGATTATCGCCAAAGAACGCCCCGATGCGGTGCTGCCGACGATGGGCGGGCAGACGGCCTTGAACTGTGCGCTGGATTTGGCGCGAAACGGTGTGCTGGCGAAATACAACGTTGAATTAATCGGCGCGACGGAAGACGCCATCGACAAAGCCGAAGACCGCGGCCGTTTCAAGGAAGCGATGGAAAAAATCGGCCTGAATACGCCCAAATCCTTTGTCTGCCACACCATGAACGAAGCCCTGCGCGCGCAGGAAGAAGTGGGCTTCCCGACGCTGATCCGTCCGTCTTTCACCATGGGCGGCTCGGGCGGCGGCATTGCCTACAATAAAGACGAATTTACCGCCATTTGCGAACGCGGTTTCGATGCTTCGCCCACGCATGAATTATTGATTGAACAGTCCGTACTCGGCTGGAAAGAGTACGAGATGGAAGTGGTGCGCGATAAAAACGACAACTGCATCATCATCTGCTCGATTGAAAACTTCGACCCGATGGGCGTGCACACCGGCGACAGCATCACGGTTGCGCCCGCACAGACGCTGACCGACAAAGAATACCAAATCATGCGCAATGCGAGTTTGGCAGTATTGCGCGAAATCGGCGTGGACACGGGCGGCTCGAACGTGCAGTTTGCGGTGAACCCCGCTAACGGCGAAATGATTGTGATTGAGATGAACCCGCGCGTGAGCCGCTCTTCCGCGCTGGCTTCCAAAGCCACGGGCTTTCCGATTGCCAAAGTGGCGGCCAAACTGGCGGTGGGCTTTACGTTGGATGAATTGCGCAACGACATCACCGGCGGGCGCACCCCCGCATCGTTCGAGCCGGCCATCGATTATGTGGTGACCAAAATCCCGCGTTTTGCCTTTGAAAAATTCCCCGCCGCCGACGACCGCTTAACCACGCAGATGAAATCGGTCGGCGAAGTGATGGCGATGGGGCGCACCATTCAGGAATCGATGCAGAAAGCCCTGCGCGGTTTGGAAACCGGCCTGTGCGGCTTCAACCCGAAAACCGCCGACAAAGCCGAAATCCGCCGCGAGCTGGCCAACCCCGGCCCCGATCGTATCCTGTATGTGGCCGATGCTTTCCGTGCGGGCTTCACCATCGCCGAAATCCACGAAATCTGCGCCATTGATCCGTGGTTTTTGGCGCAAATCGAAGACATCGTGGCCGAAGAGCAAAAAGTGGTTTCAGGCAGCCTGAACGGTTTGGACTACGCCGCTTTACGCCGTCTGAAACGCAAAGGCTTTTCCGACAAGCGCATCGCGCAATTGTTGGACATCAGCGAAAAAGCCGTGCGCGACCACCGCTATGCGCTGAACCTGCACCCTGTGTACAAACGCGTGGACACCTGCGCGGCCGAGTTTGCCACCGATACGGCCTATCTGTATTCCACTTATGAAGAAGAGTGCGAGGCGAGGCCGTCTGAAAACCGCAAAGTGATGATTCTCGGCGGCGGCCCCAACCGCATCGGGCAGGGCATCGAGTTCGACTACTGCTGCGTCCATGCCGCGCTGGCACTGCGCGAAAGCGGTTTTGAAACCATTATGGTCAACTGCAACCCCGAAACCGTGTCCACCGATTTCGATACTTCCGACCGCCTCTACTTCGAGCCGCTGACGCTGGAAGACGTGCTGGAAATCGTGCGCACCGAAAACCCGTGGGGCGTGATTGTGCATTACGGCGGCCAAACCCCGCTGAAACTGGCGAATGCTTTGGTGGAAAACGGCGTGAACATCATCGGCACGTCCGCCGATTCGATCGATGCCGCCGAAGACCGCGAACGTTTCCAGAAAGTACTCAACGATTTGGGCCTGCGCCAGCCGCCGAACCGCACCGCGCGAAATGAAGAAGAGGCTTTGGTGTTAGCCGAAGAAATCGGCTATCCGCTGGTGGTGCGCCCGTCCTATGTACTCGGCGGCCGCGCCATGCAGGTGGTGCATTCGGCCGAACAGCTGAAAACCTATATGCGCGAGGCGGTGCAGGTATCCGAAGACAGCCCCGTTTTGCTGGATTTCTTCCTGAACAATGCGATTGAAGTCGATGTGGACTGCGTTTCAGACGGCCAAACCGTTGTCATCGGCGGCATCATGCAGCACGTTGAACAGGCCGGTATCCACTCGGGCGATTCAGGCTGCTCGCTGCCGCCGTATTCATTGAGCTCGGAAATCCAAGACGAAATCCGCCGTCAGACAGTGGCGATGGCCAAGGCTTTGGACGTGATCGGCCTGATGAACGTGCAGTTTGCCGTGCAGGACGGCGTGGTGTTCGTACTCGAAGTGAACCCGCGCGCCAGCCGCACCGTGCCGTTCGTATCCAAAGCCACCGGCGTGCCGCTGGCGAAAGTGGGCGCACGTGCGATGGCGGGTATTTCGCTGAGCGGGCAGGGCGTGGAAAAAGAAGTCGTACCCGATTTTTACGCCGTCAAAGAAGCCGTGTTCCCGTTTATCAAATTTCCCGGCGTGGACACCATTCTCGGCCCCGAAATGCGCTCCACCGGCGAAGTGATGGGCGTGGGTGCGACATTCAGCGAAGCCTATCTGAAATCCCAGCTGGCTGCGGGCGAGCGTATGCCTGCTACGGGTAAAGTCTTCCTGGCCGTGCGCGACGAAGACAAACCGCTGGTGGTGCAGACGGCGAAAAACTTCCAAGCCTTGGGCTACGGCCTGTGCGCCACGCGCGGCACGGCGGCCTATCTGGCCGGACACGGCATCACCGTTCAGGTGGTGAATAAAGTTTTGGAAGGCCGCCCGCATATTGTCGATGCGATTAAAAACGGCGAAATCGCGCTGGTGGTGAACACCGTCGGCAGCGATGCGCAGTCGGTCGCCGACAGCCACAGCATCCGCCGCACCGCGCTGACCGCCCGCGTGCCGCAATACACCACCATCGCCGGCGGCGAAGCCATGAGCGAAGGCGTGAAAAGCCTGAATGCCATGGGCGTGTACAGCGTGCAGGAACTGCACGGGCGGTTGAAAAAGTAAGGCCTGTCTGCATTTAAAGGCCGTCTGAAAACAGCAAGCGTGTTGCGTGCCAACCGTTTTCAGACGGCCTTGATGACCGGTTCGGGAAGCTGATGATGGCCAAACGGCTGCACACGCATTACGACAATCTGAAAGTGCCGCCCGATGCGTCGGCCAAAGAGATTCGTGCGGCCTACCGCGCCCTGTGCCGCCAATACCACCCCGACCGCAATCCCGGCCACCCCCAGGCCGAGCGGATTATGAGCATTGTCAACCGCTCGTATGCCGTTTTGAGCGATGAAACGGCGCGGCAGAAACACGATGCGTGGATTGCCGCGCACCGCCGTCCCGCACCGCCGCCGAGAATCGCCAGCCCGATGCCGGGCGGTTTCCGCCGCGCGCACGAGCCGCTGCCGTGGAAAAGGATAGCGGTTTGGCTGGCCGTATTGGCAGTATTGCTGTTACTGTCCGCCGTCTATACCGAGCATCTCTATTTTTCTGCCTAAACATTCAGGAAAGCCGAGCCATGACCGCTTCCCCCGAAGCCAAATACACCGAAGAAACCGTTTTGCGTGTGGAACGCCATACACCGAAGTTGATGACTTTTGTCGTCAGCCGTCCCGAAAGCTACCGCTTTGCCGCCGGGCAGTTTTCCCGCTTGGGTTTCCGCGACGGCGAAGGCTATATCTGGCGGGCGTATTCGGTGGTGTCTGCCGAATATGATGAAGAGTTGGTGTACTTTGCCGTGCTGATCGAAAACGGCCCGATGTCGGCCAGATTGGCGCAATTGCAGGCGGGCGACCGGATTTTGCTCGATAAAACAGCAACGGGCTTTTTGCTGCCCGAGCGTTTTGCCGACGGCCGCGATTTGGTCATGCTCAGCACGGGTTCGGGGATTGCGCCGTTTTTGTCGGTGGTGCGCCAGCCGCAGATATGGCAGCGTTTCGACAGCCTGACCCTGGTCCATTCGGTATCCTACCGCGACGAATTGGTGTTCAACCGCGATATTGCCGCTTTGGCGCAGCACCCGCTGATTGAGGACGATTTCCACAAACTCACGTTTATCCCCGTGCTGACCCGCGATCAGGCCGAAGGCGCGCTGTGCGGCAAACGGCTGCCCGAACGGCTCAAAGACGGCAGTCTGGCCCGGGCGGCAGGGCGGCCTTTTACTGCGGAAGATACCCGCTTTATGATTTGCGGCAATCCGGCGATGGTGAAAGACACCTTCCAAGCCTTGCTGGATATGGGGTTTGCCATGCACCGCAACCGGATTCCCGGCCAGATTCTGATGGAAAACGGTTTCTAGAAGCCGTTTGGCGCAAAAAGGCCGTCTGAAAACAAACCGCAGCGCAGTTTCTGTACAGCAAACAGATGGCGGCGTGCGTTTTCAGACGGCCTTTTTGGTGCGCAAGCGGCTTAATGGTGGTGGCCGTGTGCACCGTGTACATGGCCGTGGGCGATTTCCTCTTCGCCGGCATCGCGCACTTCTTCAACCGTGGCTTTGAAGCGGATTTTCATGCCGGCCAGCGGGTGGTTGCCGTCCACGACGACTTTGCCGTCGGCCACATCGGTAACGCGGAAAACGACTAAATCGCCGTCGGGCATATCCGCTTCAAACATCATGCCCACTTCGGCTTCGACAGGAAACGAATCGGCCGCTTCGATGCGGATCAGTTCGGGATCCTGTTCGCCGAACGCATCGTCCGGTTGGAGGGTAACATCGACAATGTCGCCGGTGTTTTTCCCGTGCAGGGCTTCTTCCACCAACGGGAAAATACCGTCATAGCCGCCGTGCAGATAGGCAATCGGCTCTTCGGTTTTGTCGATTAAACGGCCGTCTGCATCAAACATTTCATAATGCAGAGTAACCACGGAATTTTTTTGAATGCTCATTGTGCGTCCTCGGGCGGGTGGGTCGGAAACAGAAGGCGGCCATTGTAGCACAGCTACGCTGCCTGCCGCATACGTTATCCTTAGCATGGAAATGTTGCATTTTTGCGACTGACTGGCAAAAAAATGTCATGTAGGCATCAAACGACTGTTACGGAAGCATATTTTAAAAATTTATTAAAATCATAATATTATTTTTGGATCAGCGGTTTGCAGTAGCGTCCGCGCGGGGGAAGTTTCGGATTCGGTATGGAAAAGTAATAATCCGAAAAGGTTGTGCCGATTGTTATCGGCTTGGGCTTGGTGCATAATTACAGCGTTCAGCAATGAATCCTGCCGTATACCGCTCAGGCGGTCATGATTGACGGCAGCAATTTACCCTGATCCGATTGTTATTTTATTCCACAAAGAAGGTGTTAAAATGAAAAAATCCCTGTTGGCTGCCGCGATGATGTCTCTGCTGCTGGCTGCTTGTGGCGGTCAAACCCAGCAAGCCCAAGAAGCGGCTTCTGCTGCTTCCGAAGCCGCTTCTGCCGCTACTGAGGCTGCTGCATCTGCCGCTTCTGCCGCTGCCGCTCATGTCGAAGCTGCCGCCGATGCCGCATCGGCTGCTTCTGCGGCCGAGCAGGCTGTTGAAGCTGCTGCATCTGCCGAAGCCGCTGCCGCTTCTGCCGCCTCCGAAGCTGCTTCCAAATAATCTGCTATTGCAGCAGAAACGGAGCCGCCAGGCTCCGTTTTTATTTGCCTGCCGTTTTTGCTTGATGTGCCGGGCTTGGAGTAATATTGCTTTTTTACCGCAGAGAGAAGTGATGGATACGCAAGTGCGCAGCGGCCTGCTTGCCCTGCTGGCCGCGCACGAATACGGCAGTAACGAAGCATGGCTTACCGACCAGCGCGGCCGCTACACCGGCCGTGCCGATGTGATGGTGGTGCCCGACAGTGTGGCATCGGTACAGAAACTGATGCGCTACTGTTTCACGCACGGCATCAACGTAACACCGCAGGGCGGCAATACCGGTTTGTGCGGCGGGGCAGTGCCGGAGGGCGGTGTGCTGCTCAATTTGAGCCGGCTCAACCGTATCCGTCAGGTGAGTGTGGCCGATAATGCGCTGACGGCAGAAGCAGGCTGTGTGCTGCACGACGTACAGCAGGCGGCGCAGGCGGCCGGACGGCTGTTCCCGTTAAGTCTGGCCAGCGAAGGTTCGTGCCAGATCGGCGGCAATATTGCCTGTAATGCGGGCGGGCTGAATGTTGTGCGCTACGGCACCATGCGTGATCTGGTGCTGGGTTTGGAAGTGGTGCTGCCCGACGGTACTTTGGTTTCCCATCTGTCGCCCCTGCACAAAAATACCAGCGGCTACGATTTAAAACATCTGTTTATCGGCAGCGAGGGGACGCTGGGGGTGATTACCGCCGCCACGCTCAAACTGTTTGCCCGTCCGCAAACGGTGGAAACCGCGTGGGTGGGCGTGGCGGATATTGATGAGGCCGTGCGGCTGTTGATGGTGGTACAGGGGACGTTTGCCGAGCGGCTGCACAGCTTCGAGCTGGTGGGCGGTGCGGCATTGTCGCTGTCGGCTGCGTTTTGCGGCCTGCCCGAACCATTGGACGCGCCGTGGCATATCCTGCTGGAATTGGGCGATTCGCTGGTGTGCGGGGATTTGGGCGACCGTCTGGCGGCCTGTCTGCTGGAAGCGGGATTTGACCATGCCGTTTTGGCGCAGTCGGAGCGCGAGCGGCTGGAATTGTGGAAACTGCGCGAGCATATTTCCGCCGCCCAGCGCGGATTGGGCGTGAGCATCAAGCACGATATTGCGGTACCGATTACGCGCGTGGCGGAATTTGTTGTCCGTTGCGGTGCGGACTTGCAGCGGCGTTATCGCGGCATCAACATCATCGTCTTCGGCCATTTGGGCGACGGCAGCCTGCACTACAACACTTTTCTGCCGGATATTTTGAGCCATGAAGCGTATGCGTATGAAGATGCGGTCAATGAAACCGTGTACCGCCATGTGCTGGACTGCGGCGGTACGGTAGCGGCGGAGCACGGCATCGGCCGGGTGAAAAACCATTGGCTGCCGAGTGTGCGCACGGCGGCGGAAATCGCCTGTATGCGCGCCGTCAAAGCGCATCTGGATCCGAAAAACCTGATGAATCCGGGCAAACTGTTGCCGCCCTCGGACGGGGAGGCCGTCTGAAATGCAGATGCCGCCTGCTTTATGCTATGATGCAACGTTTGGCCGGAAGCGGAAAGATGGATAAAACGGTTTATCTCTATACCGACGGTGCGTGCAAGGGCAATCCGGGCGCGGGCGGTTGGGGCGTGCTTTTGCGCTACGGTGTGCACGAAAAAGAACTGTCCGGCGGCGCAGCGGACACCACCAACAACCGCATGGAGCTGACCGCCGTCATCGAAGGCCTCAAAGCCCTGAAACGGACGAGCCGCGTCGTCATCTGCACCGATTCGCAATATGTGAAAAACGGCATGGAGAGCTGGATACACGGCTGGAAAAAAAACGGCTGGAAAACCGCAGCCAAACAGCCGGTGAAAAACGAAGATTTATGGCGCGAACTCGACCGCCTGACGGCGGCGCACGATGTGGCGTGGAAATGGGTAAAAGGCCATGCCGGCCATGCGGACAACGAGCGCGCGGATGCACTGGCCAACCGGGGGGCGGCGCAGTTTGCCCCATGAGGCCGTCTGAACGGCGGGGAAACAGAAAGGAAACCGGAAATGAGTATTGCCAACAACAAAAAAGCCTTTCACGATTATTTTATCGAAGACGAACTGGAAGCGGGGCTGGTACTGGAAGGCTGGGAAGTGAAAGCCGTGCGCGCCGGACGCGTCCAGCTCAAAGAAAGCTATATTTACTGGAAACGCGATGCGTTTTATCTGGTCGGCTGCCACATTACCGCACTGCCGACCGCGTCCACCCATGTCAAACCCGATCCCGTACGCCCGCGCAAACTGCTGCTCAAACAGGCCGAAAACAGCAAATTAATCGGCAAAGTCGAGCGCAGCGGCTATACGCTGGTGCCGCTCAATCTGCATTTCAAACGCGGCTACATCAAAATGGATATCGGCCTGGCCAAAGGTAAAAAACAGCACGACAAACGCCAAAGTCTGAAAGAGGCCGATTGGAAGCGCGAAAAACAGCGGTTGATGAAAACAACCCGCTGATGCGCTGAAACGAAAACCGTCCCACCCGACTCATAAAAAAAGGCCGTCTGAAAACGCATATTGCGCGTTTTCAGACGGCCTGACTGTTTCGACGGGCATTATTCCGCTGTGTCGCGCAGACTCTGCCAGTCGCGCCAGCCCCGGTTGGTCTGTATCAGCGTTGCCAGCCGGTTTTTTTCTTCCGTCAGCGTTTGCCAAGATTCGCCGCCCGCCCGGAT
The DNA here is from genome assembly GCF_028776105.2 of Neisseria leonii. Taxonomy (NCBI): domain Bacteria; kingdom Pseudomonadati; phylum Pseudomonadota; class Betaproteobacteria; order Neisseriales; family Neisseriaceae; genus Neisseria; species Neisseria leonii. The sequence goes on along the minus strand of NZ_CP145606.1, from coordinate 1,082,959 downwards.
CAGTTTGTCCGCCCAGCTCTCGGCATCCAAGGCAGCGGTATAGCTGACTTTGGTCATGACCACGCCGTTGGCGGGTGAGGGAGTGGTAAACCAGTTGATTTTATTGACCTTCTGGTTGCCCAGGCAGAACAGCGGGCCGTGCGGCGACGGACGGGTCTGCGCCGCGCCTTTTTCGGTCAGCGTGTAAACGCGTACGGCGGTTTTGCCGTCGTTACCGGTATATTCGTCTTTCTCGCGCCGGTAAAACCTCTGATCGGTCAGAATGTCCAGCTGTTTTTGCGCTTCACGGTTGATTTTTTCGCCGTTAAATGAGCGTTCGGCTATTTTGATGACTGTCCCGCCCAACGCATTGCCGGCGGAAACCGGCCGGCCGTCGGGTGCGGTAATGTCCAAAGCCAGCGGCAGGCACAATGGCGGGACGGCGGATTGTTCGACGGCTTTTTTCAGATTCGCTTCGGTGGCTTCCTGCGGGTTGCTGCCGCAGGCGGCCAGAGACAGGGCGGCAGCCATCATCAGAAGGGCTTGTTTCATATCGTATGCTTGGTTGGGACGGTGGAAAATCCCAAGCATAGTTTTTTTATCGGTGGCCGACAAGGCTTTTTGCTACAATCGGTCGTGACGTTTACCGATACGGAGCATGACTATGACGGTTTTATACGGTATTGCCAATTGCGATACGGTGAAAAAAGCGCGTGCTTGGCTGGCCGAAGCCGGTGTGGCGGCCGATTTTGTCGATTTCAAAAAAACGCCGCCTGACGAAGCGCAGATACGCGGCTGGCTGGAACAGATACCGTTGGCGGTTCTGCTCAACAGACGCGGTACCACGTGGCGCAAGTTAAACAGTGAAGAACAGGCGGCAGCCGATCATCCGCAAACGGCAGCGGCCTTGATGGCGGCCCATTCCAGCCTGATCAGACGGCCTGTTCTGCAAACCGCCGACGGGCGGCTTCATGCCGGTTTCGATGGCGAAACCTACCGGCAGCTGCTCGGACTCTGACAGGAGGGCATGATGCAGAATGCAGCCAGACCGTTCCCGCGCGTTTTAACCGTTGCCGGTTCCGATTCGGGCGGCGGTGCGGGTATTCAGGCGGATTTGAAAACCTTCGGCGCACTGGGCGCATACGGTGCCAGCGCGATAACCGCCGTTACGGCGCAGAATACGCAGGGCGTGCAGGCGGTGCATACCGTCCCGCCGCAGATGATACGCAGCCAGTGCGAATCGGTATTGGACGATATGCGCATCGATGCGGTGAAAATCGGCATGCTGCCGGATGTTGCATCGATTGAGACAGTGGCGGCGGTGCTGCGGCATTATGCGGTGCCGTTTGTGGTGCTGGACCCGGTATTGGTGGCGACTTCGGGCGACCGTTTGGCGTTGGAAGACACTGCCGCCGCCATGCTGGCCGAACTGCTGCCGCAGGCCGATTTGGTTACCCCCAATTTGAGCGAGTTGGCGCAACTGACCGGCAGTCCTGTGGCAGGTGACGAAACTGAAATGCGCGCGCAGGGCGGAAAACTGTTGGCGCAGGGGGCGAAAGCCGTGCTGCTCAAAGGCGGCCATTGGCACGGCAGCCGCGAGGCGCGCGACTGGCTGTTGCGGGCAGATGCACCGGAACAATGCTTTGTCAGCAGCCGCATCGATACGCCGCATACACACGGAACGGGCTGCACGCTTTCCAGTGCCGTCGCCGCGCTGTATCCGCACAAACAGCGGTTGGACGTGGCGGTGGCGGCAGCCAAGAGTTATCTGCACGGCGCGATTTCGGCGGGACAGTATTGGCATCTGGGCAAAGGCCGTGGCCCCTTGGCGCATTATTGGCGCACGGTGCGCGATTAAAGGCCGTCTGAAAATCAGTGGTCGACGGTTTAGCAGATTTTTTTGCTGCTACCGGTGAACCAAACAGCCTGTTGTTCAGACGGCTTTATCGGGGGGTGGGCTGGCGACAGGCTTTTCTGTGCAAGCAAGTATGGTAGGTCGGATTCTCGAATCCGACGTCTTGATCGGTTTTTTTGCTATTGCCGGATTCTCGAATCCGACGGATATGTTCAGCTGTAAAAACGGTGTCGGCGGGTTGGGGAAATACGGATAAATCATACGGAAAATAAAATTTTGTCCGAACGGGGCGGCGCCGTTTCAGACGGCCTGATGACCGCATCGGGGAAAACAAGAAGGATTGGCGTGAAACACATTACCTCGGCGCAAAATGCCGCACTCAAACGGCTGGCCAAATTAGCCGCCTCAGGCAAAGCCAGACAGGCGGACGGGTTGGCCGTGCTGGAAGGCGAGCATTTGCTGGAAATGTATCTGGACAGCGGCGGTGTGCCGCTGCAATGCTGGCTGCCCGAGGCCAAGCAGGATAAAGACGCTGTACGCCGTCTGACGGCGCGTTTGGGCGTACAGACGGAAATTCTGACTGCCGCAGACGGCCTGTTGGCCAAAGTCGGCGGCTTGGCGCAGGGCGAAGACCTCATCACGCTGATTGCGCAGCCGCGCCCGTCGGCCGCCTGTACCGACGGAACGTGCGTGGTGCTTGACCGCGTGCAGGATCCCGGCAATGTCGGCACGATTTTGCGCAGCGCGGCGGCAGCGGGCGTGCGCCGCGTGATACTGAGTGCCGACAGTGCGGACGTATGGTCGCCCAAAGTCCTGCGCAGCGGCATGGGCGCGCATTTTCTGCTCGATATCGATGCTGACTGCCACGATTTGGCCGCATGGCGGCAGGGCTACCGCCGTGCGGTATATGCCACCGCCCTGACGGAAAACAACCATTACAGCCTGTATGATATGAATCTGGCCGAACCTTGCGCGTGGATATTCGGCAACGAGGGCAGCGGTGTGAGTACGGCAGTGCTGGCCTTGGCTGATGCCACGGTACGCATTCCGATGGCGGCAGGTACGGAATCGCTGAATGTTGCGATGGCCGCCACCGTCTGCCTGTTCGAGCAAATGCGCCAACAGGCCGTCTGAAAACGAGCGCAGCGAGTTTCTGCGAAGCTAAAACGAGGTTGCGAAGAACAGGTAGGTCGGATACTTGTATCCGACTATCACACATCATGTCGGATTCCAGAATCCGACCTACTTCGAAACTGCCAAAGGTATATTTCTGCGGCGCAAGGGCGGGTTTCTGTAAAAGTAAACGGGTAGGTCGGATCCCCGTATCCGACTGTCGTACATCGTGTCGGATTCAAGAATCCGACCTGTGTCTGATGAAACGGGTGTAGCTCAAACCGTTTACCCCATAAGGGCTGTCGGCCGAACCACAGGCGAAGCCGCACAACAGTAAAGGAACTGCAACAATGGAAACACAAAAAATCGAACGCTTGGCCGAACTTATCGATCCTTATGTTACCGAATCGGCCGGTGTGCGCAGCGACGAAGTGCAGGCCATGCTGGCCGCGCTGGTGTCCGGTCCCGATGATTTTGATTTGGCTTGGTTGGACGGTTTTTTTGATGAAACCGATATGCCCGATGCCGGGCGGGCGGAAGCGGCAGCTTTGGTGCAGGAGTGGGCGGACAGTATCCGCGCCGAACTGGCCGGCGGCCGTATGCCCGAACTGCACCTGCTGCCGTCTGAAACGGGCGGGGCGGATTATGAAGTGTGGAGCAATGCCTATCTTTATGCGTTGGATTTGACCGAAACCGACTGGTTTGCCGCCGCCGATAATGAAGAGTTTGAGGATTTGTTTTATCCGATGATGCTGCTGGCTGGCGTATTCGATGACGAAGAAACGGGTATTGTGCTGGATACCGATGAGGCGGAACGGATTCAGGCAAGACAGGATTTGCCCGATGCAGTTTTGGCCGTATACCGTTTCTGGCAGGCCAAGCGCAACAAACCGGCCACATTCCGCCGCGAAACGGCCAAAACCGGCCGTAACGATACCTGCCCGTGCGGCAGCGGCAAAAAATACAAAGCCTGCTGCGGCCGCCATTGACGGCATGGATTGGACGGCGCAGACGTAGGTCGGATTCTTGAATCCGACACAAATCCGACACGGAAAGCGATAGTCGGATACAAGTATCCGACCTACCGTAACTCCGCAGAAACTCGCTGCGCCCGTTTTCAGACGGCCTCGGGCGGTTTTCCGGCGGGTGAAATTGCGGTATGATGCGTGATTTCAGTAAAATTTCAATCAGAAAAGAAAGACAGGGACATCATGTTGAAAAAAATGACTTTGGCGGCGGGTTTGGCCGCTGCCGTTTTATTGGCGGCTTGTTCGCAGCAGGGAGCGCAGACGGAAGCGGACAAAAGCGGCGAGGCTTCCGCTCCGGCCGGGAAGCAGGTTTATATCGTGGCGACCGATGCCGCTTATGCGCCGTTTGAGTATATGGAAGGCGATCAGGTGGTCGGCTTTTCACACGATATTCTGAAAGCGGCGGGCGAAAAAGAGGGGATTGATTTTCAGTTTGTGAATACGCCGTTTGAAGGCATCTTTGCCAATGTGGACAAGGGCGACAGCGATGTAGCTTTGGCGAGTATCACGATTACCGACGAGCGCAAGCAGATGGTGGATTTCACCGATCCTTATTTTGAAGCGACCCAAATGATTGTAACGGGTGAAAAAGGGCGGGACATCAAATCGTTTGCCGATCTGAAAAACCGCAGTGTATCGGTGCAGACGGGGACGACGGCCGATCTGATTTTGCAGGATTTGCAGGGCAAAGACAGTCAGTTGATCCGCCGTTTTGAAAATATGCCGCTGGCGTTTAAAGAATTGAGTGCGGGCGGTGTGGATGCGACGGTCGGCGATAACGGTGTGGTACAGTATTTTGTGGCGCAGAATCCGGGCAATTACAATATGTTTGTCGATGCCTCCTTTCCGAAAGAGCAATACGGCTTTGCCCTGAAAAAAGGCCGCAGCGACGATTTGCGCGAGCGTATCAATAAAGGTTTGGCCGCCATTAAGGCCGACGGCACTTATGCCGCCATTGAGGCAAAATGGTTTAAAGACCAAAAATAAGGCTCCGTATCGGAGGCCGTCTGAAAAACCGGGAGGGGTTTTCAGACGGCCTTTCTGTCAGGGCGGTCTGTCCGCTTGGCTGTACGGCATGCGGGTGTAAAAAAAACGGACTGCGCGGGCAGTCCGTCCGATTTTTTGGGGCAGGGTCAGTTGCCCGCTTTGATGCGCTGCCACAGGGCGACGGTCTGCTTTTTCGCCTCGTCGCTCATTTGCGGCATCACGAAACCGTTTTTCATATCTTCCTCGTTCGGGAAAATCGAGCGCACTTTGACCAATTCCGGATCCATCAGTTTTTGGGCGGGCAGGCTGGCCGGGGCGAAAGTGACGAAGTCGCCGTTGCGTGCGGCGATTTTTTCGTCCAAGGTCCAATTGATATATTTGTGGGCGTTGGCAACGTTTTTGGCATCGGCCGGAATCAGCCAGGACTCAATCCAGAAGCCCATGCCTTTCGGGGTCAGCACGTCGATGCCCACGCTGCTGCCGACTTCTTCCGAACGTTTTTTCGCCATGTTCAAATCGCCGCCGTTACCGGCCGCCAGACACACGTCGCCGCGCGCCAATTCGTCGATAACCGACGGGCTGAACCGTTTCACGTCGCCTCGGATACCTTTGAGTACCTCGGCCGCCGCTTCAATATCGGCACTGTCGGTACCGGCCGGGTTTTTACCCAGATAGTTCAGTACGATGGGGAACATTTCGCTCGGTGTATCCCACAGGGCGATGCCGCAGCCTTTGAGTTTGGCGGTGTATTCGGGTTTGAACAACAGATCCCAGCCGTTTTCCGGCAGCTGGCCGCCCAGAGCCTGTTTGCCTTTTTCGGTAATCGCCAGCGTGTTCACGCCCGAGAAGTAGGGGACGGCGTATTCGTTGCCGGGATCTGCGGTTTGCAGCATTTCCAGCAGGGTGGGATTAATGTTTTTATAGTTTTCAATCAGATCTTTATTGACTTTTTGATAAGCGCCTGCCTGAATCTGGCGCGGCAGGAACGCGATGCCCGGAACCACCAGATCGTAGCCGGACTGGCCGGTCAGTACTTTGGCTTCGAGGGTTTCGTTGTTCTCGTACAGGTCGTAGTTCAGTTTCAGGCCGTACTGCTGCTTGAATTCCTCAACCGTGCTTTCATCGACATAGTTCGACCAGTTGTAGATATTGAGCGCATCGGTTTGCGGCAGAGCCGAAGCGGCGGAGGCTGCGGAAGCGGGAGCCTCTTCGGCTTTGGGTTGGGCGGGTTTGTCGGACTGGCCGCCGCAGGCTGCCAGCGCGAAAGTAACAAGTGCGGTCAATAAAGATTTTTTCATGATGGGTTATCATTCCTTGATGGTAGATGGAAAACAGGCCGCCATTCAGACGGCCTGTGCGATTGTAATGGAGTGTTTGCGGAAAATCAAAATGTTAAACCGCCGTGGCGGTGCGGCGGCAGGCTCTGCCGCCGATTGTCGTTTTCCTGCACGTTTCAGGCCGCCTGAAAAACGGCAGGGGATAAAATCACTTGCGTGCCTGCGGTTTGGATATTAAAATAGCGAGTTTACGAAAATTGTATTTATCAGGAGATATACCCAATGGCAAACAGCGCACAAGCCCGCAAACGTGCCCGCCAGGCAATTAAAAACCGCGCCCACAACGCCAGTCTGCGTACGGCTTTCCGTACCGCAGTGAAAAAAGTGTTGAAAGCGGTTGAAGGCGGCGACAAGGCGGCTGCCCAAGCCCAATACCGCGAATCGGTAAAAATTCTGGACCGCATCGCCGATAAAGGCGTGTTCCACAAAAACAAAGCTGCCCGCCATAAAAGCCGCCTGTCTGCCAAAGTCAAGGCCATGGCCTGATTCGATCGCAACGGCGCGCCGTATGCCCCTGTGGGCGGCTGCTATGCAGTCTGCTTCGGGGGCTTCTTTAATGAATGATGTGATTTCGGTATGTGGAAACAGATAGTCTGCCTGCTGCTCGTGCTGCCGGTTCAGGCTCGGGCGCAAGATGCTGCGGCCTGCGCGGCGGTGGCGGATAATGCACAGCGTCTGGCCTGTTATGACAGGCTGTTTCCGCCTGCCGGATATTCCCGTCAAAACGGCATGGCTGCCGAGGTAAAGGCACCGGTGGATTTGGTGCAGACTTTGTCCGAAAGTGCCGAACGCCGCGAAGTGGCGGTCGTCTTGGCCGATGACGCTGCTTCTGAGCTGCGTGCGGCAGAGGCTTATACGCCTTTGAGCGAAATGTTCGATTTGAACGGCAACCGTTCCGACGGACTGTTTACCCTGCGCGGACACGCACCGACTTATCTGCTGCCGGTGTGGTACAACACCCGCCCCAATTATTATCCGTCCAGCCCCAGCCGGGGTGTGAGCGGTGCGGAGAAATTCTACCGGCAAAAGCGTGCGGAATCGAAAATGCAGCTTTCCTTCAAAAGCAAATTGATGGAAGATGTGTTTGCCAGCCGTGCCGATGTCTGGTTTGCCTATACGCAGAAGTCGGATTGGCAGATTTTCAACCAAGGCAGAAAGTCGGCGCCGTTCCGCAATACCGATTACCAGCCCGAGCTGTTCGTTACCCAGCCGGTAACGGCCGAGCTGCCCGGCGGCGGCAGACTGCGTGTGCTGGGCTTGGGTTATGTGCACCAGTCCAACGGCCAGAGCCGTCCCGATTCGCGTTCGTGGAACCGGGTTTACGCCATGGCGGGTATGGAATGGGGCAGGCTGACGGTTCTGCCGCGTGTCTGGGTGCGTACCGATACCGGCCCGGCATCGAGTGACGACAATCCCGACATTACGGATTATATGGGTTATGGCGATATGCGCCTGCAATACCGCTTCAACGGCAAACAAACCCTCTCCGCGCTGCTGCGCTATAATCCGGCCAGCGGCAAAGGGGCGGTAGAGGCGGCATATGCCGCGCCGCTCAAAGGCAAAATGAAAGCCTATATCCGTGCTTTTCACGGTTACGGCGAAAATCTGATGGATTACAACCATAAACAGACCGGTGTCGGCATCGGTTTGATGTTTAACGACTGGGACGGCATTTGAGCCATGCCGTGCAACCGAACATGAGCGAACTGAAAATGCAGGAAGGCAGCCGTTTCGGCCGTGCCCTGAAAAAATACCTGTTGGCGGGTTTGCTGGTGTGGCTGCCGCTGGCGGTTACCATCTGGGCGGTAACCTACATTATTTCGGCAACCGACCAAATCATCGAATGGCTGCCCCGCCAGTGGCAGCCCGCGCACTATCTGGGTTTTGATTTACCGGGTTTGGGCTTTATTGTCGCGCTGCTGATACTGTTTTTTACCGGCGTGTTTGCCGCCAATGTGCTGGGCAGGAAAATCCTGCACGGGTGGGACACGCTGCTCGGCCGCATTCCGGTAGTCAAGTCGATTTATTCCAGCGTAAAAAAAGTATCGGACAGTCTGCTTTCCGATAACGGCCGGTCGTTCAAGACACCGGTGCTGGTGCCGTTTCCACAGCCCGATATTTGGACGATTGCTTTTGTTTCGGGCAGCCTGCCCGAAGCGGTGGCGGGAAAGCTGCCCGAAGGTGCGGACTATCTTTCCGTATATGTGCCGACCACGCCCAACCCGACCGGCGGCTACTATATTATGGTGCGCCGCTGTGATGTGCGCGAACTGGATATGAGCGTGGACGAAGCGCTCAAATATGTGATTTCGCTCGGCATGGTAATGCCGGAGGAGGGCGGCGTGCCGAAACTGCCGTCCCGGGCCGTCTGAAAAGGCAAGCCGCAAACCGCCGGTGATTTCCGGCACGGATGTTTTCGCGGCCGTCAAACTGTTTCATCTTATCAAACCAAGGAAACCCGATATGCGTACCAACTACTGCGGTTTAATCAGCGAGCAATATTTAGACCAAACCGTTACCGTTAAAGGCTGGGTGCACCGCCGCCGCGACCACGGCGGGGTGATTTTTATCGACCTGCGCGACCGCGAAGGCATGGTGCAGGTGGTGGTTGACCCGGATACGCCCGAGGCATTTCAGACGGCCGATTCGGCGCGCAACGAATATGTACTGGCCATTACCGGCCGTGTACGCAACCGTCCCGAAGGCACGACCAACGATAAAATGGTGTCCGGCAAAATCGAGATTCTGGCCAAAGAAATCGAAGTGCTGAATGCCGCTGCCACGCCGCCGTTCCAAATCGACGATGAAAACCTGAGTGAAAACGTGCGCCTGACCCACCGCGTTATCGATTTGCGCCGCCCGCAGATGCAGAAAAACCTGCGCCTGCGTTATCAGGTGGCCATGGGCGTGCGCCGCTATTTGGACGCACAGGGCTTTATCGACATCGAAACGCCGATGCTGACACGCTCCACCCCCGAAGGCGCGCGCGATTATCTGGTACCGAGCCGTGTTCATCCGGGCGAGTTTTTCGCCCTGCCGCAGTCGCCGCAACTGTTCAAACAGCTCTTGATGGTAGCCGGTTTCGACCGTTATTACCAAATCACCAAATGTTTCCGCGATGAAGATTTGCGTGCCGACCGCCAGCCCGAATTTACCCAAATCGACTTGGAAACCTCGTTTTTATCCGAAAACGAAATCATGGACATCACCGAAGGCATGGCAAAACAGGTGTTCAAAGACGCGCTGGGCGTGGATTTGGGCGATTTCCCGCGTATGCCGTATGCCGAAGCGATGTTCTACTACGGCTCGGACAAACCCGATATGCGTGTAAGCCTGAAATTTACCGAGCTGACCGAATTGATGAAAACGGAAGAATTGAAAGTCTTCCGTGCCGCCGCCGATATGAAGGGCGGCCGCGTGGTGGCACTGCGCGTGCCCGGCGGTGCGAAATTCAGCCGCAAAGAAATTGACGAATACACCAAATTTGTCGGCATTTACGGTGCCAAGGGTCTGGCCTACATCAAAGTGAACGATGTGGAAAAAATCAGCAACGGCGAAGACAGCGGCCTGCAAAGCCCGATTGTGAAAAACCTGTCCGAACACGCTTTGAGAGCCATTATCGGGCAAACCGGTGCGCAAAACGGCGATATCATTTTCTTCGGCGCGGACAAAGCCAAAATTGTCAATGAAGCGATGGGCGCGCTGCGTGTCAAAGTCGGTCACGAGCACGGTTTGGAAAACGGCTATTTTGCCGATGAGTGGCGGCCGCTGTGGGTGGTCGATTTCCCGATGTTCGAGTACGACGAAGAGAACGACCGCTACGCCGCCATGCACCACCCCTTCACATCGCCCAAACCGGGCCATGAAGACTTGATGGAAAGCGACCCCGAAAACTGTCTGGCACGCGCTTACGATATGGTGCTCAACGGTTGGGAAATCGGCGGCGGTTCCATCCGTATCCACCGTGCCGATATTCAGGAAAAAGTATTTGCCGCGCTGAAAATCACGCCCGAAGAGCAGCAGGAGAAATTCGGCTTCCTGCTCGACAATCTGAAATACGGCGCACCTCCGCACGGCGGTTTGGCCTTTGGTCTCGACCGCCTGGTGACCCTGATGACCGGTGCCGAATCGATCCGCGATGTGATTGCGTTCCCGAAAACCCAGCGCGCGCAATGTCTGCTGACCAACGCGCCCAATGCGGTGGACGACAAGCAATTGCGCGAATTGAGCCTGCGCCTGCGCCAGAAAGCGGCGGAAAGCAGCCAAGCCTAATTGCATCTCCGACAAGAAGGCCGTCTGAAAACCGTTTCCCCGTTTTCAGACGGCCTTTTTGCGGTTTCAAGCCAAGCGGGCAAATCAAAAACGCCTGCACAGCTGTGCAGGCGTTCGGTACAGGCTGCGTTTATACCACGCCTTGTGCCAGCATGGCATCGGCCACTTTTTTGAAGCCCGCGATGTTGGCACCGTTCACATAGTTGGTGTAACCCTTGCCGTCGCTGCCGTTTTCGATACAGTTCTGGTGGATGTCTTCCATAATGCCGAACAGGCGATTATCAACTTCTTCGCGCGTCCACGACAGACGGATAGCGTTTTGGCTCATTTCCAGGCCGGAAGTGGCCACGCCGCCCGCGTTGGAGGCTTTGCCCGGAGCGTACAGGATTTTGGCTTGGATAAAGGCTTCGACCGCGCCCAGCGTGGACGGCATATTCGCGCCTTCGGCCACGCAGAAACAGCCGTTGGACAGCAGGGTTTTGGCATCGGTTTCGTCCAGTTCGTTTTGTGTGGCGCAGGGCAGAGCCACATCGCAGGCCACGGCCCACGGTTTCTGACCGGCAAAGTATTCCAAACCCTGTTCTTGTGCATAAACCGACAGGCGTTCGCGGCGCACTTCTTTCAGCTCGATCAGAGCCGCCAGCTGCACTTCGTTCATGCCGGCATCGGCAAATTTGACGAAACCGCCCGAATCGGAAACCGTCAGCACTTTCGCACCCAGCTGAATGGCTTTTTCGGCCGCATATTGCGCCACATTGCCCGAACCGGAAATCAGCACTTTCTTGCCTTCCATGCTGTCGCCCCGGGTTTGCAGCATACTTTGTGCGAAGTAAACCGTGCCGTAGCCGGTGGCCTCGGGCCGGATCAGGCTGCCGCCGTAAGTCAGGCCTTTGCCGGTCAGTACGGAGGCAAATTCGTTGCGCAGTTTTTTGTATTGGCCGAACAAAAAGCCGATTTCGCGGCCGCCCACGCCGATGTCGCCGGCCGGAACGTCGGTGTCGGCGCCGATGTGGCGGTGCAGCTCGCTCATAAAGGCTTGGCAGAAGCGCATGACTTCGCTGTCGCTTTTGCCTTTGGGATCAAAATCGGAGCCGCCTTTGCCGCCGCCCATCGGGAGCGTGGTCAGTGCATTTTTGAAGACCTGCTCGAAAGCCAGAAATTTCAAGACGCCCAAATCCACGGTGGGGTGGAAGCGCAGGCCGCCTTTATACGGGCCGATAGCCGAGTTCATCTGTACACGGTAGCCGCGGTTTACCTGAACGCGGCCTTGGTCGTCTACCCAAGACACGCGGAACATGATGACGCGTTCCGGTTCGACGAGACGTTCCAACAGACCGTGGCGGGTATATTGCGGATGCTTGGCCAAAAACGGTTCCAGGCTGCCGAAGACTTCTTCGACAGCCTGGTGGAAGACCGTTTGGTTGGGATCACGCTGCTTGATTTGTTGGAACAGGGCGTTTAAGGTACTCATTTTGAAGCTCCTGAAAGCACTTGGTTGGAAAACTGTTAGGTTGGGCGTAATTTTAGAACAGACAGCGTAAAATATCCATACCCGATTGACGGGTATTTGGCGGCGGTGGGGGAAATTTATGACTATTTTGTACTGATTTTTAAGGAAAAATCGTGATGTACCATATTTTATTGGTATGAAATTTCAAAATGGCTGCGGATTTTAAAATCATACCGCTTTGTGTCGGATATTCAGACGGCAGGGTTGCCGGTACGCGCGGGCAGAAAAATTGTCGGAATCTTTCTTAGTCGGGATAAAAAGCATGGAAATGTGGGAATTAACGGGTGTTACGCTGTATTGGCTGTTGGCGGCCGGGTTCGCTGCCGGTTTGATGGATGCTGCCGTCGGCGGCGGGGGACTGTTGCAGATTCCCGCGCTGTTCGGCCTGCTGCCGCAAAGTGTACCGCCTGCTTCGGTATTGGGGGTAAACAAAGCCGCTTCGTTTGCCGGAACGCTGATGGCGGCACGGCAGTTTGTGCGGCGGGTGGCGTTGCCGTGGAAAATGCTGCTGCCTGCGGCAGTGCTGGCGTTTGCGGCATCGTTTGCCGGTGCGAAAGTGGCGGCCGAAGTGCCGGTACAGTATATGAAACCGGCCATGTTTGTGATTATGCTGTTGATGTTTGTCTATACTTTTTTCAAAAAAGATCTGGGACAGGCGGTGCGGCAGACGGCTTTGAGCCGGGGGGAGCGGTACTGGGGGATTGTGCTGGCGGGCTTGATCGGCCTGTATGACGGCGTATTCGGGCCGGGTACGGGCAGCCTGCTGGCGTTTGTGTTTGTGCGTTTTTTTGCCTATGACTTTTTGACGGCAACCGGTTCGGCAAAAGTGATTAATCTGACAACTAATTTGGCGGCCTTGTGCTTTTTTGTTCCTGCGGGACATATGCTTTGGGCATGGGCACTGCCGCTGGCCTGCGCCAATCTGTTGGGCGGTTTGGTCGGGGCACGGCTGGCGATTGCGGGCGGTACGCGCTTTATGCGCTATGCGTTTATGGTGCTGCTGTGTCTGCTGATCGGTAAGTTCGGTTGGGATATGTGGCTTGAACAGGCGGTATAGCCGTTTTTGCATGGATGGAAAACGGCCGTGTGCTTGCGGCCGTTTTTTCTGTCGGAAAGGCAGCGGCGGCCGTCCGTCATGAAGCTGACATACTGGCGTGATATATATCGGCCTAACTGATGATGACTGAATCAGCAGTTATTCGACATATTATTCACGATCACGGAGTAATCATTGATGAAATCTCGTTATTTGGCGGCGCTGCTGGCGGCAGCCGTACCGTTTGCCGCTTGGGCCGACAGTGTTATTTATCCGATCGACCGTGCCACCATGATGGCCGGTGCCAAATTCGACTTTAAGGTTGAATTTGACGAAGTGATTTCAGACGGCCAGGCCAAGATTCTGATTAACGGGCAGGATTTTAAGAAAACACTGGCCGACGGACGGATCGAGTTTGTGGCACGGGAAGACGGTAAAAACGTTTCGGCTTTGTGGGTGCGCGATGCTTCCATCAAGCGGGCGGGCGATTACCGGGTGGATGTTACGGTAAACGGCAAAAAAACGTCGGTCAATTGGAACGTTTATGCCACACCTGCCAGAGCAAAAGCCAAAAACGTGATTCTGTTTATCGGTGACGGCCTGTCCATGGCGCACCGCACCGGTGCGCGGATTCTGTCCAAAGGTGTAACGGAAGGCAAGGCAAACGGCCGTCTGGCGATGGACGATTTGCCGTATATGGGCTTAATCGGTACATCGAGTACCGATTCGATTGCCACAGACAGTGCCAATACCATGAGTGCGTACATGACCGGCCACAAATCGGCCGTGAATGCGCTGGGTGTTTATGCCAGCCGTTCGGAAAGCAATTTCAATCACCCGAAACAGGAAACTTTGGGCAAACTGCTCAAACGTCGTACCAATAAAGCGGTAGGCATTGTATCGGATGCGGAATTGCAGGATGCTACGCCTGCCGCCGTTGTTGCACAAACCCGCCGCCGTTCTGAAAAAGCGGCCATTACCGAAATGCTGTTCGATGCGAAGCCCGATGTCCTGCTCGGCGGCGGTGCGGCGTATTTTATGCCCCAGGGCACGGCAGGTTCCAAGCGCAAGGACGACAAGGATTTTGTTGCCGCCTTTAAAAATGCCGGTTACCGTTTGGTGAGCAATGCCGGTGAGCTGCGGCAGGTCAGCGGCAAAAATACCGACAAGCTGCTGGGTCTGTTCCATACCGGCAATATGAATACCGTACTCGACCGCCGTTTTCTCAACAACGGCAGCACAAAAAACTTTCCCGACCAGCCCGATTTGACTGAGATGACCAAAACGGCGCTGGACGTTTTGTCGAAAAATAAAGACGGCTTTTTCCTGATGGTAGAATCCGCCATGATTGACAAAGCTTCCCATTCACTGGATTGGGAGCGGGCGATGGCCAGCACCATCATGATGGATCAGGCTTTGGCGGTGGCCAAAGATTTTGCCAAAAAAAATCCCGATACGCTGATTATCGTAACCGGCGACCATACGCACGGCATTTCGATTGTCGGCACGGTTGATGACGGCAAAGCGGGCGATATGCGCGAAAAAGTCGGCACTTACCAACATGCCGGCTGGCTGGATTATCAGGACAAGAACGGTGACGGCTACCCCGATAATTGGGACGTCAGCAAACGCTTGGCCGTTTTCTTCGCCGCTTATCCCGATTATTATGAAACCTTCCGCCCGAAACTGGACGGCCAGTTCAACCCGGCACTGAAAGACAGTCAGGGTCAGTATGCGGCCAACAGCAAATATAAGGACGTGCCCGGTGCGGTACTGCGTGAGGGCAATCTGCCGCGCAGTGCGGACAGCGGTGTGCATTCGGTTGATGATATGGTGGTGCAGGCCGTCGGACCCGGTGCGGAAAATGTCCGAGGCTATATGGAAAATTCCGATTTGTTCAAAATCATCGTGGATGCCTTTGCCGTGAAGTAAAGCATGAGCGTGCCGGTACCGGATAGGAATCGGCAGCTTGCGGTACTTCTTCTCAACCCCCTGAAAACCCGAATATAGCGGCTTTCAGGGGGTTTTCTGTTGCCGGCAGGGCGGCCGGACGGGTTAAAACAAGAAGCGGGATTTTCAGACGGCCTCACAGTACGGCCGGTACGGAATCCGGCCGATAGCGGGTAAGCCTGAATCCGGCCGGACTCAGAAGCCCGGCTACACGGGCTGTGGCCGCTTGCGGGTATCCGGGCAATTTGGCAGGTTGGCTCGACTGATTGGAAGACGCGGCTCAGATAGGCAGGCGGAATATCAGGCCGTCTGAAAACGACGGGACATGCGGTTTGACCGGAGTGTCTTATGATTGATGCGGCAGGTGGATATATACTGCCGGTTGGTCTCGGTATTCCGTGAGCGGTCAAGCGTTAAGCTGAACCGTTGGGCGGCGTTAGGCGGGGATGAAAAAACGGCCGAATGCATTTTCAGACGGCCGTTCCAAAGATGATTGCGGGAATGCAGATTAAATCTTGTTTTCAGGATTGATTTTACGGCCGTTTTCAATCACTTCGAAATGCAGGTTCGAACCGGTGGCCGTTCCGCTCGATCCGACCAAGGCAATCACTTCGCCCTGTTTGACGGTTTGCCCCTGCTTAGCTATGAGTTTGCTGGCGTGGGCATAAAGTGTCGAATATTGATCATCGTGTTTGATGACGATGGTGCGACCGTATCCCCGCTGCGTACCGGAAAAGGTAATGATGCCGTCTTTGGCCGCATGAATCGGTGTGCCGGCCGGTGCCGCGATGTCGATGCCCGTATGCGCTTTCATTTTTTTCGATACGGGGTGCAGGCGGCGGCCGAAAGCGGAATTGGTTTTATAGGCGACCGGGCGGATAAATCCGCTTTGTGCGGCAGGTGCTGCGGGGCGGCTTGCACTGCTGCCGTTATTCAGAACCAGACTTTGTACCAGCTGTTCCAGATTGTCGTAACGGCGCTGGCTGGCGGCATCGTTTCCGTCGGCAGAGCGCAGATTGACTTGGACATTCTGATTGTTTTGGATAAAGTCGCCAAGTGTATCCTGCTGGCCGAATTGCGCATGGGCAGACACGGGCAGCAGCAGGGCGGCAGTCAGAGTAAGCGTCAAACGGTAATGCATGATGGGTTTCCGTAGCGTTAAAAACGGCCGACATCAGCCGCAGGGCATACTGGGATTATTTGATAATCAGTAAGTTTAAGTTTCGTCTGCGGCAAAGTCAATTTATTTCTCAGGAAACTTGGCGTTAAATCAAAGTTTTTACTGTTTTGGCAGACTGCGTCCGATTCAGACGGCCCGGGAGAACGGGTAAGGGTAAGCTATTCGGGACTGGAGGGCAATGTACACGAGATCCACAAAATCTGTGCATCTTCGGCCGAGGTTGAGAGAAAAGCATGCCCCATCCCGCTGTCAAAATAGCAGGAATCGCCGGGATTGAGTGTTTGCGGGGCATACAGGTCGGTCAGCAGGGTAATTTGCCCGCTTAATACATAAATAAATTCCTCACCGTGGTGGCGGTGTAATGTTTTGGGAAACTCATGCCGTTCATGTGCTTTGACGGTAGCGAGCAGAGGGATAAAGCGTTTGTGGGCCAGATCGTTGTGCAGCACGGTGTAACGGTAGGGGCGGGTATCGTGCACAAGGCTGGTGGCAGAACTGCTGATGCTGCGCCGTCCTAGGTGTGTTTCATGGCCCGGCAGGCGGAACAGTTCGCCGACATCGACAGACAGGCCGTAGGCAAGGGCGGCGATTTTTTCATAAGTGGGCGACAGTCGGCCGTTTTCGATTTTGGATAGTGTCGATACTGATATACCGCTGCGCAGGCTCAATTGTTTGAGTGTCAGTTGCGCACGCCGGCGCAGCAGTTTGATTTTTTGGGATAGGACGTCGATAGATGTTTCGCTGACAGGTTGGGTATCCTGCATAAAGATTACCTGGAATTTGGTGTCATCAGAATGCGGCGGATTATAGCAAATTCGGTACGGCTGTTGCCGGTAAGATATACAGTGTACAGGAGAAAAGCGGCAGTCGGATACGTCGGCTGCCGCTTTGAGCAATTTAGTCTTTGAGTGGTTTGCCGGCGTAGTCGCCGGCTGTCAAAACGGCTGTCAGCGAAATGATGCCGGTTATGATGATGTAAACCGCAATCGGTGTGTAAGAACGGTTGAATGTATTGAGCAGGAATGTTGCTATCAGCGGTGCGGTGCCGCCAGCCAGTGCGGCGCCGATTTGATAACCCAAAGTAATACCGGTGTAACGCACGCTGCTGTCGAATATTTCGGAAAACATTGTACCCAATACGGCAGTAACCGGTGCCCAGATAATACCCAAGCCCAAAATGGTTGCTGTGAACAGGCCGGTAGCGGTTTTACTGTCCAGCAGCCAGAAGTAGGGGAATGCGTAGGCCGCCATCAGTAGAGTACCGCCGATATAAACCGTTTTACGGCCGATTTTATCAGACAGTATGCCCATCACGGGAATCAGCAGTGTGGCAACGACAGTAGCGGCGGTTACGGCATTCAATGCGGTGGTACGCGGAAAATCCAGCATCTGTGTGGCATAAAACACGATAAAAGTGGACATGATGTAAAACGGTGCGGTTTCGACAAATTTGGCACCTATGGCAATCAGCACTTCGCGCTTGTGCCGGCGCAGGGTTTCCAGCAGCGGCACATTGACTACCTTGCCTTGCGCTTGATTTTTCTTGAACGAGGGCGTTTCATCGATACCTTTGCGTATCCACAGTCCGACGAATACTAAAACCGCACTGAAAACAAACGGCACACGCCAGCCCCAAGACAAAAATTGCTCTTCCGGCAGCATGGACATGACGGTCAGAGCCAGGGTTGCCAGCAACATACCTACGGTAACGCCCATTTGCGGCACGCTGCCGAAAAAGCCGCGCTTCTCTTTCGGTGCATACTCGACTGCCAGCAGCATGGCGCCGCCCCATTCGCCGCCGATGCCCAATCCCTGTACCAAGCGCAGCAGTACCATTAAGAGTGGTGCGGCAATGCCGATGGCTTGGTAAGTGGGCAGTAGGCCCATCAGTACGGTGGCACCGCCCATCAGCGAAAGCGTCATGACCAAAGTCTGCTTGCGGCCGATTTTGTCGCCGATGTGGCTGAATATGATGCCGCCGAACGGGCGGATAAAGAACGACAGGGCAAATGAGGCAAAGGCCAGCATGGTACCGACAGAGGGATCTTCGGCAGGAAAAAACAGCCGGTTGAAAACCAGGGCGGCGACAGTACCGTAGAGAAAATAGTCAAACCACTCGATTGCGCTGCCGATCAGGCTGGCCAGCAGGACTCGGGTCGATATTTTTGTATTCATTTCATTTCTCCTTTTTTCTTTGACAGGTTGAAAAACGGCAGCAACGGCCGGTTATCTTGTGTCGGAGGCAGGCGGGTTGAGTGTGCCGTATGCCAAAACGGCCGCTGCCAAGTCCGCCAGGCCGCTGCCTACGGATTTGAAAACGGTAATGTCATCCTTTTTCAGACGGCCTGTACGGATATGGCGGCACAGCTGTGTTAAGTCTGCGGCAACACTCTCGGCATGGAACACACCGTTTTGCACCGGTGCCAGTAAATCGCCTGCTTTGAGCAGAGCTTCGTCGGTATCGATAAAGACACGTGTGTCGGCAAAACAGTCATCGTCGCTTTCGCGCATGTGCGGGGTAAAGCTGCCGATCAGATCCAGGTGGCTGCCTGCGCGCAGCCATTTGCGAAGAATCAGGGGGCGGGTGGACAATGTGGCGCAGGAGATAATGTCGGCTTGTTGTGCCGCTGTTTCCAGATTGGCGGCAGCGGCGGCATCAAACCCTTGATGGCGCAGACGTGCAGCCAAGGCTTGTGCTTTGGCGGCAGTAGGATTCCAAACAGTAACCTGTGTGATGGGACGGACGCTGCGGTAGGCATCGGCCAGCAGAGAGGCCACACGTCCGGCACCCACAATCAATAAATGCGTACTGTCTTCACGGCTCAAATAGCGTGCGGCTAACGCGGAAACGGCAGCGGTACGGCGGGAGGTAACGGTATCGCCGTCCAGTATGGCGGCGGGTTTTCCGCTGGCGGCACTGTAAAGGATATAGACCGAATGCAGTCCGGGCAGGCCGATGCGGTTATTGTCAGGAAAAATGGAAACTGTTTTGACACCCAGCCATTGTTCGGGTTGCCAGGCGGGCATTAACAGCAGATTGCCCAATGGATTGCCTTTCCGGCCGCAGATGGTATGGTTGTGCCGCAACGGGACTTCACAATCTTGGCGGAACATATTGCAGACGGCATCAATGAGCTTGTCAAACGGCAGTGCGGCGATGGTTTGCTCTGCATTGTAGTATTGCATGGCTTGTACTCTCTTAGATTCATGGAGTAGTAGTGTCAAATTTTCTTATAGGAAAATTTATATCGTAAAATAATATCTGTCAATATTTGGATAAGAAACGTTTCTTATTGATAAAATAACGGCTGTTGATTGGGTGTCAGATTGCCCGATAAGTGTGCGGCCGAGTCGGCTGCTGTTGCTGTCAAGATGATTGTTTTGAAGGAGAGTTCCGAAAATGTTCCGTTTTGCCCATGATGCGCCGCAGCCGCTGCGCCGTCTGATTACTGAGGCTTACCGCAAAGACGAGCATGACGCTGTGCAGGATCTGCAGGCGCAGGCAGAGATGAGTGCGGCAGAGAAAGAGGCGGCCGCCCACTTGGCACGCGGTTTGGTAGCCAAGGTGCGCGCCGACCGCAGTAAGGCTGGCGGGGTGGATGCACTGATGCACGAGTTTTCGCTTTCCAGCGAAGAAGGGGTGGCCTTGATGTGTCTGGCCGAAGCCCTGCTGCGGATTCCCGATAAGGCAACGCGCAACAGGCTGATTCAGGACAAGTTGTCCGGCGGCAACTGGAAAAGCCATCTGAACAACAGCCCGTCGCTGTTTGTCAATGCGGCGGCATGGGGATTGCTGATTACCGGCAAGCTGACTTCGGCCACCAACGAGCAGAGCTTGGGTATGGCTTTGACCCGCATGATCGGTAAGGGCGGCGAGCCGCTAATCCGCAAAGGTGTGGATTATGCGATGCGCCTGCTGGGTAAACAGTTTGTCACCGGGCAGACCATTGAAGAGGCTTTGAAAAACGGCAAAGAGCGCGAAAAACTGGGCTACCGTTTTTCATTCGATATGCTGGGTGAAGCGGCGATGACGCAGGCCGATGCTGACCGTTATTATCAGGATTATGTGAACGCGATTCACGCCATCGGCCAAGATGCGCAAAATGCGGGCGTGTACGAAGGCAACGGTATTTCGGTGAAGCTGTCGGCGATTCATCCGCGTTATGTCCGCGCCCAGCACGAACGGGTGATGACGGAGTTGCTGCCCAAGCTGAAAAATCTGTTTCTGTTGGCCAAACAATACAATATCGGCCTGAATATTGATGCCGAAGAGGCCAACCGCTTGGAATTGTCGCTCGATTTGATGGAATCTTTGGTGTCCGATCCCGACTTGGCCGGTTTCAACGGCATCGGTTTTGTGGTGCAGGCGTATCAGAAACGCTGTCCGTTTGTGATTGATTATTTGGTGGATTTGGCGCGGCGCAATCACCAGAAGCTGATGATTCGTCTGGTAAAAGGCGCGTATTGGGACAGCGAGATCAAATGGGCGCAGGTAGACGGCTTGGACGGCTATCCCGTCTATACCCGCAAAGTGCATACCGATGTGTCGTATCTGGCCTGCGCACGCAAACTGCTGGCGGCGCAAGATGCCGTCTTCCCGCAGTTTGCCACGCACAATGCCTACACGCTGGCGGCGGTTTACCAAATGGGTGAAGGCAAAGAGTTTGAATTCCAATGCCTGCACGGCATGGGCGAAACGCTGTATGACCAAGTGGTCGGCGCGCCAAACTTAGGCCGCCGCGTGCGCATTTACGCGCCGGTCGGCACGCATGAAACGCTGCTGGCCTATTTGGTGCGCCGCCTGTTGGAAAACGGTGCCAATTCGTCTTTTGTGAACCAGATTGTTGATGAAAATGTGAGTGTGGACGATTTGGTGCGCTGCCCGTTGGAAGCGGCGGCGCAAACCGGCGGCAAAATGCACCAAGCCCTGCCGCTGCCGCGCCATCTGTACGGCGAAGGCCGTCTGAATTCGCAGGGCATTGATTTAAGCAATGAAATTGTGTTGCGGCGTTTGCAGGAAGAAATGAATCAGGCGGCTGCGCGCGATTATGCCGCTGTTCCGCTGGTGTGTGCGCCGGCGGCTGTTCAGAAGGCACACGAAGTGCGCAATCCGGCCGACCATCACGATATTGTCGGCACGGCGGCATTTATCGAGGCAGAAAGTGTGGCGGCGGTGGTGGCAGCAGCCAAGGCGGCCGAAGCCGATTGGGCGGGACGCGCGCCGTCGGAGCGTGCCGTCTGCCTGCGCCGTTTTGCCGACCTGTTGGAAGAACATACGCCCGCATTGATGATGCTGGCGGTGCGCGAAGCGGGCAAAACGCTGAATAATGCGATTGCCGAAGTGCGCGAGGCGGTGGATTTCTGCCGATATTATGCCGCTGAAGCCGAAACCGTTTGCGCCGGACGCGCGCCTGTGGGTACGGTAGCCGCCATCAGTCCTTGGAATTTTCCGCTGGCGATTTTTGTCGGCGAAGTGGTGGCGGCTTTGGCTGTGGGCAATACCGTGGTGGCGAAACCGGCCGAGCAGACCAGCCTGATAGCGCATTATGCCGTCGGCCTGCTGCACCGGGCGGGCGTGCCGCAGGCGGCGGTGCAGCTGGTATTGGGCGCGGGCGATGTCGGTGCGGCGTTGAGTGCGGATACGCGCATCAACGGCGTGATTTTTACCGGCTCTACCGAAGTTGCCAAGCTGATTAACCGCAGTCTGGCTGAACGGGACGATCAGCCGGTGTTGATTGCGGAAACGGGCGGCCAAAACGCCATGATTGTCGATTCCACCGCGCTGGCCGAACAGGTGTGCGCCGATGTGCTTCTGTCGGCGTTCGATTCGGCGGGACAACGCTGCTCCGCGCTACGCGTGTTGTGCGTGCAGGAGGATGTGGCTGATCATATGGTTGCCATGATTAAAGGCGCGATGAACGAATTGCGTGTCGGCAATCCGATGATGCTGGCTACCGATGTCGGCCCCGTGATTGACGGCGAAGCACAGGCCAACCTGTTGGCACATATCGAAAAAATGAAGACGGTGGCGGTGTCTTATCATCAGATCAGGCCGTCTGAAAACGCGCAAAACGGTACATTTGTGCCGCCGACTCTGTTTGAGCTGGATAATCTGGATCAGTTGCAGCGCGAAGTGTTCGGCCCCGTGCTGCACGTGGTGCGCTACCGTGCCGGTGAGCTGGACGCGCTGATTGATCAGATTAACGCCAAAGGTTATGCGCTCACCCACGGTATCCACAGCCGCATCGACGGCACGGTGGAACATATCAAACAGCGCATCGAAGCGGGCAATGTATATGTGAACCGCAATATCGTCGGTGCGGTGGTCGGCGTGCAGCCGTTCGGCGGACACGGCCTTTCCGGTACCGGCCCCAAAGCAGGCGGCAGCTTCTATCTGCAACGGTTGAGCCGGGGCGCGTGGACGATGCCGCCGCTGAACCGACCCGCCCAAGCCGATGAAGCAGCCTTGGCGGTTTTGGACAAACTGATGCAGCAGATGGCGTTCGGCCACGAAGAAAAAGTGGCGTTAGGGCGCGTGATGGGCGAGAGCCGTATCCACAACCTGCGCGGTGCGGAAGCATTGCTGCCCGGCCCCACCGGCGAGCGTAACAGTGCCGCTTGGCGGATGCCGCACCAAGTGTGGCTGTACGGCGGCGATTTGGCGGCATCGTTTGCAGCGTGGATTCGGATTGCCGCCGCAGGCGGGCGCATTGTGGTGGACGGCAGCCACCCGTTGGCGATATGGCGCGAACACGCGCAGGGTCTGTTGTCCGTCAGCCGCGACAGCATACCTACGGGCATCAGCCATGTGGTCGCGCTGACAGCTCTGGACGGCGATACCCGCCGCCGTTTGGCCGAACAGCCGGGCGCATTGGTGAAAGTCATCGACGCGGCGGACGGCTTGGATATTCTGCCCGTATTTGAAGAAATCAGTGTCAGCGTGAACACCACGGCAGCGGGCGGCAATGCGAGCCTGATGGCGATGGCGGAGGCCTGATGCGGTAAAACCGGAAAGCGGGTGCTTTCCGGTTTTTTTATGGTGCAGGCAGATGGCGTATTTTGTGTTTTTTCGGGCTGCCCCCAGTTCCTTCGGGCGCAACCATAAAGAGGATTGGCTGCGTTCTGAAAAGAAGGGAAACGCTCAAATACGGTAACTTGGCGGCCGTCTGAAAAGTGGTGATTTATTGCATGGGTAGAGAGACCATCTTGTCGATGACTATGTGTTTTATGATCAAGTCTCAAAAATAAAATCGATTTTTTCCGATCGGATGTTCAGTTTTCTCCGGGTCTTAAAAACCTTACCCGCTTTGGAAGTCAGCCCGGTTACCGGCCGGGCGGCTCTGCCTTTCAGCAGATCCATGATGTCATTCGGCTTCAATACGACACCGGCAATTTGGGTAAACACCTTAAGTTCGCAGGCTTCAACACCGGACAGCTATGCCGCTTTGCACCGGTTTTTTTCTTTTTTTCAGCGGGCAGGGGGAGTGCTAAGGCCGTGTTTTTTGCGAAATAAAACCGGCATGCGGCTTTCCTTTATCGGTTTTCTGCAGACAAAGGGGGCAGTGAAATTTGTGCCTGTCTTCGGGTTACAGAACTTCAAATCGGCCGAGGTTTGACGCTGGCCAAGCGTTCTATGGCTTGCGGTCTGCTGATGGCGGTGCGGAGGGATTCTGTAAGGGAGGAAGAATGGTTTTTGGCCGTCTGAAATTGGCCATCGTTTTCAGACGGCTTGCCATCAGCCGTTGTGCCGGCAAATATCGACGGCTTCTTGGAGACTGGAAACACCGAAAATTTTCAGGCCGGGAAATTCCTGAGGATTGCGCGGCAGATTGGCCTTGGGGACAATAGCGCATTTGAAACCCAGTTTTTCGGCTTCTTTGAGCCGCTCCTGCCCCCGTGCGACAGGGCGGACTTCGCCGCTGAGGCCGATTTCGCCGAAAGCGACCATTTTTTCCGGCAGCGGGCGGTTGCGGAAGCTGGACAGCATGGCCAGAATAACGGCCAAATCGGCGGCCGGTTCGCTGATTTTAACCCCGCCTACTGCGTTCAGAAAAACGTCCTGATCAAAACAGGCAATGCCGGCATGGCGGTTGAGTACGGCCAGCAGCATGGCGAGGCGGTTTTGTTCTAAGCCTACCGTCAGGCGTTTGGGGGTAAAGCCGTGCGCATCATCAACCAGTGCCTGAATTTCCACCAGCAGCGGACGCGATCCTTCCTGTGTAACCAGAACGCAGGAGCCGGGAACATCGTCGCGGTAGCTGGCCAGAAAAATGGCGGAAGGGTTGGATACACCTTTGAGTCCGTGTTCGGTCATGGCGAACACCCCCAATTCATTGGCTGCACCGAAGCGGTTTTTAATGGCGCGTATCATGCGGTAGTTGGAGTGCTGGTCGCCCTCGAAATACAGTACGGTATCGACCATATGTTCCAATACGCGGGGGCCTGCGATGGCGCCGTCTTTAGTTACGTGGCCGACCAAAATTATGGCGATATTCATCTGTTTGGCCATGCGGGTCAGTTGGGCGGCGCATTCGCGGACTTGTGAAACGGAGCCGGGTGCGGAGGTTATCTGATCGGAATACATGGTCTGTATCGAATCAATGACTACCACATCGGGAGCATGGTTTTTCAATGCGGCAGCAATAGCTTCCATGCGGATTTCTGCCAACAGATCGACGCCGTCGGTGGGCAGTTCCAGCCGTTGCGCGCGCAATGCGACCTGCTGGGCCGATTCTTCACCGGAAATATAGAGTACTGTGTGGCTGCCTGCCATTTTGGCCAATGTTTGCAGCAGCAGGGTGGATTTGCCGATGCCGGGGTCGCCGCCGAGTAAAATGACCGCACCGCGTACCAAACCGCCGCCGAGTACTCGGTCCAGTTCCCCCATACCGGTAGCGCGGCGGGGTACTTCTTGTGCGCTGACGGCAGATAAAGCCTGAACCTGCGAAGCATCGGCCGCCCAAGACTGGAAACGCACGTTTTTGTTTTCCGGTACGGCAGCCTGCTCTTGCAGGGTATTCCATTCGCCGCAATGCGGGCATCTGCCCTGCCATTTTACGGCCGTTCCGCCGCATCCGCTGCACTGGTAAATGACTTTGGGTGCTTTTGCCATGATGTAGGCCGTCTGAAAATGGGAGAGAATAGTTTAGCACAAGCCGGTTTGTATATCGGGCGTACTATTCATAAACGGTTGCCGTTTCCCATTGTCCGTTTATTCCGCCATATGTCTGCTGCCAAGCGGCATCGGCTGCCGCGGCATCGCAGCGGACGGCATAGGCGCGTTGGCGTGCATCCATCTCGGTTTCGGCAGTACCGGCCAGATATGCGCAGTCCAATTGCGCGGCTGTCATATCGGCAGATTGCGCCTCGGCATGGATGGACGGCATGAGAGAGGTGCCGAGAATCAAAGCGGCAGCGATACCGAGTATTTTAATAGGTTTCATCATTTTCCTTTCTCAAAGTGAGAATTTATTAACCATTAATTTATTTTTTCTTATTTTAATCATTAAAACTAAACTCATCAACTGTTTTTTCTTATTTGTCTCAAATTTTTCTTACATTTTTTTGGAAAATAGCGTAATATTGTGAGAAATGGAATGTTGAGTACGGAAAAATAAAGGATTTTCAATGGATTCATTTAAAGAGCGGCTTTGCTTCTTATGGCAGAACGAGGCGAAACAGGCCAAAATCGCGGCAGATATCGGCATGACGATTGCCGGCTTCAGCCGGATTTGGAATGAAGAAGGCTTGCCTAAGGCTGAAACGCTTAAAAAGATCAAGCAGTTGAAAGGTTGCAGCATCGATTGGCTGCTGACCGGGGAGGGAGAGCCGTTTCCCAGCCGCCAAACGCTGCCGGCCGCTGCGGCATACGATACGTTGGATAATCTGGTTGATGTCGGAGACTATGTTTTTGTGCCGCTGTATGATGTTTATGCAGCCGCAGGCCACGGGCAGAATGTTTACGGTGAAGAGCCTGTGTCGGCATTGGCATTCCGGCGTGATTGGTTGGGCAGAATTACCCGTTCCGTAGAGAAGTTGTCGGTGATTTTTGTGAAAGGCGATTCCATGGAGGGTGTGCTGAACGATGGCGATACCATTTTGGTCAATCACCAGCACACTGTGCCGCGTGACGGTCTGTATGTTCTGCGTATCAATAACAATTTATTGGTCAAACGGCTGCAGGTGATGCCCGGTGGGATTGTAAACGTGATTTCGGCCAATGAGGCCTATCCCACATTTGAAATTAATCTGAACCGGCCGGAAGAGGATTTTGCCGTTATCGGAAGGGTGGAGTGGTTCGGCCGTATGATGTAACCGGCAAGTGCAAAAGAGGTACGGCATAGGTCTTGAATTGCTTGCCTGTCCCCCCAGATTACGCGACAATGTCCGGAAAAATGAAAAGATTCAGGAAAGGAAAGGTCATGTCTGAAGAAACCCCGATTGTATTTACCGAAAGCTGCTGTACCAAAGTGGCGGATTTGATTGCCGAAGAAAATAATCCCGATTTGAAGTTGCGCGTTTTTGTCAACGGCGGCGGCTGTTCCGGGTTTCAGTACGGATTTACATTTGATGAAATCAAGAACGACGATGATTTTGAAATCGAAAAGAACGGCTTGATTTTTTTGGTGGATCCGATGAGTTATCAATACTTGGTCGGAGCGGAAATCGATTACACCGAAAGTCTGCACGGGTCGCAATTCGTTATCCGCAATCCGAATGCCCAAACAACCTGCGGATGCGGTTCGTCTTTTTCGGTTTGAGCCGGAACGGTTGAGGCCGGTTGGCAGGTAACCGTTAATTTGAACAGTATTCTGCCATTTTGCCGGAAAAGGCCGTCTGAAAACGGAAAACGTTTTCAGACGGCCTTTGTCTTGGCCGCCGGGGCTTGCAGCGGAAAATCCGTGGGTGGATTCCGTATGCCGGTTCGGCATGGTAACGGCCGACAATCATGGCCGGTCTGTACCGTTTCCGGAACAGAATACAGATTTTCTATATCGAATAGGCGGGTGCCGGATATGGATAGGTTGGATCCGCTACAAGCCGGTCAAGTTTGCGGTTAACGCAGCTTTACCGACACCGCCTTTGGTGGAAGTAAAGAAGAGGACTATGGGGGGCAGACAGAGTCGGGTTTCTTTGAATTTAACGGATGGTAAATAAAGGAACCCGAACTGGGCTTATGCCGGTGATGATGACTGTGGCTCAAAAATGCTGTTGAATTTGTTTGGTTTTTCAGGCTTGGAATAAAAGGCCGTCTGAAATGCTTTTCTGTGTTCAGACGGCCTTTTATTGCAAGTTCCATCATGTGCGCTCTGTTTCCATTGGCCGTTGCATCAATGACACCACATCAAAACTGCTCTCGGCGCCGGTAAGGCAGATGGGCGGCCGGTAAATCTTGCTCAATTTTCATGTTGCGCAGGAAAGTTTCAATATTCTGCTGCAATCCGGCAGGGTTTTCTGCTTCGGTCGATTTTTCCTGCTGTTGTTGGCATTTTGGCCGAGGCAGCATGACGACAGTATGGTTTGTATGCAGGGTGTCGGCAGCGGTGAAGATTGGGTGGGTTATTTCGCGAACGGGCGAGAAGGAATTTTCGGAGCAGATGTTGAGTATTATGTGACCGGATATAGCTGTTATCTTAAACGGGGGGAGCCTCTGTCGCAGAAGAATAAGTGCGGCAGGCGGGATATGATGATATATGGTTGTTCGGATGAAAAAACCTGCCCAATCGGGCAGGTGTGCAGTATCGGGTTGAACCGTATCAGGCAGCAAAGCGGCGGGCGACTTCGTCCCAGTTGACGATTTCCCAGAAGCCTTTCAAGTAGTTCGGGCGGCTGTTGCGGTAGTCGATGTAGTAGGCGTGTTCCCATACATCGCAGGTCAGCAGCGGTGTGTTTTCGGTGGTCAGCGGTGTGGCGGCGTTGGAAGTGGAAACCAGATCCAGTTCGCCTGCCGGTGTTTTGACCAGCCAAGCCCAGCCTGAGCCGAATGTGCCGGCCGCACAGGCATTGAACGCTTCTTGGAAGGCTTCGAAACTGCCCCATTTGGCGTTGATTTTATCGGCCAGTTCGCCGGAAGGCTTGCCTTGGCCTTCGGGTGTGAAACCCAGCCAGTAGAAAGTGTGGTTCCAGGTTTGCGCCGCATTGTTGAATACACCGCCGGAAGATTTTTTCACGATTTCTTCCAGAGAGGCGTTTTCAAATTCGGTGCCTTTGATTTGGTTGTTCAGGTTGGTGATGTAGGTTTGATGGTGTTTGCCGTAGTGGTATTCCAAAGTTTCTTTGGACAGGTGCGGTTCGAGTGCGTCAAGCGCGTAGGGCAGTTCGGGCAGTTTGTGTTCCATGATGTGCTCCTGATTTCTTGGTTTGGAAATGGCGGAAAAACGGCTGAAACGGCCGTTTTTTAGTGCATGCCCATTTTACCTGCTGACGCAGAAAAAGACCAATAGATAAAAGTTATATTGGGTAAGCCGTGTTGCGGTATCCGGTCATATATAATAGCGGCTTTGCCGTATTCGGAGTGTGGAGATGAGCGATGTTGCCGACGGAATGCCGTCTGAAAACAGTGAAATCAGCGGTTTGCTGCCGCCGCATTCGGTGGGGGCGGAGCAATCGGTATTGGGTGGTCTGCTGCTGGAAAATCAGGCATGGGACCGGATTGCCGATGTGGTGTCCGAGAGTGATTTTTACCGGCACGAACACAGGGTGATTTTCCGTGCGCTGGCGGGGCTGATTCATCAGAACCGGCCGGCCGATGTGATTACGGTGCAGGAGGCTTTGCTCGGTCAAGATGAGTTGGAGGCGGCCGGCGGGTTCGATTATTTGATCGGCTTGGCGCAGAATACGCCGTCTGCGGCCAATATCCGCCGTTATGCCGAAATTGTGCGCGAGCGTTCGATTATGCGCCAGCTGGCCGAGGTGGGTACGGAGATTGCGCGCAGTGCCTACAACCCTCAGGGGAATGATGCCGCCGCGCTGCTGGATCAGGCGGAAAACCGGGTTTTCCAGATTGCCGAGCAGACGGCGCGTACGCAGCAGGGTTTTTTGAGTATGCCGACTCTGCTGGAAGAAGTGGTGGCGCGTATCGAAATGCTGTATTCGCGCGAGAATCCCGACGAAGTAACGGGTATTTCCACCGGATTTATCGATTTGGACAAAAAAACATCCGGCCTTCAAGCGGGCGACCTGATTATTGTGGCCGGGCGGCCGTCTATGGGGAAAACCGCGTTTTCCATCAATATTGCCGAGCATGTGGCCGTGGAGAAAAAGTTGCCGGTGGCGGTGTTTTCCATGGAGATGGGCGGTGCGCAACTGGTGATGCGTATGCTCGGCTCGGTCGGCCGTCTGGATCAGCATGTATTGAAAACCGGCCGTTTGCAGGACGAACATTGGGGGCGTTTGCAGGAGGCATTTGTCAAGTTGTCGGATGCGCCGATGTTTATTGATGAAACACCGGGGTTGACTGCACTGGAAGTGCGCGCACGGGCGCGGCGGCTGGCACGCCAGTTTAACGGCAAGCTCGGCCTGATTGTGATCGACTATCTGCAACTGATGTCGGGCAGCGGCCGCCATGACAACCGCACGGCGGAGCTGGGTGAAATTTCGCGCTCGCTCAAAGCTCTGGCGCGGGAATTGCAGGTGCCGATTATCGCGCTGTCGCAATTGAGCCGGGCGGTGGAAAGCCGTACCGACAAGCGGCCGATGATGTCGGATCTGCGCGAATCGGGCGCAATCGAGCAGGATGCGGATCTGATTATGTTTATGTACCGCGACGAGTATTACAATGCGGAATCGCAGATGAAGGGCCTGGCCGAGTGCATTATTGGCAAACACCGTAACGGTCCCACCGGCAAGGTGTTTCTCACTTGGATGGGGCAGTTTACCAAGTTCGACAATGCGGCTTATGTGCCGGATTCGGCGATGACGGACGATTAGGGAAACGGTTGAGGCCGTCTGAAAACCGAGGGCGCGGTTTTTCAGACGGCCTTGTTGTTTTTATCCGCGTAGGTCGGATTCTTGAATCCGACTCGGCGGTATTTATTGGTTATCAATGATCGATAAATCCACCATTGCCGTCAGTTATCCGTTTTCCGAACGGTTTGCGGCGGCCGTATCCTGCACAGTCTGGTTGAGGGCGATTTCGATTTCGCTGTAATTCTCCGGCTGGACAATGCAGACCAGCCCTTCTTTGGCCAATTCCAATAGTGCAATAAAGCTGACCACCAGATGAGCCGGCGTACACTCGGCGGAGAAGAGTTGCGAGAAGCGGCAGCCGCCCTGATTCAGACGGCGTAAAATCGCGCTCATCTGTGCGCGCACGGAAATGGTTTCCTGGACCACTTCGTGGCTTTTATGGTGTTTGGCGCGCGAGAGAATGGCGAGCCACGCCTGTGTCAGATCGGCCAGCTGCACTTCGGGCAGTTTCACTTCGGCGGCAATTTCCAGCGGCAGGTAAGCCCAGGCAAAATCGCGACCCGCGCGGGGCAGGGCATCGAGGCCTTGGGCGGCCAGCTTCATTTGTTCGTAGGCCAGCAGGCGGCGTACCAGTTCGGCGCGCGGATCGGCAGGTTCTTCGTCTGCGGCAGAGATGGTTTGCGGCAGCAGCAGACGCGATTTGATTTCAATCAGAACGGCCGCCATCAGCAGGTATTCGGCTGCCAAATCGAACTGGCCGGCTTCCATCTGCGCAATATACGCCAGATATTGCTCGGTAATCTGCGTCATCGGAATATCCAGCACATCGATATTCTGTTTGCGGATCAGATACAGCAGCAAATCCAGCGGCCCCTGAAAACTGCTGAGTACCACTTTGAGCGCGTCGGGCGGGATAAACAGATCCTGCGGCAGATCGGTAACCGGTTGGCCGAAAATCCAAGCCAGCGTGGGTTGGGCAGCAGGGGCGGTAGAGGCCGGACTCACGGTCGGCCTGCGGCGAGATGGTTGAGGGCGGCGGCGGCACAGTAAAGGCCGAATGTGGCCGTTACCGGCATGGCCGCACCGTAGCCCGCGCAGGACAAGCCTTGCGGTGCGGCGGCATCACAGGCTTCGGCGGTTTGCGGCGGCGTGATGTTTTCGGTGGAGAATACGCAGGGAACGTGCATTTTCTGTTGGGTATCGCGGGAAAAGCCGTAACGTTTGCGCAGGGTATAGCGCAGATTGGCCAGCAGCGGGTCGTGGGTGGTGCGGCTCAAATCGGCCGTCTGAATCAGCGCGGGGTTTTTCTGCCCGCCCGCGCCGCCGCTGACAATGAAAGGCCGGCCTGTGCGGACAAAATGCGCAGCCATTGCTGCTTTGACGCGCACTTGGTCGATGGCGTCGATGACAAAATCGAACGGACGGGCAAACAGCTCGGCCAGATTGTCTTCATCGACAAAATCTTCGACTTCGTGCACTGTGCAGTCCGGATTGATCTGCATAATGCGCTCGTGCAGCGCGCGCACTTTGGCTTTGCCGAAATCGGCCGTCAGGGCGTGCAGTTGGCGGTTGGTGTTCGATTCGGCAATATTGTCCAAATCAATCAGGGTCAGGCGGCCGATGCCGCTGCGTGCGAGTGCCTCTACTGCCCACGACCCGACCCCGCCCACACCGACAACGCAGATGTGCGCATGATGGAAACGCTGCAAAGCGGCCGTGCCGTACAGGCGGCCGATGCCGCCGAAACGGCGGCCGGAAGCGGGAGCATTCATGGGGATTGTGCTACATCAAAAGGGTGGCAAAAAACCGGAACGGCGTGAAAAAGCTGCATTATACTGCAAGCAGGCAGCACATGCTTGTGCTGTCTCGACCGGTATCGGGATAGATGCCGAAACGTTGAGAGGAGATGAAATGATGTATCGACATTTGGTGGTAGCGGTGGACGGCAGTGCCACTTCGGCAAACGCATTGAAACATGCCTGCGGTGTCGCGCAAAGCGGCGGGGCGCGGCTGACTTTGGTCCACGTGGCCAATCCGGCCGAGTATATGGCGTTGGCGCCCGAATTTCTGCAACACGACAGTTACGAAGCCGCCGCCGTTGAGGGCGGCAATGAAGTATTGGCCGCAGCGGCGGCCTTGGCGGCGGAAAACGGCATATCCGGTGCGGCAACGCACCTGCTCGTTGCCAATAAAGGCGCGCGCGAAATGGCGCAGGAGCTGGTGGATTATGCCGATGCGCAGGGTGCGGATTTGTTGGTATTGGGCACGCACGGGCGCACCGGCCTGATGCACCTTTTAATGGGCAGTTTTGCCGAAACCGTGATGCGTCAAAGTCATTTGCCGCTGCTGATTATCCGCAGCGAGGCCGAAGAATAGACATCCTGCTTGCCGTTCAGGCCGTCTGAAAATGCGCTTTATCGCGTTTTCAGACGGCCTTTTTGCGGGGCGGCGGATAAAAAACGGTGACGGACTTGCAATGCCCGTCCTTGCCCCCAGTTGGGCAGCGCATTACCCGGACTAAGGAAAAATCATGACGACGACACCGATGAGTGGGATTTGGATCATCTGGATAACGCTTTGAACTGTTTTGACGGCGTGGCTGTGGAGGGCGGAACCGATGCGGCAGAGGAAGACGACAACTGTGCCGGCGGAGCCTGCAAGATTTAACAGGCCGGCGAAGCGGTGTGCGGATACATTATCCGCCCCGGTTTGGGTTCGTCCACCCGGGAAAAGAACGACATGTGCCGTTCGGTATCGCAGCCGGCCGTGGCGGAGCCGAATCAGAAGATGTATCGGAAGCCTGTGATGGATAAGGCCGTCTGAAAGCGCGGTTTAGCGTATTTTCAGACGGCCTTTTTGACTGAAAGTCAGGCCACTTGGGTTTGATGCTCGCTGCCGTTGCGCGGGCGGATTTCGCCCAAGCGGTAAACGGTTTCGCCCTGTTCCGTCAAGAAAGTCCGAACAGCTTCGGCATTTTCGGCGGCAATAATCAGCACCATGCCGATGCCGCAGTTGAAGGTGCGGTACATTTCCTGCGTTTCCACGTTGCCCGCTTCTTGCAGCCATTGGAACAGTTTGGGCAGCTGCCATGAGTGCGCGTCGATTTGCGCCACACAGTTTTCCGGCAGCACGCGCGGCACGTTTTCGGTGATGCCGCCGCCGGTGATGTGCGCCATGCCTTTGATTTCAAACTGCTGCAATGCGGCCAGAACCGGTTTGACATACAGGCGGGTGGGGGCGATGACGGCTTCGCGCAGGGTTTTGCCGTTGTCGAACGGTGCGTCCAAATCGGGTGCGTCGCGCTCGATGATTTTGCGGATTAAAGAATAGCCGTTGGAATGCGCGCCGTTGGAAGCCAGTCCCAACACCACATCGCCCGGAGCGATGCTGCGGCCGTTGATGATGCGGTCTTTTTCCACCACGCCGACGGCGAAGCCCGCTAAATCGTATTCGCCTTCGGGATACATGCCCGGCATTTCCGCCGTTTCGCCGCCGATCAGTGCGCAGCCCGATTCTTCACAGCCTTGCGCGATGCCTTTGATCACGTCGGTGGCACGTGCCACGTCGAGTTTGCCGCAGGCGAAATAGTCGAGAAAAAACAGCGGTTCGGCACCCTGTACCAGAATATCGTTCACACTCATGGCCACCAGGTCGATGCCGACGGTATCGTGTTTGTCCCATTCAAAGGCCAGTTTCAGCTTGGTGCCCACGCCGTCGGTGCCGGAAACCAAAACGGGATTTTGGTATTTTTTGCCGATTTCCACCAGCGCGCCGAAGCCGCCCAAATCCCCCAGCACTTCGGGGCGCATGGTGCGTTTGGCAAAGGGTTTGATGTTTTCGACCAGTTGGTCGCCGGCATCGATATCGACACCGGCATCACGGTAGCTCAGGGACGGGTTCATGGTTTACTTTCGCAAATGAGGGATAAACGGCGCGATTTTACCCGATTTTGTGCTGCGGCGCGTGTAAATCTGCGGTGTCGATTGTTGATGCGCCGTTGGGGGGAAACTGGTATGCTTGCGCCGTTTTGAATCGGGATATAACGATGTATCAGGCGAGAAAGCGCGGTTTGCGCATTTGGTTGATGCCGCTGTTGGTCATGGCGGCGGTGTTGTGGCTGGTGTATGCCTTGGGCAATATTCTGACGCCGTTTTTTGTGGCGGCGGTGCTGGCCTATATTCTGAATCCGCTGGTGGAAAAGCTGCGCAGAAAAGGTGTCAAGCGCGGTTTGGCATCCATGCTGGTCATGGTGTTTGCGCTGTTGGTGCTGCTGGCGTTGGTGCTGATTATTGTGCCGATGCTGATCAGCCAGTTTAATAATATTGTGATGCGTCTGCCCCAGCTGATTTCGTTTGCCGAGAAAACGCTGGTGCCTTGGGTGGGGCAGTATTTGGGAAACACTGTCAGTCTGGACACGGCAAGTGTTGTGGCGTGGCTGCAATCGCATACCGGTACGCTGAGCAATGCATTGCGGCGGGTGATGGTAACGCTGATGCAGCAGAGCAGTAATGTGGCTTTGGGTGTGACTAATGCGATGCTGCTGCCGTTTCTGCTGTATTACTTTCTGTTGGACTGGCAGCGTTGGTCGGACGGTATCCGCACCATGATTCCGCGCCGTTATTTGGACGGCTATCTGCGTATTTCGGGCAATATGGACAGAGTGTTGGGCGAATTTTTGCGCGGCCAGCTGACGGTGATGCTGGTGATGGGCATCATTTACGGCACAGGGTTGATGTTGGTGGGGCTGGATTCCGGCTTTGCCATCGGTATGATTGCCGGTATTTTGGTGTT
This sequence comes from Neisseria leonii, assembly GCF_028776105.2. NCBI lineage: Bacteria > Pseudomonadati > Pseudomonadota > Betaproteobacteria > Neisseriales > Neisseriaceae > Neisseria > Neisseria leonii. The sequence continues at coordinate 1,048,013 of NZ_CP145606.1, read as the reverse complement.
TGTGCCGTATCTGGGTGCGTTTACCGGTCTGCTGCTGGCGACGGTGGCCGCGCTGCTGCAATTCGGGTCGTGGCAGGGGCTGCTGATGGTCTGGGCGGTGTTCGGCGCGGGGCAGTTTTTGGAAAGTTTCTTTATCACGCCGAAGATTGTCGGCGACCGCATCGGTCTGTCGCCGTTTTGGGTGATTTTTTCGCTGATGGCTTTCGGCCAACTGTTCGGCTTTATCGGTATGCTGATCGGCCTGCCGCTGGCTGCAGTAACGCTGGTATTGTTGCGTGAGGGGGCGGACGCTTATTTTAAAAGTGCTTTTTACCGGCGCAACTGATTCGGGAGGAGGTTGTCCGGCTAGGCAAAGGCCGTCTGAAAAGGTTTCAGGCGGCCTTTGCTGCGTTCGGGCGGGTTAGGCGTGTTTCGGGAAGGCGGCCGGGCGGTTGTGGCGCAGGCATAAGGCGATACGGCTGCCGACGGGCGGCAGTTCTTCCAGTTCCGCCAGCAGGGGTTCGCCGCTGTCCAGTTGCAGGCGGGCAAGGTAGCGGCTGCCTTGGAAGTCGGCATCCAGCAGGGTGGCGCAGGGTTGGCCGTCCGGATTGGGGCAGAGGTCTTCGGGACGCAGAAAAAGCTGCCAATGTGCTGCGTTGCTGTCTGTTTCGCAGTCAATACGGCCGACAGCGCATTGGAGGCTGCCGTCGGGGTTGCGCACGGCATCAATCAGACTGCCGTTGCCGAGAAAGGCGGCGGTTTCGGGGGAGGAGGGGCGGCGGTAGAGTGTCTGCGGTGTATCGTATTGCAGCAGGCGGCCTTGCCGCATGATGCCGACTCTGTCGGCCATAGCAAAGGCTTCCTGCGGATCGTGCGTTACCATAACAGCAGCGGTTTGCTGCTGTTTGAGCAGTTGGCGGACTTCTTTGGCCAGACGGCTGCGCAAATCGCTGTCCAGATTGGAAAACGGCTCGTCCAGCAGTATCAGCCCGGGTTTGGGGGCGAGTGCGCGGGCCAGTGCGATACGCTGCTGCTGGCCGCCGGAGAGCTGGTGGGGATAGCGTGCGGCGGTTTGCGGCAGGCCGATGAGGTTCAGTAGTTCGGCTACGCGTGCCTGCCGTGCGGCTTTATCCCAATGTTGCAGGCCGAAAGCAATGTTGCCGGCAGCGGTCAGATGCGGGAACAGGGCGTAGTCTTGGAATACCATGCCGATGCCGCGTTTGTGCGGAGCCGTGGCGGTAATGTCCTGCCCGTTGAGGCTGATGCGGCCGTTTTGCGGGGTTTCAAAACCGGCGATGGTGCGCAGGACGGTGGTTTTGCCGCAGCCCGACGGACCGAGCAGGCAGGCGGTTTCGCCTGCGGCCAAATGGAAATCAAACTGTTCGACAACCGGACGGTTGTCGAATGCAACGGTAATGCGGTCGAGGGTCAGCATAGGTTTATTCCGTTTCGGTGCGGGAAAACAGGATAACGGGCAGCAGGCCGGTCAGGACAATCAGCAGGGCGGGCAGGGCGGCGTTGGCGTACTGGCCCTCGGTGGTAAAGGCATACACGCGGACAGCAAGCGTATCCCAGTCAAACGGGCGCATCATCAGTGTAATCGGCAATTCTTTCATCATATCGACAAATGCCATCAGCATACCGGTTCCCAATGCGCCTTTGAGCAGCGGCAGGTAGATGCGTCGCAGAATGCCTGTGCCGTTATGCCCCAGTGTACGTGCGGCTTCGGCTTGGCTGGGGCTGATGCGCTCCAACCCGGCCTCGACGGCAGAATAACCGACGGCGAGAAAGCGGATCAGGTAGGCCAGCAGCAGAACCGCCAGCGTGCCTTTGAAGACGGCATCGCGGGTATCCTGCCATTGGAACGTCTCAATCAGGACATTGTCGAGTGCGGCTACCGGTACGAAAATGCCGACAGCCAAAACGGTACCCGGTACGGCGTAGCCCAAGGTGGCGATGCGGGCGGCAACGGCTGCGGCACGGCTGCGGTCGGCCCGTTTGGCCAAAGCCAACAGCAGGGCGGCGGCGGCCACAGCCAGCGCACCGGCCAGCGAAGCAGAGAACGAGTGCCATGCCTGCTGCCACAGCGAGGTATTGAAGCCGTCGTGAAAAGTCTGCACCGCCCAGATCAACAGCTGGATCAGCGGCAGCAGGAAAGCGGCGGTCAGAATCAGGCCGCAGTATGCGGTTGCCGCCCATGCGCCCGCACCGCCCAGGGAGTGTCTGCGGCGCGAACGCCCGCGTCCGGGCGGTGTGTAGCGGCGGCGGCCGCGCGAGAGCTGCTCGGCGGCCAGCAGTACGAATACCCCCATAATCAGCAGGGAGGCAAGCTGTTTGGCCGTTTCAATGGAAAACAGATCGAACCAGGCCTGATAAATGGCTGTGGTGAACGTGTCGTAGCCGAACACGGAAACGGTGCCGAAATCGGCCAGCACTTCCATCAGTGCCAGTATCACGCCGCCGCCTATCCACGGGCGCGCCATCGGCAGGGCGATTTTGATAAAGGAACGAAGCGGCGGCAGGCCGAGAGAAGCACCGGCTTCCAGTGCCTGTGCGCCCATGCCGCAGAAGGCGTTGCGTGCCAGCAGATAAACGTACGGGTAAAATGTGAGGCTCATCACGGCAATCAGCCCCCAGCGGTTGCGGATGTCGGGCAGGCCGTCTGAAAAACCGTACCGGTCGCGCAGATAGGTACTGACGGGGCCGGTATAGTCGAACAGGCCCAGTTGGGTGAAAGCCAGCACATAAGCCGGAACGGCCAGCGGCAGCATCATCGCCCAGAAAAACAGCCGCCGCAGCGGGAAGTCGTACATCGCAGTCAGCCAGGCCGTGCTGCTGCCGAGCAGAGCCGTTCCCGCTCCCACACCCAGTACCAGCCAGAGTGTGTTGGACAATAGCAGCGGCAGCTGGAAATCGAGCATGAACGCCCAGATTTCTTCGTCCCACGTCCCCCACGCGGCGGCAATCACACCCAGCGGAATCAGCAGCAGCGTGATACACAGCAGCAGCCACAGACGGGCGGGCAGAAGCGGGACGGTTCTGGCATTCATGTTTTCAGACGGCCTTTAGTCATGGAAATGTAGTGAAGTGTAAGCAGGGCGTGATTATCCCGATAAAACGCAGGTCTGGCAATGAGAAAATTTCTTATTGGAAAATGATACTGACTATTGTTTATAGGGAATCCTTATTCTATAATGATAGGCGGCAGTAAAGTTTGTCTGTATCCAACCTTATCCGCAAAAACCGCAAAAAGGAGAATTGTGTATGAAAAAAATTCTGGCCGTATCGGTTGCCCTGATGAGTGCCGCCCCGGTGTTTGCCGCCGACTTGGTGGTTTACACTTCCCGCGCCGACAATCTGCTGAAACCGATTGTCGATGCTTATGCCCAAAAAACCGGTGTGAATGTCAAGCTGGTAACCGACAAGCCCGGTCCGTTGGCCGAAAAACTGAAAGCCGAAGGGCGCAATACGCCGGCCGATGTACTGATTACAGTGGATGGAGGCAATCTGTGGCAGGCCGCGCAGATGGGGCTGTTGCAGCCGGTGAATTCGGCTACGCTCAAAGCCAATATTCCCGCCCACCTGCGCGATCCGAAAAACCAATGGTTCGGCCTGTCTGTACGCGCCCGCACCATTTTCTACAATACGCAGAAAGTGAAGCCGTCCGAGCTGTCCACTTATGCCGATCTGGCTTCGCCGAAATGGAAAGGCAAGCTGTGTCTGCGCTCGTCCGGCAATGTGTACAACCAATCGCTGACCGCGACCATGCTGGCGAACCACGGTGCCAAGAAAACTGCCGATATTGTTAAAGGTTGGGTAAACAATCTGGCTGCAGAACCCTTTGCCAACGATACTGCGGTTTTGGAAGCTATTGCGGCAGGCCGTTGCGATGTCGGTATTGCCAATACTTATTACTACGGCCGTTTGCTGGAGAAAAAACCGGATCTGCCGGTGGGTGTGTTCTTTGCAGACCAGAACGGCAAAGGTACCCATGTCAATGTTTCGGGTGCGGGTGTGGTGAAATACAGCAAACAGCCCGCAGAAGCGCAGAAATTCATTGAATGGCTGTCCGGTGCAGAGGCACAAAACCTGTTTGCCGATTTGAACCACGAATATCCGGCCAACCCGAAAGTCAATCCGGATCCCCGTGTGGCCAAATGGGGCAGTTTCAAACAGGATTTGATCAATGTATCGGTAGCGGGCAGCAATCAGGCACGTGCCGTGATGTTGATGAGACAGGCCGGTTACCGCTAAGCATACGGATAAATGCCCAAACCGCCGCCCGATTCGGGGCGGCGGTTTTTTGCTGTACCGGGCGTTTGCCGGAACGGACGGCGGACTGTCAGGCCGTCTGAAAGCGGTTTGTTGCGGTCAAAGCCGTTCTGGCCATATCGGCGGTTTTCTGTACCGTTTGCGGACCGGTGGGGGTTATCCGTGTTTGGTGCCGAAAATTTTGTCGCCCGCATCGCCCAAACCCGGAATGATGTAGCCCTGTTCATTCAAATGGCTGTCGAGCGCGGCGGTGTAAACCGTAACATCGGGGTGGGCGTCGTTCACCGCTTTGACGCCTTCGGGTGCGGCGACCAATACCAGTGCTTTGATGTTGCGGCAGCCGTTGGCTTTGAGCAGGTCGATGGTGGCCACCATGGAACCGCCGGTGGCGAGCATGGGGTCGATAATCAGAGCCGGACGCTCGCTCATATTGCTGACGAATTTCTCAAAATACGATACGGGCTTGAGTGTTTCTTCATCGCGCTGCAAGCCGACGACGCTGATTTTTGCAGTGGGAATCAGATCCAGCACGCCGTCGAGCATACCCAGCCCCGCACGCAGAATCGGCACAACGGTCAGTGTTTTGCCTTTAATCTGCTGGCCTTTGATGCGGCCGCACCAGCCGTCGAACTCAATATCTTCCAAGGCGAAATCGCGGCTGGCCTCATAAGCCATCAGGCGGGCGAGTTCGGTGGTCAGCGTGCGGAATTTATAGGTGCTGCATTCGGCTTCGCGCATCAGGGTGAGTTTGTGTTTGACCAGCGGGTGGTCGATAACGGTGATATTCATAATTGAGACCGGGAAAATGGGAAAACGGCCTGTATTATATGACGTTGCCGACGGCTGTGAAAGCGGCTTTGAGGCCGTCTGAACAGGCTATTCGGGCAGCGGCGGCATGTTTTGCGGTAAGAAACCGGGGCGGCCGACAATATGCGGGGTGATGAAAACCAGCAGTTCTTTGCGCTCTTGGTTGCGTGCGCGGCTGCTGAACAGGTGTCCCAGCAGCGGAATGTCGCCCAGCAGCGGTACTTTCTGTATCCGGTCGCCGCTGTTTTCCTCATAAATGCCGCCCAAGACCAAGGTTCCGCCGTTTTCCACCATCGCGCTGGTTTGCAGCCGTTTGGTTGAAACGCACGGCTCGCTTGCGCCGCAGGCAGTCGGCGTGTCTTTATTGACTTTGATGTCCATAATGATATGGCCGTCCGGCGTGATGGCGGGCAGTACGTTCAGTCCCAAAACCGCTTTTTTGAAGCCGGTGGAGGTGGCGCCGCTGGATGTGGCTTCCTGATACGGGATTTCGGTACCCGATTCGATTAAGGCGGCCTGCCGGTTCCGGGTGAGGATGCGCGGGCTGGAAATGATTTTGGCACGGCTTTGTGCCTGCTGTGCACTCAATTCCAAGCCCAGCGCACTGCTGGCGGCGGCGTGGACCAGTGCGATACTGCCTGCCGAGGCCATGGCGGGCAGGCTGACATTCGGGCTGAATACGGGAACGGCGGCAGCCGTATCGGCCAGCTGTTGCAGGGAACTGCCCCAGCTGTTGTGTCCGCGCCGTCCGCTGTATCCGAATTTTGCGCCCAATTCGCGCGAGAAACCGTCGTTGGCTTCGACAATTTTCACTTCTATCATCACTTGGTCGGCTGCACGGTCCAATTCCTGTATCAGTGCGTCAATCCGCGAGAGCACGGCTTCGGTGTCGTGTACCACCAGGCTGTTGCCGCCGCTGTCGGCCAAAATGCTGCCGCGCGGGCTGAGCAGGCCGCTGCTCTGTTTGCCGTCGCTTTTCAGCATTTTGGCCAGTTCTTCGGCATTTTTGTATTGCAGGCGGAATGTGCGGGAGCGGAGCGGCAATTGCTGCTGCAATTCGTTTTCCAGAGCCAGTTCGGCTTTGCTGTCGGCCAGATAAGCCGCTTTCGGCCTGATGTGGATGACGTTGCCGCTGCGGCTCATGTGCAGACTGCGTGCCTGCAGTACCACATCGAGTGCCTGCGGCCACGGCAGGTTTTTGAGCGAAATGGTCATTTTGCCGTTCACGGCATCGGAAGCCACGATATTCATACCCGATTCTTTGGCGATGATTTGCAGTAAGGTGCGGACATCGATATTTTGGAAATCCAGCGAAATCAGCTTGCCGGTGTGGTCCGCAGGTGCGTGAGGGCGTTCAGACGGTCTGATGAGCAGGCGTATGCGGTCGGGAGTCGCTTGACTGTCGAACTGCCAGCCGCCGCGCAGGGTGGCGGTCAGTATGCTGCCGTCGGTGTGTTGTTCGCGGCGGATGTGTTCAATCGGTGTGCCCCGGTAATTTTGGGGCAGATCAAGCGGCGGCAGTGTGTAGCCGGGCAGGCGGACAGACAAGCGGCGGCCTTGGCGGCGGATGTCGGGTGCGGGCAGGTTGGGCGCGGCCAGCTCGATCAACGTGCCGCCCTGAGGTGCGGCGGTAACGGTCAGGCGGGCAGGAAAGAGGCTGTCGGACGGATCGGCAGGGGAACGGGCATCGACAGTACGGCAGCAGAGCAGAATCAGAATCAGCAGGGTCAGGCTTTTGGACATGGCATTACTCCTGAACGGCAGAGGCGGCGGATCCGGTAGGAGGCTCGGTATGGCGCGGTTGGCGCAGGCCGGACGGTCGGCCGCTGCCGTCATCGTCGCGGCGCAGCGGCAGGATACGGACTTTCCCGGCGGTTTCGATGTGCAGTGCCTGCGGCAGAATGCGGATCAGGCGGCCGCCTTCGCTGCCGACGGTTTGCCCGGGAGCGGCGGGTAAGACGGCATCATCTGTTTGCAGATAAGCAGTGATGCGGCCTGCACGGCGGATATGGCCGATGTAGGCCAGCTGGCTTAAAGGCAGGCGTTGCAGCGGCGGAACTTCGGCGGCGGTACAGTCGGTGCAGGGGCGGGGTGCAGTTTGGGCAAATAAGTCCGGCACGGCTGTGTTTTCCGGCAGCAGGATGGGTTCGGGCGGCATCAGCGGCGGTAATCCATCGGTATTTTGCCCGGCGGCTTGGCGGTCGATGCCGTCGCGCCAGTCTTCCAAGTCGGCGATGTCGGCGCGGCAGCCTGCCAGCAGCAACAGAATGCAGGGGAAAAAGAGGCGTATCATCGGCGCGCCCCCGCAGCATTGTCCGGGCTGCCGCTGTTTTCTGCATCCGGTATCGGGAAATATTGCAGGACGATATTCAGGGAAGCACCGCTTTCAGACGGCCTCAGCTGCCATGATCGGGGCTGGGCAGCCGGTGTCCGGCCAATCAGGCTGTACAGCAGGCGGTAAAGATCGGGATAGGCGCCGCTGAGGTGCAGTTGTTCGGTACCGTCAGGCAGACGGTCGGCGGCCAGCAGCGTCAGACGGTACTCGGCTGCGGTTTGCGGCCAGTTGCGGTTGTCGGCTGCGGTGTAGGGAGCAAGCGCGGCGGTTGCGGCTTCGGTATCCGGTACGGCAGGCAGGGCGGCAGTCCGGGTGCGCAGGGTTTGGTACTGGTTTTTCAAATGAGCTTCGCGGGCCAGAGACTGCCGCCAATCCCGCCATTGCGGCCACAGTAACAGTATGGCGGCGGTGAGTGCGGCAACCGGCAGCATCAGGCGGTAGAGCGGCATTTGACGGTTCATGGCTGTTCTCCTGCCTGCGGTATCGGATGGAGGCGGAAAGTGATTTGCTGTGTGCCGTTTTGTGGCGGAAGCGGGTCGAAACGGCCGATGCCCAGCCTGTTCAGCCCGTCCGTCCATGCGTCTGCTCCTGGAGACAGGGTCAGTTGCAGCGTGCCGCTGCCGTTGTCGAAACGGATTTCCTGCCAGCGGGTGCCGGGCGGAGCCTGATGCAGTGCCGACAGCAGTTGCAGGGTTTGTGCGGCGGCGGTACGGTGCGTTGAAAATTGTTCGATTTCCTGTTGCAGGCGGCGGTACGCCTCGATTTGTCCGGTGCGTGCCCGGTGTTCGTTTTCGGCCTGTATGAAGGCTTGTTGCAGCCAGCGGTTTCGGGTTTGCTGGCGTTGCTGGGCGGCATATAGAAAGGCATAGGCGGCCGCGCTGATCAGGACAATCAGCAGGATGGCGGTAGTGGCGGCGGAAGGGCGGTGTGCGGCGGGTTTTGCCGGTATCAGGTTGATATTGATCCATTCCATCAGCGGCCTGCACTTTCTGATCGGGCTGCCGATGCGATAAAGGGTTTGAGTGCCAGCCCGAATGCAGTACTCAGGCGGGCGGCATCGGCCTCGGCGATGTCGGGATCGAGGGCGTGGATCGGGTGCCGGCAGCGGGCGGGCAGACCGGCGGCGGCCAGCCCGCTTTCGACGGTGGAGGCCAGCGTGCCGGTCAGGGTAATGTCGGGCATGGCGGCGGGGTTGCGTGTGTGGCGGTACAGTTGCAGCAGGTGCTGTGCTTCACGGCAGACGGCATCGGTTGAGGCCGTCTGAAAAGCAGGACGGCGGTTTTCGGAGTCGGGACTGTCTGCTGCGGTCGGCAGCAGCGTTTCCTGTATATGGCACACGCGGCCGTTGTCGAAGGCCAGCATCTGTATGCTTTCAGATTCCAGACGGAGAAGGATCCGGCAGCCGTCGGCGGCGGGTTGCGAGCCGAACAGGAATGCGTTGGCCAGTGCCAGTATGTCGATGTCCAGATAATCGGCTTTCAGACCGAGTGCGGCGGCCTGTTCCAGTTGCGCGGCGGCCGCTTCCGCACGGGCGGCGGCGATCAGCAGGGCAGAGCTGTCCGTATGGCGGGCGGCGAATAAGTGGTGGTCGTGGACGATATTGTCGGGCAGGCCGAGTCCGGCCAGATGAAATTCGGTATAATCGGCCGCCTGTGTCCGGTGTTCCGTGTCGGTTTGCCCGGTGTGCAGCGGATTTTCAGACGGCCTGAAAGGCAGGATTTCCATAATGCTTTGTGCGGCAGGCAGGGCGACGGTTCGGCGGGTAGTGCGCCGGTTTGCCTTGCCGCCGGTGCGGACGGGCGTGCCGCGAGGTGCAAAAGTATAGGTTTCCAAACGGATTTGGTTTAAACTGCTGCCGCAAAGTGCCACCATGCGCGTTTCCGCCGCACCCAAATCCCACCCTTCGCTGCGCCTGGCCGGACGGCGGAACAAACGGGAAAGCATAGGCATAAGCACTCCTTGCAGATAAAAGCGGCCATGTCCGCCGTCTTTTTTATGATATGTGCATATTTAACCTTTTCGTTTCCTGTTGTCAAAGGGAAAATTGAGTAAACATGATTAAGAGATTCATTACTGCGGTTTTCGGTTTGCTGATCGGTCTGGCACTGTTTGCCGTCGGTTTGGTGGCGATTGCCATTTTGGTCACTTACCCAAAGCTGCCCTCTTTGGAGGCTGTGCAGAATTACCAGCCGCGGATGCCGCTGATGATTTATTCGGCAGACGGCAGACTGATCGGTATGTACGGCGAAGAGAGGCGGGCGTTCACGAAAATCGGAGATTTTCCGAAAAACCTCAAACAGGCGGTTTTGGCGGCGGAAGACAAGCGTTTTTACGAGCATTGGGGAGTGGATGTGATGGGCGTGGCACGCGCGGTGGTCGGCAATCTGACCGGCGGCGTGAAATCGGGTGCCAGTACGATTACGCAGCAGGTGGCGCGTAATTTCTATCTGACCAACGAGCGCACTTTTACCCGTAAATTCAATGAAGCACTGCTGGCTTATAAAATAGAGCAGTCGCTGACCAAGGACGAAATTCTCGAGCTGTACTTCAACCAGATTTATCTGGGGCAGCGTGCCTACGGATTTACGGCGGCGGCACAGGTCTATTTCAATAAACCCGTTCAGGATTTGAGCCTGGCCGAAGCCACGATTCTGGCCGGTTTGCCCAAAGCGCCTTCCGCGTTCAATCCGATTGTGAATCCCGAACGCGCCAAGCTGCGCCAGCGTTACATTCTGAACAATATGTACGAATTGGGCTGGATTACGGCGGCCGAACGTGATGCGGCGGCGGCCGAGCCGCTGCAATATGAGCGTTATGTACAGAAAATCGACCAAAGCGCGCTGTATGTGGCCGAAATGGTGCGTCAGGAGCTGTATGACAAATACGGCGAAGATGCCTATACGCAGGGTTTCAAGGTTTATACCACCGTCGATACCGGCCATCAGCGGGCGGCAACGGCCGCATTGCGCCGCACGCTGCTGGGCTTTGACCGGGGCAGTGCCTACCGTGGTGCCGAGGATTTTCTCAATCTGGACAAAATCACTGATGCCGAAGAGGAAGAAGATACAGTCGGCGAATATCTGTCCGGCCTTTATGAGGTGGACGGCATGGTGCCGGGTGTGGTGTTGGCGGCATCGGCGAAAAACGGTCTGACCGTGCAGCTGCCGGGCGGGCGCATCAAGCTGACACCGGAACAGACGGGTTTTGCCCGCACCGCGATCGGCAATAAAAAATTGGGCGATGCGGCTTTGCGCCGCGGTTCGGTCATCCGTTTGCGCAAAAACGGGAAAAGCTGGGCGGTGGCTCAGGAGCCGCTGTTACAGGGCGCGCTGGTGTCGCTGGATGCCAAAACAGGTGCAGTGAAGGCACTGGTGGGCGGTTACGATTTCCACAGTAAGAGTTTCAACCGCGCCACACAGGCGCAACGCCAGCCGGGTTCGACATTCAAGCCGTTTGTCTATTCGGCCGCCTTGTCAAAAGGTATGACGGCGGCGACCGTGATTAACGATGCGCCGATTTCGATTCCCGGTGCGGGGCCGCGCGGCACAACGTGGAATCCGAAAAATTCAGACGGCCGCTATGCCGGCCCGATTACCATGCGTCAGGCACTGACGGCCTCGAAAAATATGGTGTCGATCCGCCTGTTGCAGGCGGCAGGCATCGATTACACCCATCAATATATCCAGCGTTTCGGTTTTAAACCGTCCGACCACCCCGCAGGTTTGTCGATGTCGCTGGGTACCGGCCTGACCACGCCGTTGCAGATGGCTGAAGGTTATGCCGTGTTTGCCAACGGCGGCTATAAGGTGTCGGCTTACGTGATCGATAAGATTTACGACGGGCAGGGCCGTCTGCGGGCTCAGATGCAGCCGCTGGTGGCCGGAGAGAATGCGCCGCAGGCCATTGATCCGCGCAATGCTTATGTGATGTACCAGATGATGCGCGATGTGGTGAACTACGGTACGGCACGCAGCGCCAAATCGCTCGGCCGCTCCGATATTGCGGGCAAAACCGGGACAACCAACGACAATAAAGATGCCTGGTTTGTCGGTTTCAACCCCGAAGTGGTTACGGCCGTGTATATCGGTTTCGACAAACCCAAAAGCATGGGGCGCGCGGGTTACGGCGGCACCATCGCCCTGCCGGTGTGGAACGAATATATGCGTTACGCCCTCAACGGTGTCGGCGGCAAAGGCATGAAAGTGCCTGAGGGGGTGGTGGTGCGCGACGGAGAATACTTCCTGCGCGAGCAGCAGAGCACCAATCCCGATTTGGCGTTGGACAACCGTGCCAGCCGTCCGATCAGCCAGTCCGAGCGCGACGGCGAAGTGGCGGGAGCCGGTAATGGTGCCGAACCGGATGCCCGTCCCGACAGCGGCAAACCCGCAGCAGCGCCGGCACCTGCCGCTCCGCCGCCTGCTGCCGGTACGGCAGACGCACTGTTCTGATGGCAGTTTGATGGCAGGCCGTCTGAAAATCGGGGCAAACCGTTTTCAGACGGCCTTGTTTTCCCTCCGAAAGCGCGGCGGCGCAGAGAAGATTATGAGTAAACTGATTCTGTTCAACAAACCTTACGGCGTCATCTGCCAATTCAGCCCGCATGAAAAATACGCTACGCTGAAAGACTATATCGACGTACCGGGCGTTTACCCCGCAGGCCGCCTCGATACCGACAGCGAAGGCCTGCTGCTGCTCACAGACGACGGGCGTTTGCAGGCCAAAATTGCCGATCCGAAATTCAAAAGTGAAAAAACCTACTGGGCGCAGGTGGAGGGCGTACCCGACGAAGGGCGTTTGGACAGCTTGCGCCGCGGCGTGGATTTGGGCGGTTTTGTTACCCGTCCGGCCAAAGTGAGCGTGATGGCGGCAGCAGAAACCGCGCATTTGTGGCCGCGCGTACCGCCGATACGCGTGCGCAAAAGTGTGCCCGATTTCTGGCTGGAAATCCGTATCTGCGAAGGGAAAAACCGCCAAGTGCGCCGCATGACCGCCAAGGCCGGTTACCCCTGCCTGCGCTTGGTGCGGGTGGCAGTGGGCGGAATTTCGCTGTTTGATGAGCAGCTGGAACCGGGAAGCTGGCGTTACGGCCGTCTGCCCTGATGGCGTGCCGCCAAAGATGGATCGGAATACGGCGGTTGCGGCAGTATTTTCAGACGGCCTGTGAAAATGTTAATATCTGAATAAAAGAAACAGCAGCCACGCCGCACTAAACGGCAGACGGAAGAGGGAAATGATGGATCTGCACCAGCTCAAATCATTCGTTACGGTGGCACAACACCGCAACTTGACACAGGCAGCGGAGTTTCTCTGTCTGTCGCAGCCTGCCGTTTCGGCACAAATCAAAGCCATCGAAACCGAATTGGATACACCGCTGTTTGTGCGGACCAGCAACGGCATGACCCTTACCCGCGCGGGCGAAGTCCTGCTGCCCGAAGCCGAACTGCTGCTCCAACACAAACACCGGCTTGACCATTTTGCCAAAATGCTGGCCAGCGGTTACAAAGAGGAGGCGGATATCGGCCTGATCCACCCACTGACGGCCAATAAGGTAACCGGATTGGTACAATGGCTGCGCGGGCGTGCGCCGCATGTCCAACTGCATCTGCAATACGGCATGAGCGGCGAAATTCTCGGCCGCGTATTGGCGAAAAAACTGCACGGCGGTTTTTTTCTCGGGCCGGTAACCGGCCGCAGCGTCCACAGCATTTTTCTGGAAAATATCCACTATTCGCTGATTTGCCCCCTTTCGGCCGAAGCGGCCATACGCAACGGCCTGCCGAAAAGTCTGGAAGAATTTACCTGGATCGAAATGTCGGGTACATCGGGCAGCAACAAGCACCTGCAACAATTTTGGCGTGCCAACCGCCTGTCGCCCAAGCAGCAGATTATCTGTGATTATCCGCAAACGATTATCGACCTGGTGGCGGCCGGCGTGGGCGTGGCGATGGTACCGGCCAACAAGGCCGATGATGCGGTGGCGGCGGGCCGTCCTATTACCGTGATCGAACAATACCGGCAGACCCTGCCGTTGAGCTTTATTTATTTGGACGAATACGAACAAGATCCCGGATTGGTGCTGATTAAAGAAGCCGTTACCCAAATCTGGCAGCTTTAACCGGCATCGGCGGTGCGGAGTACTGTTTTGTGAAGCAGTGAGTCATTCATGGTTTACAGCATGGATTTAATGTTATAATATAACATTTCTTTTCTTAACCTGTGGAGCAATCATCATGATCAGACTGCATCTGTCAGCTGCTGTATTGGCCTTTATATGTACCACTGCCCAAGCCCATCGTGTATGGGTGGCTTCGGAGCATACGCATGGCGGCCAGATACTGAAAGCCAAACTGGGCTACGGTGAATTTCCGGATTTTGAACCGATTAGTCCGGATCGCGTATCGATCTTCAACCGTCCGATGCAGCTGCATACGGCCGGCGGCAGCGAGGATTTGGTACAGCAGGGACAGAATTACGAATACCGGAGCAGAAAGCCGGTGGCAGAAGGCAGTTATGTGATCAGTGCGCAATACCGGCCGACATTCTGGTCGAAAAACAAAGCAGGTTGGCGGCAGGCCGATATGCGTCAGATGCCGGATGCGGAATATTGCGAACAAACCAGGATGTACGGTAAAAATATTGTCAATGTCGGACACAGAAGTGCCGATATGCAAACTATTTCCCAACCCCTCGGTCATCTTTTGGAGATTGTGCCATTGGATAATCCGGCCAATGTACGGGTAGGCGGATTGTTTAAAGTACAAGTGCTGTACCGCGGAGAGCCGCTGGCCGGGGCAGTATTGACGGCTACGTTCGAAGGATTCGATATGAGCGACCGCAGTAAAACGCATAAGACGGAAGCACAGGCGTTTTCCGATATTACCGGCGCAGACGGTACGGTGGAAATCATTCCTTTGCGCCAAGGTTTCTGGAAAGCCAGCGTGGAACACAAAGCCGATTTTGCCGATTCGCGGATTTGCGGGAAAGAGGCAACTTATGCAACGCTGACATTCGATATCGGGCATGATCATCACTGAGTCGGACGGGCGGTGCCGGTTATGTGTAACCGGTACCGCCTTTCCGATGCCCAGAAGACGGGACGGACAGCCGTTTGCCGGACTGTTCAGGCCGTCTGAAAAGCCTTCAATTTCATATGCATGAAAGTCTGAAAATGCCGCCGGTAAACGCATCGATATGCGGCAGAGAAGGGAATATTGCCCGGTAATGAGCCGAATCTGCGTAATCGGTAATGGAAGTGAGCGGAAACCCGAGAACCGGAAACCGGTCGGCATCCGGTTCTTGGACGGGTTGGCACATTGGGAGGGATAATGCTGTGCACCCGGCCTCAAAGTGGCGGTATCAGCCGAAAACCGTAACAGTCTGGCGGCTGATCAGCATCAGACGGCCGTTTTTGTCCCAGATGCGGGCTTCGGTGTGGCCGTAGCCGTCGGCGGCATAATCGGTTCGGACCCGGTATTGCCAGAAATCGGCCATGTCCGCCCCGTCCGGCTCGTGCAGCAGTTCCAGCGTCCAAGTCAGACTGCTGGCGGGGGCGGGCTGCGGCAGCAGGGTAACAACGGCGGGCGGAAAAGCGTCGGTCAGTGTGACCAGATGCGGCAGGGTAAACGCTCCTTCTTGGCCGCGAAAACGCAGGTAGCCGCCGAATTCGGCCTGTGTGCTGCCGCTGAACGGCAGCGGGCCGTGCGCCCAGCGTATGTCGAAGTGTTGCAGGAAAGCGGGCATATCCGGCACGCCGGCGGGAATAGCGGGAATCTGCCCGACCTGAGGCATGGCGGGCGGCGGGCTGTCGGCGGCGATTCGGGCAGCCGATTCGCGCGCTTCGCCGAAGCTGGCCAGCAAAACAGCCTGTACACCGCCGTTTTGTGTCAAATGGACTTCGCCCTGCAATACCGATTTTCCCACGCGCAGAATCTGCGCTTGAAGACCAATCTCGCCGCTGGTGTCGATGGGGCCGACAAAGCTGACGGTCAGCGAGCGCAGGCGGCGCGGACGGTCGATGGCGTGTTGCAGTTTAGCCAGCATCAGGCCGCCGCTCAAGCCGCCGAACAGGGCGCGTCCCTGCGCCCAGCCCGGATCGAGCGTGATGGTGTCGTCATCGGCCAAACGGGCAAAGGTTCGGTTCAAATCCATGCTGTTCTCCTGTGTGTGGGGTGGCGGCCAGTATAGCGGCTGCGGGTATGAAGACGATACTCTAAATTTGCCGTGTCGGCGGCAGGGCGGCAAAAGGCCGTCTGAAAACGGGAAAACGCTGTTTTCAGACGGCCTGGATGGAGATTGCCGGATGGGCGTGTCAGAGTGAAACTTTGATGCCAGCAGTAACGGAGGAGGCGTTGTGGCTTTGTGCGGCGGCGTTTAAAAACGATGCGGCCAAATCGCTGCAACTGCCGCAGCAGGTGGCCACGCCCAACTGTGCCTGCAAATCGCCCAGCGTAGCAGCACCCGCCGCAACGGTTTCTTGGATTTGGCGGTCGGTAACCGCGTTGCAGATGCAGACAAACATGATGACTCTCCTGCTGTGTAATGGTAGTGATAGTGAATATTGTTTGTGTGGGTAGAAATATAATATAGGAGCCGTACCGTTGCAAGTACCTGCCGGGTACGGTCTGTGTAAAAAACGGCCGTTCTGCGGCGGCTGCACTGCAAGAAGGCTTGGCGTATAATGCCGCAGTTTTGACGGATAACGGTAATGCTATGGGCGCGCGCAGCGAACGCATCAACCAACAGCCCGCTTTTCTGCTTTCGGCCGCGCCGTGGCGGGAGAGCAGCCTGCTTTTGGAAATGTTCAGCCGCGATTACGGACGGGTGGCCTTGCTGGCGCGCAGCGCGCGGCGGCGGCAGAGCGATTTGCGCGGCGTGCTGGTGCCGTTTGTGCCGGTGTCGGTGTCGTGGTTCGGCGCGCAGGAGATGAAAACGCTGCACCGTGCCGAATGGCTGGGCGGCCGTCCGCAGCCTTCGGGTCGCGCGTTGTTCAGTGCGCTGTATGTGAACGAGCTGGTGTTGCGGCTGACGGCGCGCGAAGATGCCGCCGCACCCGTTTATCATGCGCTGGATACGGTTTTGCAGGCCGTCTGCGGCGGCGGGCGGCACACGGCCGATTTGCGTCTGTTTGAATGGCGGCTGCTGCAACTGCTGGGTTACGCGCCCGATTTGTGCCGTGATGCGGCAGGGGAGACGGTGGCGGCAGGGCGGCTTTACCGTATGGCGGCCGAGCAGCTGCCGCAGCCGCAGGAAGCGGCGGATACGGATAACGGCGTAGTGGTGGACGGGACGGTGCTGCTGGCGTTGCAGCAGGGAAAATGGTCGGACGGGGCGGATTTGCAGCAGGCGCTGCGGCTGACGCGCCTGTTTATCGATTATTATCTGCCGCAGGGTGTGCACAGCCGCCGCGTGTTGCAGCAGATGCGCGAATTTGATGCCGCAGATGTGTTTCAGACGGCGTAAACGGGCGTTTGAGGCCGTCTGAAAACGGTTGGAAACGGTCAATTGATTAAGGGAAAAACTCATGTTGTTGGGTGTGAATATCGATCATGTGGCTACGGTGCGCAATGCGCGCGGTACGGTGTATCCCAGTCCGGTGGAAGCGGCACTGATTGCGGAAACACACGGTGCGGATCTGATTACGCTGCATCTGCGCGAAGACCGCCGCCATATTCAAGATGCCGATGTGTTCGCGGTCAAAAACGCCATCCGTACGCGCATGAATCTGGAAATGGCACTCACGCCGGAGATGTTGGACAACGCGCTGGCCGTGATGCCCGAAGATGTGTGTCTGGTGCCGGAGAAGCGCGAAGAGCTGACGACGGAAGGAGGTTTGGACGTGGCCGGACAGCAGGACAAAGTGGCCACTTACGTACGCCGCCTGACGGAAGCGGGCATACGCGTGTCGCTGTTTATCGATGCCGACGAAACCCAAATCCGCGCGGCCAAAGATGTCGGCGCGCCGGTGATCGAACTGCACACCGGTGCTTATGCCGAAGCGCGCGGCAGCCGCGAACGGCAGGCCGAATTATTGCGGATTGAAGAGGGGGCGAATTTTGCCGCCGATTTGGGTTTGACTGTGAACGCGGGACACGGGCTGACGATTCACAATGTCGCCCTGGTTGCCAAGATTCTGGCCATCCGCGAGCTGAATATCGGCCACGCGCTGATTGCGCAGGCACTGTTTCTCGGCCTGCCCGAAGCCATACGCCAGATGAAGGACGTGATGCACAAAGCGCGCGCCCTGCCGTATTGAGCCGTGGCCATGATTTACGGTATCGGCACCGATATGGTGCAGCTGGCACGGATGCGGCAGGCTTATGGGCGGCACGGACGGCGTTTGGCGCAACGGCTGCTGCATACAGAGGAAATAGCGGCATTTGATGCGGCGGCCGATGCGGCCAACTTTCTGGCCAAGCGGTTTGCCGCCAAAGAGGCGTTTGCCAAAGCGGTGGGCACGGGGATACGCGGCGAAGTATCGTTTGCCGAAATCGGTATCCGCCATGACCGCTTGGGGCGGCCGCAGTTTTTTTATACCGACAGTCTGGCCGGTTGGCTGGCACGGCAGGGGATTGCTGCCGTGCATGTGAGTTTGAGCGACGATGCCGGCTGTGTGTTGGCGTTTGCAGTGGCCGAGGCCGTCTGAAAAACATTTGCGGGGCGTTTTCAGACGGCCTTTTGTATGGAACATACCGGCGGGTCATTCAAACCGGCCGGTGGAATCAGGAAAACCGGGATGACGGAACGGAAGTGTCTTCATGTGGTGGCCGGTGTGCTGTTTAACGAAGCCGGCGAGTGCCTGCTCAGTTCGCGGCCGCAGGGCAAGCCGTATGCGGGTTATTGGGAATTTGCCGGCGGCAAGGTCGAGGCTGGGGAAACGGAGTTAGCGGCCTTGCGGCGCGAGTTTGCCGAAGAGCTGGGGATTACGGTTCACGGTGCGCGTTTGTGGCTGACGAAAATCCACGATTACGAACACGCGCGGGTGTATCTGCGGTTTTACCGGATTGCCGCCGGCCAGTGGTCGGGCGCGCCCGAGGGGAAGGAAGGCCAGCAGTGGCGTTGGCAGCGGGCGGGCGACTATACGGTAGAGCCGATGCTGCCCGCCAACAGCGCGCTGTTGAAAGCCTTGGCGGTGCCGCAGGAGCTGACAGGCCGTCTGAAAACGGGATTCGGCGGTGAAAACGCCCAAGGCCGTTATTGGATTGCGCCGTATCCGGGCGAAGCGCACCACAGCGGCGTCTGGCTGACGGCGGCGCAATTGGCGGGACTGGGCAGAATGCCGCAGGCGCAGAGTGTGTGGGTATTGGCCGAATCGGCCGAAGAAATGGTGCAGACGGCCGATGCGGACGGCTGGATTTGGCGGGTAAGCGGCGGCGCATCGGCCGCTGCGCTGGCAGACGTGCTGGCGGCGGGTGTCCCGCAGCCGCTGATTGTGGCGGCTTCGGCCGAAGACTGCCGCCGGTGGGGCAGGGCGTGGCTGAACGCAGGGGCGCACGCCCTGCTGGCCGACGATGAAACTGAACGGGCATAGGAGGACGGCTTTGGATACGCGCAGGAAAAAATGGTTGGCGGCCGGTTTGCTGCTGTTGGTTTTTGCTGCCGTTAAATTGGCTGCGCTTTATTGGTGGAGCCGCAGTCAGGAAACGGGGGGCGCGCCGCAGACGGTGGTTTGCGATGTGGTCGCGGGCTGCCGCCTGCCCGACGGTTCGCTGCTGACGTTCACCCCGCCGGGGCGGAAAACGCCGTTTGATGTGCATCTGAAAACCGCAGCTGCCCGTGCCTCGTTAAGTTTTACCATGCAGGATATGGAAATGGGTTTCAACCGTTATGATTTGCAGCCGCAATCAGACGGCCTGGGCGCGCGTGCGGTGCGCCTGCCGTACTGTACGGCCGATCGGAGCGATTTTATCGCCGAACTGACGCTGGACGGGCAGCGTTACCGTATCCCGTTTACCGCCCGCTGAAATGGCGGAATGACTCTAATCCGATTGTGAAAATCATAGACAGTTAAAAAAGCCGTATGTAAAATGCGATTTACATGAACGGGTTGGTTGTTAACATTTTAATTAAAAATGTTAAATGTTTCCGCCGTCCATCGAATAATGTCTGTCAGGAGAATGAGATGCAAGAGTTTATCAGTACCGTGAACGGGTGGATTTGGAGCCCGGCTCTGGTTTATCTGTGTTTGGGTGCAGGTCTGTTTTTTTCCGTGATTACCCGTTTTGTACAGGTGCGCCAATTCCCCGAGATGCTGCGCCTTTTGTTTAAGCCGAAAAAGGGCGATGTCGGTATTTCGTCTTTTCAGGCTCTGGCAGTGGCATTGGCCAACCGTGTGGGCATGGGCAATATTGCCGGTGTGGCGGCGGCCATCGGTTTCGGCGGTCCGGGTGCGGTTTTCTGGATGTGGGTGGTGGCATTTTTAGGTGCGAGTACCGCTTATGTGGAGTCCACACTGGCACAGATTTACAAAGTCGAGCAGGACGGTGAGTACCGTGGCGGCCCGGCTTATTATTTCAATAAATTCTTCGGCGGCACTGCCGGTAAGATTTACGGCTTTATTCTGGCTGTTTCCCTGATTGTTTCCTGCGGCGTCCTTCTGCCGGGCGTGCAGGCCAACGGTGTGGCCAATGCCGTGGTGATGATTGTCGGCGAAGGCAGCATGGTCGAGACGGCATTCGGTACGGTGGGTATGAACAAGCTGATTGCCCTGCTGTTTATCCTGGTGGTGCTGGCACTGATTATTTTCGGCGGTATCAACCGTATTGCCGGGTTTACCCAGATTGTTGTGCCGTTTATGGCTCTGGGCTATATCGTGATGGCACTGCTGATTGTGTTTATGAACATCGATCAGCTGCCCGGTATCATCGGTATGATTGTCGGCGATGCCTTTAATGCGCAGGCCGGTATGGGAGCAGCCATCGGCTGGGGTGTGAAACGCGGCATCTATTCCAACGAAGCGGGTCAGGGTTCCGGTCCGCACGCTGCCGGTGCGGCCGAAGTCGAGCATCCTGCGCAGCAGGGCTTGGTGCAGGCGTTTTCGGTCTATGTCGATACGCTGTTTGTCTGTTCGGCCACTGCATTTATGATCCTGATTACCGGTCAATATAATATTCAAGGTACACTGCCGGAAGGCCAGTTTATTCTGCAAAACATCGCGGCAGATACCGTTATCAGCGGCCCGGCATTTACCCAATTGGCCGTTTCCAGCGTGTTTGGCAGTTTCGGTACTGCGTTTGTCGCAGTGGCGATTTTCTTCTTTGCCTTTACCACCATCATTGCTTATTACTATATTGCCGAAACCAATGTGGCTTATTTGTCCCGCCAAATGAAATCGGCTTGGGCGCTGTTCTTGGTTAAGGTGCTGGTGATGGCGGCTGTGGCCTACGGTGCGGTAAACAGCTCCGGCTATATCTGGGAAATCGGCGATATCGGCATGGGCTTGACGGCATGGTTGAACATTGTCGGTATCATTATGGTCTTCCTGATGGCACGTCCGACCATCAATGCACTGAAAGACTATGAAGAACAGCGCAAGGCAGGTGTCGAGCACTATACGTTTGATCCGAAAAAACTCGGCATCCGCAATGCGACATTCTGGGAAGACCGTATCAACAACAAACGCTGATCCGTTTGACTATTGTAAAAAAAGGACACTCCGGTGTCCTTTTTTTCTTTGGTCGAACCGCATAGGCCGTCTGAAAATCCGATTGGGGGGGTGGGTGGTGTTTTGGCGGATAGAAAATTTGGTTGCGGCGGATATAAAACAGGCAGAGGGGGCTGATTGATGCAGGAACGGCAGGTTCGGTTCTGATGTGGCGGCGTGCGGATTGATGCTTTGAGGACAAAGTGCCGGCGGGCGGAGTGCATCGGCCGTTTTTTTTTGCGGGAGTAAGGTTGCTGTGTCAGGCTTGTTAGGCCGTCTGAAAACAGAGCCGGTGGGGAATTTCAGACGGCCTGAATGCCTGTACGGTGCGTCAGGACAGGTGTTTTCCGCAGCAGAAAGTGCTTCGGAGCCGCAGAATCTGCCGTATGGACCGGTGCGGATTGGTTGGTGCCAGGCGGAAAAAAAGGCGCCGGATGCGCCTTTGATGTCGGTTTCAGTTATCGGCTGTCTGTATCGCGCAACTCGCGGCGCAGGATTTTGCCTACATTGGATTTGGGCAGTTCGTCGCGGAACTCGATCTGCTTGGGCACTTTGTAGCCGGTCAGCTCGGTGCGGGCAAAGGCGATCAGTTCGTCGGCGGTCAGGCTCTCGTCGCTTTTCACCACAAAGAGTTTCAAGGCCTCGCCGGTTTTATCGCTCGGTACGCCGATACAGGCTGCTTCGAGAACTTTCGGATGTTGGACGATGACTTCTTCGATTTCGTTGGGGTACACGTTGAAACCCGATACGACAATCATGTCTTTTTTACGGTCCACCAGCTTGATCCAGCCTTTTTCGTCGATAACGGCGATGTCGCCGGTGGCCAGCCAGCCTTCGCTGTCGAGTACTTTGGCGGTTTCATCGGGACGGTTCCAATAGCCTTTCATGACTTGCGGGCCGCGTATCCACAATTCGCCGGGCTGTCCCGCAGGGACTGCTTTGCCTTCGGCATCGCGCAGTTGGGCTTCCGTGTTGGAAATCGGCAGGCCGATGGTACCGGTATAGCCGGTAATATTGAGCGGGTTGATGCTCACGCCGGGACTGGCTTCGGTCAGGCCGTAGGCCTCGACCACGGGCAGGCCGGTAATCTGCTGCCATTTGTCGGCTACCGCTTTTTGGGTGGCCATGCCGCCGCCCAAGGTCAGCCGCCAGTTCGAGAAGTCGAGTTTGCGGAAGGCTTCGTTGTTTACCAAGGCGTTGAACAGGGTATTCAGGCCGATGAAAACGGTAACTTTGTGTTTGTCGATGTCTTTGATTAAGGCAGGCAGGTCGCGCGGATTGGCAATGAGTACGGCCGTTGTGCCGATTTCCATCAGAATCATGGTGTTTACGGTCAGCGCGAAGATGTGGTAGAGCGGCAGGGCGGCCACAGCCACTTCTTCGGCCGGACGCAGGCTCGATCGTATCCATTCGCGCCCTTGCAGGATATTGGCACAGATATTGCCGTGGGTCAGTATGGCACCTTTGGATACACCGGTGGTGCCGCCGGTGTATTGCAGAAACGCGGTATCTTCCAGTGTGATGTCGACAGGGCGCAGTGTGTGGCCGGAACCTGAGGCGAGTGCCTGTTTGAATGTAACCGAACCGGGCAGGCGGTATTCGGGTACCATTTTTTTCACTTTGCGTACCACAAGGTTGGTAATCCAGCCTTTGAGCCCGCCCAGCATATCGCCGATGCTGGCGACGATGATGTTTTTGACTGGCGTGCGCGCCACTACCGATTCCAGCGTGCCGGCAAAGTTTTCCAGTACCACGATGGTGGAGGCCCCGCTGTCGTTGAGCTGGTGTTCCAGCTCGCGCGGGGTGTAGAGCGGGTTGACATTGACCACAATCAGACCGGCACGCAGAATGCCGAACAGGGCAACCGGGTATTGCAGCAGGTTGGGCATCATGACGGCGACACGGTCGCCTTTGGCCAGTTTGAGATGGTTTTGCAGGTATGAGGCAAACTGGCGCGAGTATTGCTCGATTTCGTTGAAGCTGAGCGCTTTATCCATGCTGATAAAGGCGGGCTTGTCTTTGAAGCGGGCGACGCTTTTTTCAAAAACATCGACAATGGATGTGTATTCGCGCACGTCGATTTCGGGGCGTACGCCTTCCTGATAGCTTTGCAGCCAGACTTTTTCCATGACTCCTCCTTAAAAATAAGAACATGTTCGGCTTGTTGTTATTCGGTGCAGAATGTGCAGACTTATCGGAATATAACTGATTTTTTTCGCGGTTTGGGATATTTTTGTTCGAGCAATCACTTTAATCGAAGAAGGCCGTCTGAAAATATGCCGGTGCGGTTTTCAGACGGTCTGCACGGTCAGGCGGTAATAACGGGTTTGTCGGTGGCGGTAATGATGCCGCCGCCCAGGCAGACATCTCCGTCGTAGAGTACTGCCGACTGGCCGGGGGTAACTGCCCACTGCGGTTCGTCAAATAACAATTCCGCCGTCGTGCCGTCCCGATAGCGCAGTTCGCACGGCGCATCGGCCATACGGTAGCGGGTTTTGCAGGTGTAGCGGCCTTCGGGCGGGCGTTGCGGGAGCGTCCAGCTCAAATCGTCCATGATGAGGCTGTCGGTGTAGAGCAGGGGGTGGCCGTGTCCCTGCACCACGATTAAGCGGTTTGCGTGCAAATCTTTGCCTGCGACAAACCAAGGTTCGCCCGCGCCGCCTATGCCCAAGCCTTTGCGCTGGCCGATGGTGTAGAACATCAGGCCCAGATGGCTGCCGACGGTTTTGCCTTCGGGTGTGACCATCTTGCCGTTGTCGGTGGGCAGGTATTGTTGGAGAAAGGCGCGGAAGGGGCGTTCGCCGATAAAGCAGATGCCGGTGCTGTCTTTTTTGGCGGCGGTGGGCAGGCGGAGGTCGGCGGCGATGCGGCGCACGGCGGGTTTTTCCAAACTGCCCAAGGGGAAAACGGCACGTTCGAGCTGGTGCGGCTGCAAACGGTAGAGAAAATAGCTTTGGTCTTTGTTGGCATCAAGGCCTTTGAGCAGCAGGTGGCGGCCGTCGTGCACGGCTTTGCGCGCGTAGTGGCCGGTGGCAATCACGTCGGCTCCCCGTTCGAGGGCATAGTCGAGAAAGCATTTGAACTTGATTTCGGCGTTGCACAGCACATCGGGGTTCGGCGTGCGTCCGGCACGGTATTCGCGCAGGAAGTAGGCGAAAACTTTGTCTTTGTATTGGGCGGCGAAATTGACGATGTCGATGTCGATGTCCAGCATATCGGCCACGGCGATGGCATCGAAAGAGTCCTGTTTGATGCTGCAATATTCGTCGGTGTCGTCGTCTTCCCAGTTCTGCATGAATACGCCGCTGACGGCATGTCCCTGCTGTTTGAGCAGGGCGGCGGTAACGGAAGAATCGACGCCGCCGGAGAGGCCGACGATGATGTTTTGTGCTGTGTTGTCCATAAACAGTCCGGGCGGAGCCGTGTCAAAAGGAAAGGATTTTAACATGCTGTGCAGGGCGGGCGCGAAATACAGAACAGGCCGTCTGAAAACGGCCTGTGTGCATATGGGGCAGACTATTTGATTTTGGCTTTTGCGGCGGGCGAAGCGAGTTGGTCGAACAGGCCGCCGTCGGCAAAGAATTTCGGCATGATGTCGTCCCATGAACCGAAAACGTCGGTGGGGCGGAACGTTTCCACCGGCGGCAGAGTGTCGGCATGGGCTGCCAGTACACTTTCGTCGGCGGGGCGCAGGAACAGTTTTGCGCCCAACTCCTGCGCTTCTCTGCTCCACAGGTTTTGCAGGTAGGCAGTGGCCGCTTCGCGGGTGCCGCGTTTATCTACCACACTGTCCACTACGGCGACCGGGCTTTCCATGCGCACGGAATATTTCGGATACACAATTTCAAATGCACCCGGCTCGTATTGCTGTGCCGACAGATGCGCTTCGTTTTCAAACGTAACCAGCACATCGCCGATATTGCGCTGGACGAATGTGGTGGTTGCGGCACGGCCGCCGTTTTCAAACACTTCCACATTGCCGAGGAAGCGGCCGACATAATCGCGCGCTTTGGCTTCATCATTGCCGTTCGCTTTCAGTGCGTAGCCGTATGCCCCGAGAAAGGCGTAGCGGCCGTTGCCGGTTACTTTCGGGTTGGACAGAACGATTTTGACATCATTGTCCGCCAAATCGTTCCAGTCGCGGATATTTTTCGGATTGCCTTTGCGGACAAGGAAAACGGTGGTGCTGGTAAAGGGGACGGCGTTATTGGGGAAGGCGCTCTGCCAGTCGGCACGCAGCAGGCCGCGCTTGGCCAGCAGGTCGATGTCCGAACCCTGATTCATGGTAACGACATCGGCCTGCAGTCCGTTGGCGACAGCCAAAGCCTGTTTGCTCGAACCGCCGTGCGATTGCTGGACGGTGATGTCTGCATTATTCTGTTTTTGATATTCGGCCACAAACAGCGGGTTGTAGTCTTTATAAAAGTCGCGCGCCACATCGTAGGAAACGTTGAGCAGTTTGACGCCGCCGGCAGCGGCCGGAGCGGAAGCGGCGGATGCCGTGTCGTTTTTCGGCGAGCAGGCAGCCAGAGCGAGGGCGGCTGCGGCCGCAAGGGAGAAATGTTTGAACATGGTGGATACTTTCATGCGGTCGGAAATCAGAAGCAGACTGTAAATCAGGCGGCGGACAAACAAAAAGAATGCTTGGTTGTTTGCTAATGCGTTTGGGTTATAAGCGGTGGCGGCAGTCCTGTTTTCAGACGGCCTTCGTGCGGCCGATGCTGCCATACCGGCATGAAAGATACAGAGAGATTTCTATTCCGAAGGCCGTATGAAAAAGCGGCCGGCCGGTTTCAGGCGGCCTGATGTGTAGTTTGTTGTAGGAGGGGCGGTTTCTGCTTTAAAAATAACCGATTCGGATAGAGCAAAGACACGAAAAAAAACGCGGTACAAGCTGGAAAATACGCCATCGGGTATAGTATATTTCATGCAACTTGCACCGTTGGCGGTGCGGTCGTTTCCTGGGGGCGGGCAACCGCCGTCGTCAAAATCAAAGCGAAGAGAGGGAAAACAGAAATGTTCGGTTTCTTGTTGTTTGTGCTGTTGGTCGGTGCGGCGCTGTATTGGCGCGCCCCGGCTTGGGCGGTGGTATTGAGTGCGGTAGTGGCGCTGCTGGCGGGCGGTGCGTCCTGGTTCTGGCTGATTCTGCCTGCGGCGGTCTTTGTCCTGTGCTGTATTCCGCCGGTACGCCGCGCGGTGAATGAGCGTATTTTTACCGTATTCAAAAAAGTGATGCCGCCGATGTCGGAAACCGAGCAGGCTGCGATTGATGCCGGTACGGTGTGGTGGGACGGCGAGCTGTTTTCAGGCAAACCCGATTTCAAAAAGCTCCAAGGCTACCAGATGAGCCGTCTGTCCGAAGAAGAACAGGCGTTTTTGGACGGGCCGGTGGAAGAACTGTGTGCCATGCTCGATGATTGGGAAATTACCCACAAGCGCAAAGATCTGTCGCCGGAAGCATGGCAGTTCATCAAAGACAAAGGCTTCTTGGGCATGATTATCAAGAAGCAGTACGGCGGCTTGGAATTTTCCAATTATGCCCACGCCAAAGTGGTCATGAAAGTCGGTACCCGCAGCGGTTCGGCCGCAGTGACTGTGATGGTGCCGAACTCCTTGGGCCCGGGCGAACTCTTACAGCACTACGGTACGGAAGAGCAGAAAAATTACTATCTGCCGCGTTTGGCCAAAGGCGAGGAAATTCCGTGTTTTGCGCTGACCAGCCCCCATGCCGGTTCCGATGCGGGCAGTATTCCCGATTATGGTGTCGTTGCGCGCGGCAGCTATACGGATCCGCGTACGGGCGAGCGGCATGAAGATGTGCTGGGTATCCGCGTATCTTGGGAAAAACGCTGGATTACGCTGGCGCCGGTGGCCACCGTTTTGGGCTTGGCTTTCAAGCTGTACGACCCTGACGGTCTGCTGGGCGGTAAAAAAGACATCGGTATTACCTGCGCGCTGGTTCCTGCGGAATTTGAAGGCGTGCAGATCGGCCGCCGCCATTATCCGACCGGCAGCGTGTTTATGAACGGCCCGACGTGGGGACGCGATGTCTTTATCCCGCTGGACTACATCATCGGCGGCGTGGAATATGCAGGCAAAGGCTGGCAGATGCTGGTGGAATGTCTGTCTGTCGGCCGCTGCATTTCCCTGCCGGCCAATTCGGTTGCCGCAGGCAAAGCAACCAGTTATACCACTTCGCTGTATGCCCGTATCCGCGACCAATTCGGCCTGCCGATCGGTTTCTTTGAAGGTGTGGATGAAGCCTTGGCGCGCATCGGTGCGTACACTTATCAGATGGAGGCATCGCAGGATTTGGCCTTGACCGCCTTGGACAGCGGTGAAAAACCGAGTGTGATTTCGGCTATTTTGAAATACCACAATACCGAGCGTATGCGTAAAACCATCAATGATGCGATGGACATTCACGGCGGGCGTACTGTCGTGCAGGGGCCGCGCAATTATCTGGTGGGCGCGTATCAGACTGTGCCGGTCGGTATTACGGTCGAGGGTGCCAATATTCTGACCCGCAGCATGATGATTTTCGGGCAAGGCGCATTCCGCTGCCACCCGTTTGTATTGACGGAAATCCGTGCGGCCATGAACAATGACAAAGCTGCATTCGACAAAGCCTTTGGTGCTCATGTCCATGCCATTGCGTCCAATGTGGCACGCAGCTTCTGGCTGGGTCTGACCAACGGCGCATTCGTTACTGCCGTGCCCGGCGGCCCGCAGGCCAAATACTACCGCCGTATGACCCGCTTGGCCGCCAACTTCGCGCTGCTGGCCGATATGAGCATGTTCAGTTTGGGCGGCAGCTTGAAGTTCAAGGAAAAACTGTCGGCACGTTTGGGCGACATATTGTCCAATCTGTATATCGCCAGCGCGGTACTGAAACGTTTTGAAAGCCAAGGCAGTCCCAAAGAAGATGAGGCCGTGATGCAGTATGCCGTCGAGCAGGCATTGTACGACGCACAAACGGCGATGGACGGACTGCTGAAAAACCTGCCTTCGCGTCCGTTGGCATGGGTGTTGCGCGTATTGGCCATGCCTGCCGGTCATAATCTCAAACCGCCTGCCGATAAGCTGGGTACCCAAGTGGCGCGCGAAATGATGAAAAACGGCGAGATGCTGGCACGCCTGACCAAGTATATGTATGTACCGCAGGATCCGGCCGAACCGGTCGGCGTACTGGCACCGGCACATGCGGCGGTCATCGCGGCAGAGCCGGTGGAGAAGAAGCTGCGCAGCATGGCGCGCAAGGGCGAATTCAGCGCATTGAGCCAGCTGACCCAATTGCAGGAAGCTCTGGATAAAGGTGTGATCAGTCAAGACGATTTCGATTCGGTTACCCGTGCCCGCAAGCTCAAACGCGAAGTCATTATGGTGGACGACTTCGATATGCAGTTGGAACAGCACGATGAGCAGTTGCTGCAACGCCATGTGTTCTAACCCCTGTTTGCTGTAACGGCCGACGGCCGGTGTCCGAACCGTCTGTGCGGCAGTGCCGATTTATACCAACCCCGCTTTTCAGGCGGCCTCATGCCGCACACGGCAGAGAAAGGCCGTCTGAAAAACGGTTATTCAAGAGAAAGAGGTAAACATGAGTGCGAAAAACTTCGTCATCCGTAAAGCAGCCGTCTTGGGTGCCGGTGTGATGGGGGCGCAGATTGCCGCCCATCTGGCCAATGCCCGGGTGCCTACCGTATTGTTTGACCTGTCTGCCAAAGAGGGGGCAAAAAACGGCATCGTCGACAAAGCGCTTGCCGCGCTGAAAAAGCAGAATCCTGCACCATTGGCCGATCAAAACGCCGCCCACTATATCGAGGCGGCCAACTATGACGACGATTTGGCCAAGCTGGCCGATTGCGATTTGGTAATTGAAGCGGTGGCCGAGCGTTTGGACATCAAGGAAAGCCTTTATGCCAAAGTTGCCCCGCATTTGGGTCCGCATACTATTTTTGCCACCAATACGTCGGGTTTGTCCGTCGAAACACTGAGCGGCAAATTTCCGGCTGATCTGAAAAACCGCTTCTGCGGTGTCCATTTCTTCAATCCGCCGCGCTATATGCAGCTGGTGGAACTGATTCCGACTGAGGCTACCGATCCGCAGTATCTGGACAATCTGGAAAAATTCCTGGTCAGCACATTGGGCAAGACTGTGGTACGCGCCAAAGACACGCCCAATTTTATCGGCAACCGCATCGGCGTATTCTCCATGCTGGCAACCATCTACAACACTGAAAAATTCGGCCTGCGCTTCGATGTAGTGGACGATTTGACCGGCAAACGTTTGGGGCGCGCCAAATCCGCCACCTACCGCACGGCCGACGTGGTCGGGCTGGATACGTTTGCCCATGTGGCCAAAACCATGGAAGACCATTTGCCGCAAGACCCGTGGCACGCGTTTTTCGGTATTCCCGACTGGCTGAAAAAACTGATTGAAAGCGGTGCGGTGGGGGCGAAAGTGAAGGCCGGCATCTTCAAAAAAGAAGGCAAGCGCATCATGATGTTCGACCCGGCAACGGGCGGATATGTGCCGTCAAACCAAAAAGCCGACAGCGAAGTAACCGATATTCTGAAAGAGAAAGACTGGGACAAAAAACTGGCCGCGCTGCGTGCAAGCGAGAATCCGCAGGCGCAGTTTCTGTGGGCAGTGTTCCGCGACGCTTTCCACTATATCGCCTGCCAGGCCGACAGTATTGCCGCCAACGCGCGCGACATCGATTTTGCCATCCGCTTCGGCTTCGGCTGGGAAGAAGGGCCGCTGGAAATCTGGCAGGCGGCCGGTGTACAGCAGGTGGCCGGCTGGATCCGCGAAGACATTGCGGCGGGCAAAACCATGAGCAGTGCTGCACTGCCCGCATGGCTTGACGGCGTGGAGGCTTTCCATACCGGTGAAGGCAGTCTGAATTTTACTACCGGCCGTTATGATCCGCGTTCCGCATTGGACGTTTACCGGCGGCAAATCCGTCCGGCGGCATTGCGGGGCGAAAACTTTGCACCGTTGGGCGAAACCGTTTTTGAAACCGATGTGGTGCGTGCCTATACCTTGGACGGCAAGGTACTGGTGTTGGAAAACCTGAACAAAATGCGCGCCATCAGCCGTGCGGTACTGGAAGGCATCAATCAGGCCATGGATGTGGCCGAAGAGCGGTTTGAAGCACTGGTATTTTACGCGCCCGAGGCACCGTTCTCCGTGGGTGCCGATCTGAAATCGATGATGCCCGAATTTGCCACCGGCGACTTTGCTGCTATCGAGGGCATGATCAAGCTGTTCCAAGACACCGCCATGCGCCTGCGTTACAGCCAAGTTCCGACTGTGGCTGCCGTTCAGGGCTTTGCATTCGGCGGCGGCTGCGAATTCCTGATGCACTGCAACCGCACTGTGGCCGCGTTGGAGAGCTATATCGGCTTGGTGGAAGTGGGCGTCGGCCTGATTCCGGCAGGCGGCGGTACCAAAGATTTCGCCCTGCGTGCCGCACGTGCCAGCCAAGGCGATCTTTTGGCCGCGCTCAAAGACCGCTATATGAACATTGCTACGGCCAAAGTGGCGACCAGTGCGCTGGAAGCCAAAGAGTTGGGCTTTATGCGCGAGAGCGATGTGGTGGTGTTCAACAGCCACGAGCTGCTGTATGTCGCACTGTCCGAAGCACGCGCATTGGCAGAAGCGGGCTTCCGTCCCGAAATTCCGGCCAAATTCGCCGTTGCCGGACGCAGCGGAGCCGCATCCATCAAAGGCCAGCTGCTGAATATGAAAGAGGGCGGCTATATCAGCGAATACGATATGCACATCGGCAGCCAAATTGCTTGGGTAATGACCGGAGGCGATGTCGATCCGGGTACGGTGGTGGACGAGCAGTGGATTCTGGATCTGGAGCGCAAAGTATTTGTCGAGCTGCTTCAAAACGAGAAAACGCTGGAACGCATCGAAAATATGCTTTCCACCGGCAAGCCGTTGCGCAACTGATTTTGCCGCCGTTGAGGCCGTCTGAAACCGGTGCTGTCTGAACGGATAAGCGAAAACACGGTGTTTTCAGACGGCCTTCCGAACCGAATGCCAATAAACAGGAGTGTTATTGTGAAATCATTACGAGAAGCCTATATTGTCGCCGCTACCCGCACCCCCATCGGCAAAGCACCGCGCGGTATGCTGCGTACCACACGTCCCGACGATATGCTGGCGCATGTTATCCGTGCCGTTGTGGCACAAACGCCGGGTTTGGATCCGGCCGAGATTAACGATGTGGTGGCCGGCTGTGCCTTTCCCGAAGCCGAAGCAGGCATGAATTTTGCCCGTATCGGCGCGCTGCTGGCCGGACTGCCCAATACCGTGGGCGGCATCACCATCAACCGGTATTGCTCATCGGGCATTAACGCCCTGCAAATCGCTGCCGACCGTATCCGTACGGGTGAGGCCGAAGCCGTGATTGCGGCGGGTAGTGAAAGCATGTCGATGATTCCGATGATGGGCAACAAAGTGTCGCTCAATCCGGAAATTTTCGCCAAAGAAGAAAATTACGGCATTGCCTACGGCATGGGTCTGACTGCCGAAAAAGTGGCCGAGCAGTGGAATGTGAGCCGTGAAGATCAGGACGCATTTGCGTTCGAGAGCCACCGCCGCGCCCTGAAGGCCATTGCCGAGGGTAAATTCAAAGCCGAAATCACGCCGATTGAAGCGGTATACCGTACGGCCGATTTGGACAGCCGCGAAGCGAAAGAAACCCGCAAACTGTGCGATACCGACGAAGGCCCGCGTGCCGACACTTCTTTGGAAGGCTTGGCGAAGTTGAAACCCGTCTTCGCCGCCCAAGGCAGCGTCACCGCAGGCAATGCGTCGCAGATGTCCGATGGCGCGGGTGCGCTCCTGGTGGTCAGCGAAGACGTACTCAAACGCTACAATCTCACGCCGATTGCCCGCTACGAAGGTTTCGCTGTACGCGGCGTGCCGCCCGAAATCATGGGCATCGGCCCGAAAGAAGCCATTCCTGCCGTCTTGAAATCCAGCGGCAAATCACTGGCCGACATCAAATGGATTGAGCTGAACGAAGCCTTTGCCGCGCAGGCTTTGGCCGTGATCCGCGATTTGAATCTGGATACCGAACTGGTGAATCCCAACGGCGGCGCGATTGCGCTCGGCCACCCTTTGGGTGCCACCGGTGCCATTCGTGCCGCCACTGCCATTCACGGTCTGCGCCAACAGGGCAAAACCGGCTATGCCATGGTTACCATGTGTATCGGTACGGGCATGGGTGCGGCCGGCCTGATTGAAGTACTCTGATTGGCGGCAATCTGCCCGAAGGCCGTCTGAAAACCGGACTGTCGGATAGAGATTGCGGTTTCAGTCCTTCCCAACATACCTTTGCCGTTAAGCGGTAAAGGTATGTTTTGTTATGGCAGCGTCCCGTGTCTCCAAACAGCGGCTTGGGCAACGTCAGGCAGCCGGAAAAACAGGTTTTCAGACGGCCTTACTCCGGGGTGGCAGCCGTTTGATTTGAAGCATATCGGCGGTGGGGAAAGCGGCGTATAATGGCGCGGATAATAAAATAAAATCATTAAGGAACACCGGATGAGCACTGTGGCACCGAAAGAACCGAAAGAGCAGGTCATTACGCTTTATCAGAGCAGCAAGCGTATTCACCCGAAAATGGCCAAAGGCCGTTTTGCCAACTGGCGGGTGGCGGCGATTGCGGCGACCCAGTTCGTGTTTTATGTGATTCCGTGGTTCAATTGGAGCGGCCGCCAAGCCGTGCTGTTCGACATTCCCGGCCGCAACTTCTTTATTTTCGGCCTGTCGTTCGGTATGGGCGATTTGATTTATCTGGCACTGCTGCTGATGATTTGCGCTTTCGGCCTGTTCTGGTGGACGACGATAGCAGGCCGTCTGTGGTGCGGCTATGCCTGCCCGCAAACGGTCTATACCGAAATCATGCTGTGGATTGATCATTTGGTGGAGGGCGACCGCAACAAACGTCTGAAACTGGATAAAGAGCCGTGGAATGCGCGCAAAATCCGCATCAAGGCCGTCAAATATCTCTTAATCTTCCTGGTTGCCGCATGGACGGGGATTACCTTTGCCGGCTGGTTCAACCCGATTCGCGAATTGGTGCCGGACCTGTTTGCGGGACAGGTCGGCGGCTGGGCATTGGGAACGGCGGTATTTTACGGCTTTGTTACTTGGCTGTTCGGCCACATCATGCGCGAGCAGGTGTGCCTGCATATGTGTCCGTACGCGCGCTTTCAGAGTGCGATGTTCGACAAAGACACGCTGGTGATTTCCTATGATGCCGCACGGGGCGAGCCGAGAGGTGCGCGCAAGAAAAACGTGCGCCCCGGGGAGACGGCCTTGGGCGACTGCATCAACTGCACCATGTGCGTTCAGGTATGCCCCGTGGGCATCGACATCCGCGACGGCCTGCAATATCAGTGTATCGGCTGTGCCGCCTGTATCGATGCCTGCGATGAAATCATGGACAAAATGAATTATCCGCGCGGCCTGATCCGCTATACCACCGAAGGCGTACTGGCAAACGAATATGCGGACAGGGACATTAAAAAACGTTTGGCACGACCGCGCGTATTGGGTTATGGTGCGGTGCTGCTGGCGGCGGCTGTTGCTTTTTTGGCCGGCGTGATATTGCGCGAAACCATGGCGGTGGATGTGATTAAGGACCGCGGCGTGATGGTGCGGGAAAATAATCAGGGTTGGACGGAAAACGCCTATAATCTGCGCATTATCAATACCAGCGAGCAAGACCGTGTTTTGACGGCCGCCGTCAGCGGTTTTGACGAAATCGCGCTGACCGGCCTGCCCGCAGACGGCCTCAGAGTACCGGCGGGCGAAACCCTTACCGTGCCGGTACAGGTATCCACCATTCCCGAATACGCCGATAAAGGCAGCCACCCGATTGAGTTTACCTTTACCTACGCCGATGCCGACACGCCGCAGCAGACCCGCACGTTCCGCGAAAAAGCCACTTTTATCGGAGAATAAGCATTCATGAGCGAGAGACAGTCGAAAGTTTGGTATAAAGAACCGTGGCCGTGGATTTTGATGGCCGGGCCGATGATTGTGGTGGTGGCCGGTTTGAGTACGTTTTACATTGCCAAAACCAATATGGCGGATCTGGTGAGCGACGACTACTACAAAGAAGGCAAATACATCGATTTGAACTTGAAGCGCGACCGGGAAGCCCTGAAACGCAATATGGCGGCACAGGTGCTGGTCAGCCCTGAGAGCAATAGTGCCAAAGTGTTTGTCAGCGGCGATTTCGACCGCAGTACGCCGTTGAAGCTGGTTTTTCTGCATCCGGCCAAAAAAGAACAGGATCAGACGGTTGAACTGTCTGTCGATCAGGCGGTATCGGGCGATAAAGCGCTGTACAGTGCCGCTTTCCGCACACTGCCGAAAACCCAGCACTGGTATGTGCGGGTGGAAGATGCGGCGGGTGTGTGGCGGCTGGACGACAAGTGGATTGTCAGCCAGGGCCATGCGGTTAATCTGAAACCCAAAGATTACGCCAAAAAATAAAGCCGGATTGCCCGCGTCCAAGCATGTGCTGTATCACTAGGCCGTTTGAAAACGTCTCTGTGCGTTTTCAGACGGCCTTGTTCTGCCGGGTTGGCGGTAACAACGGCAGATGCGGAAAATGCGCGGTTTCCGCTATACTGGGCGCACCGCGCTTGGTTTGCAGCGGGAAGAGGGCGGCAGAAGCCATCGCGGATTGATGCCTGTTTCTGTTGATCGTGCAAGTGTTTTTTGGATAAATATTTTTGGATAAATAAAGGATAAAAAATGAGAATTGGTTCGGAGCACACGATTTTTTCGCTGAGTGCGTCCCATCTGCCTGCGGCCAGGGCGGTCAGCGGCGATAAGGTAACGTTCGAGACGTTGGACTGTTTTTCCAATACGGTAAAGAGTGCGCGGGATGTGGTCAGCGGCATTGATTTTTCCAAAGTGAATCCGGCAACCGGCCCGCTTTTTGTCGAGGGTGCACAGCCCGGCGATATTTTGAAGGTGTCCATTCAGGCCATCCGTGTGGCCAAACAGGGGGTGGTAGTGGCCGCGCCGGGACTCGGCCAGCTGGCCGGTTTGGTCGGGCAGGAGGAAACGGTGGTTTGCACGGTTTCCGACACGGAGGCCGATTATTTGGGCATCAGGCTGCCGCTGCGCAAAATGGTCGGTGTGATCGGGACGGCCGCAGAGGGAGAGGGCATCAGTACGGGAACGCCGGACCGGCACGGCGGCAATCTGGATACGCTCCGAATCACGGAGGGATCGATTGTTTATCTGCCTGTCAATGTCGAGGGTGCGCTGCTGGCGCTGGGCGACCTGCATGCGGTGATGGGCAATGGCGAAGTGATGGGATCGGGGCTGGAAATCTGCGGGGAAGTGGATGTGGTGGTGGAAGTGTTGAAAGATGTTTCCCTGCCGCTGCCGTTTGTCGAAACGGAGCAGCTGTATATCAGCCTGGCTTCGGATCAGAATCTGGAACGCGCCTGTCAGCAAGCGGTGGAGCAGATGGCGCGCTTCATTACCGATCATACGACTTTGAGCCTGAATCAGGCCGGTATGTTTTTATCTCTGGCCGGTCATCTGGTGGCATCGCAGGTGGTGAATCCGCAGCGCACCATGCGGGTCGAAGTGGAAAAAGCGCTGCTCGAATCCGTGCGCAAATAAAGACGCGGCATTCTATTCAAAGCCCGGCGAAAGCCGGGCTGTCTGCTTGCGGGACAGGTGTCTGTATTACTGTGTGGGGGCGGCCGGTGTTTTCAGACGGCCTGACGGCGGTAGTTCAGCGTTTTGTCATGGATTCGAATACATCGAAATAGGTCGGGAAA
Organism: Neisseria leonii; assembly: GCF_028776105.2. NCBI lineage: Bacteria > Pseudomonadati > Pseudomonadota > Betaproteobacteria > Neisseriales > Neisseriaceae > Neisseria > Neisseria leonii. Next base: position 1,012,143 of record NZ_CP145606.1, on the reverse strand, counting down.
GTTTTGTGCGTGCATTTCGGGTCATTGATGACGACGGGTACGCCCAGCAGGGAAACCAGCGAAAAACACATGGCGATGCGGTGGTCGTCGTATGTATCGATGCGCGCATCGGCAATCAGCGCGGCAGGCGGCGTAATGTGTATGGCCTCGGCTTCTTCTTCCACCAACGCGCCCACTTTGCGCAACTCGGCCGCCATTGCGGCGATGCGGTCGGTTTCTTTCACCCGCCAGGAGCCGATATTGCGCAGCGTGCAGGGTGCGCCGGCAGCCAGCGCGACCACGGCCAGCGTCATCGCCGCATCGGGAATATGGTTGGCGTCCAAATCGAAAGGCAGGATTTTTTGCCCGGGGCAGCGGCCCACTTCGATGAAATCGTCGCCCCACACCACATCGGCACCGATTTTTTCCAATTCGTGCGCAAAAGCCACGTCGCCCTGAATCGCGTTTCTGCCCAAACCGGTTACGCGCACGGGCGTGGCGGCCAGCAGCCCCGCCGCGAGAAAGTAAGACGCGCTGGACGCATCGCCTTCTACCGCCAGTTTTTCGGGCGCATGGTAGCGCGCGTGCGCGGGCAGGCGGAAAATTTGATACCGCTCGTTTTCCACCGGCACGCCGAATTTCGCCATCAGATTGAGCGTGATGTCGATATAGGGCTTGGAAATCAGTTCGCCTTCGACATGAATCTCACAGGCCTCGCCCGTCAGCGGCAAAGCCATCAGGAGGGCGGTCAGAAATTGGCTGGATACATTGCCTTTGACCGGAATCGTGCGCGCACCGCTGCCGCTGTGGCTGCCGATTTGCAGCGGCGGGTAGCCGGGGTTGCCCAAATAATCGATACGGCAGCCCGCATGGCGCAGGGCATCGACCAAATCGCCGATCGGCCGCTCGTGCATACGCGGTACCCCGTGCAGATGGTGGCTGCCGCCCAAAACAGCCAGAACGGCTGTCAGCGGGCGGAAGGCCGTTCCTGCATTGCCGAGAAACAAATCACTGTGCGGATTGGGAAAACGGCCGCCGCAACCGTGGACTTTCAGACGGCCTTCTCCGGAAAATTCCATCTGCACGCCCAAGGTAATCAGGGCTTCAATCATGCGGTCGGTGTCGTCCGATTTGAGCAGCGAGGAAATTTCACAGCTGTTGTCGGACAGCGCGGCCAGCAGCAGGGTGCGGTTGCTGATGCTTTTCGAACCGGGCAGGCTGATGGTGGAAGCGTGCAGCGTGCGTGCATCGAGGCGGATAAAGTCGGTCATGGCAGGCTCCGGCCGCAGTGGCATGAAATGCGGCAGATGGTTGTTTAAGCGGATTTTTCTTGCGGTTTTCTGTATTTCCGGCAGATGGTTTGATGGCAAATTGCGTTGGATTATAGCAGCGCGGCAGCACCGGGTCAGCCGCCGTGTTGCGGGCGGGCATACTGCCAGACAGTTTGCGGCGTGATGTCGTTCAGGCAGGCGGTATGCCCGAGCGGGCATTCGCGTTTGAAACAGGGGCTGCACGGCAGGTTCAGGCTGACGATGTCGGCGCGGCTGCTCAGGGGGGGGGTGTGGTGCGGACTGGAAGAACCGTAAACGGCCACCACACGGCAGCCGAGGGCGGCAGCCAGGTGCATCAGCCCGCTGTCGTTGCAGACAACGGTTTCGGCCAGCGACAGGAGATCGATGGCTTCGGCCAAGCTGGTTTGGCCGCACAGATTGACACACAGGCCGTCTGAAAGGCGGTTGATGGTGTCGGCAGCGGCAAAATCTTTTTGCGAGCCGAACAGCCAGATCTGATAGCCTTGGGCGGTATACAGTTTTGCCAGTCCGGCAAAATGACGGGCAGGCCAGCGTTTGGCCGGGCCGTATTCCGCACCGGGGCAGAAGGCGGCAATCGGGCGGTCGCGGTTTAAGCCGTGTTTGGCACAGGCCGCTGCGGCGTCGGCCGCATGAACGTGCAGGGAGGGATAATCGGAAGTACCGTTGAAGCCGTTGGGGGGATAGGCCAGTGCGGTGTAGCGGTCCACCATCAGGGGCAGTGCGGTTTTGTCGAGTTTGCGGATGTCGTTGAGCAGGGGATAACGCATTTCGCCGACATAGCCCGTGCGCTGCCTGATGCCGCCGGCACGGGCAATCAGTGCCGATTTGAATGATCCGGGCAGGACGATGACCTGATCGTAGCCGCTTTTGCCCAATTCCCGTCCGCACTGCCAGCGCCGTTTCCATTCCAGTGCGCCGTGTCCGAACGGATTTTCCAGCACGCGGCGTACTTGCGGCATACGCTCGAAGACGGCCATCGACCATTTCGGGGCAAAGACATCTACCGCGCAGCCGGGATGTAATTCGTGCAGACGGCGGTAGAGCGGCTGGGTCATCACGCAGTCGCCGATCCAGCTGGGGGAAATAATCAGAATTTGTTTGCTCATTATATCGGGGAAGTAATCGGGTAGTGTGATTTTAGCCGATTTGGCCGTATCGTGCCGACCTGTAAAAACACCGGAAGCGGGTGCTTCCGGTGTCCGGCAGGGGGTAGAAAGCCGTTTCAGCGCAATTGGTGCAGAAAGTGCATATGGCGGTGATATTGGCTGACTATGTCGTTGATGACACCTTCTTTGCTCCAACCCATGATGTCGTAATCCTGACCGCCTTCGCGCAGATGCACCTCGGCGCGGTAATATTCCTGATCTTCGGAGGCAGGATTGTCTGCCTGTACGAATGCCGGCTGGATATGTTTGGCGGTGAAAACCTGATAAACAAAGTCGATTTCCTCGCCATGGTGGATAGTCAGGGTTACCCAACCTGCTTCGGGTTGGGCGACTTCGGCACGGACGCCGGTCTGGCCCAGTTCGGCAGCGACTTCTTCGCACGCCTGTTTGACGGTGGTGTCGACAAAGCGGCTCACGGTTTTCCGGTTCGGAAAATCCATAATCAGCTGCAAGCGCTCGCGCCAAGCACCGCTGCCCTGTGCAGGCAGGGGGGTAGTGAGGTTTTGTTGGAGGATTTCCTGTTTCTGCGCATCGATGCGGAGGGCTTTAAACAGGCCGTACATGGCAATCATCAAAACGGTAACAAACGGCAGTGCGCTGGCAATCGCCATGGTTTGCAGTGCGCCCAGTCCCCCGGCCAGCAGCAGTGCCACGGCCACGACACCCGCACCGGCCGACCAGAATACACGGTAGCGCAGGCCTTTGCTGCCTTTCCCGTAGGCACAGAGCATATCCATCACCAATGCGCCGGAATCGGCCGAGGTAATGAAAAACACCACAATCATCGCCAAACCGATGTAGATAAAGACGGTGGAAAACGGCAGTTGCTCCAAAAAGGCGAACAGTGCGAGCGAAACGTCGGCCGAAATGACATCGGACAGTGATGTGATGCCTTGGTTGAAAATCATATCGATGGCGGAATTGCCGAATACCGTCATCCAGAAGAATGTAAAACCGGCGGGAACGAACAGTACGCCGAGAACAAATTCACGGATGGTGCGGCCGCGCGAAACGCGGGCGATAAACAGGCCGACAAACGGAGCCCAACTGATCCACCAGCCCCAATAGAGAATGGTCCAACCGCCAAACCAGTCGGTTTTCTGGTAGGCATACAGGTTGAATGTCATGCTGACAATGTTTGACAGATAATAGCCGACGTTTTGTACAAACGCTTGAAGCAGAAAGACGGTGGAACCGGCCAGCAGGACAAACAGCAGCAGTACCACCGCCATGCCCATATTGAGCTCGGACAGGAACTTCACGCCTTTATCCAAGCCCGAAGCCACGGATACGGTGGCCAGGGCGCAGATGACGGCAATCAGCACCACTTGGCTGACCGTGCCGACAGGAATGACGGGAAACAGATGGTTCAGACCGGTATTGACCTGCAATGCACCGTAGCCCAATGAGGTAGCCAGACCGAACAGGGTGCCGACCACGGCGAAAATATCGACGGCATGGCCGATGGGGCCGTAGATTTTATCGCCGATTAAGGGATACAGTGCCGAACGCAGAGTCAGCGGCAGGTTGTGGCGGTAGGCAAAAAAAGCCAGAATCAGCGCGACGACAGCATAAACGCTCCAAGCGTGCAGCCCCCAATGGAAAAAAGTCAGGCGCATGGCTTCGCGTGCGGCAGCCACCGTGCCGCCTTCGCCCAGCGGCGGAGTCAGAAAGTGCATGACCGGCTCGGCCACGCCGAAAAACATCAGACCGATGCCCATGCCGGCGGAAAACAGCATGGCAAACCAGGAAAAATTGCTGTAATCGGGTTTGGCATGATCCGGCCCCAGTTTGATGTTGCCCAGACGCGACATACCCAAATACACGGCAAAAAGCAGGATAATGGCGACGGTCAGGACGTAATACCAGCTGGCATTTTCCACAATGGCCGCCTGAACGGCTTTGAATGTCTGGTCGGCAACTTCGGGCAGCAGCACGGCAAACAGGCTGATCAGCAGGATAATGCCGGCCGAAATATAGAACACGGGCGGATTCAGCCCGCTGTTACTGCCCGGCAGGGCTTTTCGGTTCATGAATACTTCCTTTCCAAATCATCGTTGAATGCAGAGCCGGAACAGGCCGTCTGAAATGCAGCAGTTTGATATATTCAGACGGCCTTTTCAGAAATATTGATAGCGTTTTGATGTGTTTGCAGCCCTGCGGTCTGTTTACCCTAACAAAAAATACGGGATGCATAAACAGCTCAGGTTAAAAATCATTAAAAAAGCCGTTATTTAGCAATAAAATTCCAAAAATAATCAATAATCAGAATTTTATTTTTAAATTAAATGTTAAATCTTGTTTTGGCGGGAAAGTAGCCGTTTAATTCGGTAAAGAGAAAAATATGCCGCACGCCGTTGTGCGGCCGGAAGGAAAAAAGAAATATGCAGACATGGCGGGAAGCCCTCGGGGCGGAAAAGGAACAGCTGTATTTCCGGCAGATTTTGGACACGGTACGCCGCGAGCGGCAGCAGGGTATCCGTATCTATCCGCCGGCTGCCGATGTATTTAATGCTTTTCGGGCGGTTGAGTTCTCGCAGGTCAAAGTCGTGATACTGGGGCAGGATCCGTATCACGGTGAGGGGCAGGCGCACGGCTTGGCGTTTTCGGTGCGGCCGGGGGTGCAGATTCCGCCTTCTCTGCTGAATATCTACAAAGAGCTGGCAGACGATATTGATGGTTTTACCGTGCCGGCGCACGGTTTTCTGCAAAGCTGGGCACAGCAGGGGGTACTGCTGCTCAATACGGTGCTGACGGTGCGGGCGGGGCAGGCGCATTCCCATGCCGATTTGGGTTGGACACGGTTTACCGATCTGGTTATCCGCCGTTTGGCAGAGGAGCGCGAGCATTTGGTGTTTATGTTATGGGGCAGCCACGCACAGAAGAAAGGCGCGTTTATCGACCGTTCCCGCCATCTGGTGCTGACTTCGGCACACCCCTCGCCGCTGTCGGCTTATCGGGGTTTTTTCGGCAGCCGGCCGTTTTCGCGCGCCAATGCTTATTTGCACGGGCATGGGATGGCGGCCATCGACTGGCGGCTGCCCGATCGGGTGTGAAAAAGATTCCGGCGGGGGCGGGATTTTTCAGACGGCCTGAGTTTTTTTGGCTACAATGCCGTTTTGCAGCCTGCATCGATATTTACGGGAACAATAAACATGATCGGTAAAAAACTGTTTGAAGAAGTCAGTGCCAAAATCGGCGACGCCATGGCCAACAGCCCGGCCAAAGACGTGGAGAAAAATGTGAAAGCCATGTTGGGCAGCGCATTTACCCGCATGGATTTGGTCACGCGCGAAGAATTCGACATCCAGCAGCAGGTTTTGATTAAAACCCGCACCAAACTGGCCGAGCTGGAAGCACGCCTGGCCAAAATCGAAGCTGCCGGCCCGCAGCAGGCCGCAGCGGATACGGCGGCAGGGACGGACGGGGCATAAAACTGCGGATCCGCCGCACAAAATAAAAATAACGAGAGGAAGAAACATGACGTGGGCGGTGGTGTACAGCCGCGCATTGAGCGGCATGAGCGCGCCTTTGGTCGAAGTGGAAGTCCATTTGGCCAACGGGTTGCCGCAGTTTAATATTGTGGGCCTGCCGGATACCGAAGTGAAGGAAAGCCGCGACCGCGTGCGCGCGGCGATTGTGCAGAGCGGCTTTGAAATGCCGGCGAAAAAAATTACCGTCAATCTGGCACCGGCCGATCTGCCCAAGGAGTCAGGCCGCTTCGATCTGCCGATTGCCGTCGGTATTTTGGCTGCATCGGGTCAGGTATTGTCCGACAAATTGGCAGATTATGAGCTGGCGGGCGAGCTGGCTCTGTCCGGTGCACTGCGGCCGGTACGCGGCGCGTTGGCTATGGCCTGGCAGGGTGCGAAAGACAAACGCGCCTTTATCCTGCCGGCGGAAAATGCCGCACAGACGGCATTGCTGAAAGATTTGACGGCATATGGTGCGGTCTGCCTGGGCGAAGTGGCCGCCCATTTGAACGGTATCGCGCCGTTGCAGGCGGTACCAGGCGGCATCAGGCCGTCTGAATCCCGCCCTTTGCCCGATTTGGCCGAAGTCAAAGGCCAGCATACCGCGCGGCTGGCATTGGAAATTGCCGCAGCCGGCGGACACAGCCTGCTGATGGTCGGCCCGCCCGGTACGGGGAAATCCATGCTGGCGCAACGATTGCCGGGCATTCTGCCGCCGCTGAGCGACGAAGAAACGATTTCGGTGTGGGCACTGCGCTCACTGCTGCCGCTTCATTTGCAGGACAACAGTACAGAACGGCCGTTCCGTGCCCCGCACCACAGTGCCAGCGCGGTGGCTTTGGTCGGCGGCGGTTCCGACCCGCGCCCGGGCGAAATTTCCCTGGCGCATCACGGCGTGCTGTTTCTCGACGAGCTGCCCGAATTCGACCGCAAAGTGCTGGAAGTATTGCGCGAGCCGCTGGAAAACGGCGAAATCCATATTTCGCGTGCTGCCCGTCAGGCCACATTTCCGGCGCGTTTCCAACTGGTTGCCGCGATGAACCCCTGTCCGTGCGGCTATTTCGGCCATCCGGTCAAGCCCTGCCGCTGTACTCCCGAACGTATCGCGGCTTACCGCAGCAAAATTTCCGGCCCGCTGTTGGACCGTATCGATTTAACGATTGAAGTGCCTGCGTTACCGGCGGCCGAGCTGGCTCAGGCACGTCCGGGTGAAGCGAGTGCCGCAGTCAAAATCCGGGTGGAAGCCGCGCGCGACCGCCAATATGCCCGTCAAGGCAAAACCAACGCACAATTGAGCGTGGCCGAATTGGATACCGTTGCCCGGATTGAGCCCGAAGCCGCACAGGCATTGAGCGGGCTGCTGGAAAAGCTGTCGCTGTCCGCGCGCAGCTACCACCGCATTTTGAGGGTGGCGCGCACATTGGCCGATTTGGCGGGCGATGAACGGGTCGGCCGCGCCCATGTGTTACGTGCCGTAAGTTTCCGCAGAGCTTTGTAAAGGGACAGCGCGTCCGCACAGTTTTTTTGTTAGAATGCCGGGCTGTTCAGGGTCGTGCTTCTGGTCCGCAGCCATGCAGCGGTATTTTTCAGACGGCCTTTTCCTATTGATACAAGGTACTCTCCGATGAACCGACACAAACAAGACGGCAAAGGCATTTCGGGTTTTGTTCTCGGCTTGCTTTTGGCTACGTTGATTATTGCCGCTTTGGTTTTCTTTTTGAATCAAAACCGCCGAACCGATTTTAAAGAACCGGAAATCCGGCGCGAGGCTCCGCCAACCGAAGTGCTGACCCCGCCGACTGCGCCAGGCAGTTCCCCCGCTTCCGATGTCCTTCCCGATACCGGTGCGGCTTCCGAAATCGTGATCGACGGGACACCGGCCGAGCCGCCTCCGGCATCGAAACCGGAAGAGCCGAAACCTGCTCCGATACCGAAAACACCGGCCAAACCTGACGGAAAACCTGCGGCCAAACCGCAGGAAACCAAAAAACAGCCCGAGCCCAAGCGCGATCAGGCAAAACCGACGCCTGAGGAAATTTTGGACAACGGCAGTGTGGACAAAGCGCGCGAAGCCGCCCGTGCCAGAGAGGCCGAGCGCAAGAAAGCCCAGGCGGCTTTGAACGGTGAGGCGGGCAAATCCGCACAACCTGCGACGCCGCGCGAAGGCAGCACCCAAGGCCGCGTGATTTTGCAGGTCGGTTCCTATGCCGATCAGGGTGCGGCCGATACCCAGCGTGCCAAGCTGGCCATGTTGGGGGTGAGCGCTTCGGTGGTAAAAGCCGAAGTCAACGGCAAAACCATGTACCGCGTGCAGACCGGCCGTCTGAATGCCGAAGCGGCTGCACAGACCAAACGGAAATTGCAGCAAAACGGTATCGACAGTTTTGCGCGTCAGGCCAAATAAGCCATAAGGAAAAACCATGAAAATCAGCAAAATCCTCACAACAGTATTGGCGCTGGCAGCAGCCCTGCCCGCTCAGGCCGCTTTGGTGGAGGGCGAAGATTATGTCGTGCTGGCCAAGCCGATGACCCAGCAGAATCCCGAAAAAATCGAAGTGGCCGAGTTTTTCGGTTACTTCTGCGTACACTGCTACAATCTGAACCCTGTGCTGCTCAAACGGGAACGTACTTGGGCTTCTGATACGTATCTGCGTCCGATTCATGTGGTATGGTCGCCCGATATGATGGGCTTAGCGCGCATTGCCGCCGCCGTAAACAGCACCGGCATGAAGAAGCAGGCCTCCCAAGCGGTATTTGAAGCTGTGTACAATCAGAAAATCAATCTGGCCGATGCCGATACGTTCAAAAAATGGGCCGAAGCACAAACCGCATTTGACGGCAAAAAACTGGCGGCCGCCTATAACGGTTTCAGCAATCCGGCACAGGCACAGATGATGGCGGATCTGACCATGCAGCACAATATCGAAAGCACGCCGACCTTTATCGTGGGCGGCAAATACCAAATGCGCTTTAAAGGCACTTGGGAACAGAATCTGGATAAAGTAGATGAAATGATTGCCAAAGTCCGCAAAGAACGCGGTATGAAGGCACCGGCAGCCAAAGCCCGTCCCCGCAGTCTGGGCGCATCGGCAGCCAAAGCGGCCAACCGTTAAAGAAAAAACGAGTCAGGCCGTCTGAAAACGCACGGGTATGCAGCCGCAGTGCCGTTTTCAGACGGCCTGACTGTTTGCTGTCAGCCGGATTTTTTCGGCCGGTGCGGCGTGTCCGTCATCAATAAAATGGTGCGGAAGGCGAATGCGGATTCGCAAGAATAGCCGGCTTATGTCCGCTCAACTGACACAGTTGCCATATCCGCAGCCGATCAGGCGGATATTCTCGATAGATGGAGGAGGCTGCCACGGCGTAGGGCAAAACCAAACCCCTGAAATCAATTCGTTTCAGGGGTTGGGTTTTTATCGGCAAGCCGGTAGAAATTCTGGTGGAGGCGGGGGGAATCGAACCCCCGTCCGAAAGTCCTCTACAAAGCGTTCTACATACTTAGTTGCGTCTATTTGAAATCTTATTTCCCTCGCGCCGACCAACAGGCTTTCGGGAAACCAGTTACCTTAAATCTTATTTCCTGCCAAGTAACCCGACAGGAAACCAGTCAATGTAAAATGACGTTGCGGTAGCTTGCGCTACACAGCCCATTGACCAACTGCTGCAACGGCAGGCCTTAGGCGGCCAGTGCGTAGTTTTCGTCGTTTGCGACTATTTTCGTTCAGTGTTTAACGGGCTTCTGAGACCCCGGTATGCCCGCATCTGCTTCGCAACCCCCGTCGAAACCAAGATCGCCCCCAGATAGGAATCGCAGATTATAGCCGATTCTCGGTTAAGGGGATAGTGCTTTGCGCGTTTCGGGGCGTTGGCGGGAAACGTTTTCAGACGGCCTTTGTTATAATGGCCGTCTGAATCGGCTTTGAGGCAACGGGGCAGTCTGCACCGATTGCCGCTTGACCGTCAGATAGGACATATTGTGCGCCGAAACCGTTAAAACGGCAAAATCGAGGGACGGCTGACTATGGCGATTTGTCTGTATCGCCCTTATCGCAGCCGTCTGACCGCCCGAAAAGGGTTAGACCCGTAAGAAAACACAGCTTATCCAACCGATGCTGCGTGTCGGCACGGTGGGAAAGCCATTTTGGAGAATAGTGCAGCATGTACGATGTCAATACGCACGATGTGCGCCGTTTTTTTGCCTCGGTTTGGCGGCAGCGTTTTGCGCCTTTGGGGTTGGACGCATTGCAGCAGAAGGCTTTGCGGATTATCGAGGCACATCCGGAATATGCGCATTATCTCGAACACGTTGAAGACTATTTGGATAAGGTATGGACGCCGCAGGACGGTGAAGAAAATCCGTTTCTGCATTTGTCGCTGCATTTATCGGTTCAGGAGCAGGCCGGTATCGACCAGCCGCCCGGTATCCGCGCGCTGCACCGCCAATTGTGCGCACGCCACGATGATGACTGGGTGGCGGCCGAGCATGAAATGATTGAGGCTTTGGCCGAAACGGTATGGGAAGCGCAGCGGTTCGGCCGCGGTTTGGACGTGAATGCCTATATGACCCGCCTGCGCCGTCTGGTGGGTTTGGGGCAGGAAGACGAGGAGCGCATCAATCCGCACGAGGTGGCGCAGTCCGACAAAATCAGCGCGCGGGATTGAACTTTTGCCGCGTACAAACCATCACAGATAGGCCGTCTGAAAACAGGCAGCGGGTTTTCTCAGCGGAAGCCTTCGCCATTTGCTTTCAGACGGTATGTTCGCCGCCTGTCTGGCATCGCCGTTCTGTGCGGGTATAGGCTTTCTGCTCGCAAGCGCGGTTTCCAGGCTGCTCACTTGGCACAAATTCCGCGCCGCATCAAACTAAATACCTTGTCTGAAACCCGCCTTCATTTGGCGGGTTGCTTCTTTTTGAAAGGCAGCAAAATCGTCCAAAGTCAGATGATCGATGGCTTGCGGCGACCGGCTGTACCACCAGGCCATATCTGCACAGGCAGCGTTTAACTGGGAAACCGCTTCTTCAACCGTCGTTTTTTCCAAGGCAGGCCGGATTCCCATCCGACACCGGCACCGCTCAAACCGATAACTGGCGGGTTTGAGCGGTGTCGGTGTGTTTTGGGCGGGCTATTTTCCCTTCGAACCGTTCAGGCGCATTTCTGCTGCGCGGGCGTGGGCGGTCAGGCCTTCGCCGTGTGCCAGAATGCTGGCGGTTTGGCCGAGTATCTGTGCACCGGTTTCGGACACTTGGATCAGGCTCGACCGTTTTTGGAAATCGTATGTGCCCAAGGGGGAGGAGAAGCGGGCGGTGCGGCTGGTGGGCAGGACATGGTTGGGGCCGGCGCAGTAGTCGCCGAGGCTTTCGCTGGTGTAGCGTCCCATAAAGACAGCGCCGGCATGGCGGATTTTTTCCGCCCACTGCTGCGGGTTTTCGACGGACAGTTCCAAATGTTCGGGCGCGATAAAGTTGGCGATGGCGCAGGCTTCGTCCAAATCGCGTGCCAAAATGAACGCCCCGCGGTTGGCGAGTGAGGCTTCGATGATGTCGCGGCGCGGCATCTCGGCCATCAGTCTGTCCATCGCGGTTTGAACGTCGTCCAGATAGGTTTGGGAGGTGGCGATTAAAACCGCTTGGGCGATTTCGTCGTGTTCGGCCTGACTGAACAAATCCATTGCCACCCATTCGGCAGGCGTGGTGCCGTCGGCAATCACGAGAATTTCAGACGGCCCGGCGACCATGTCGATGCCTACCACGCCGAAGACGCGGCGTTTGGCGGCGGCTACAAAGGCATTGCCCGGGCCGGTGATTTTATCGACCTGCGGGACGGTTTCGGTGCCGTAGGCCAGCGCGGCGACGGCTTGCGCGCCGCCGATAGTGAAAACACGGGTTACGCCCGCCGCATAGGCGGCCGCCAGCACAATATCGTTGCGTTCGCCGCGCGGTGTCGGCACGACCATGATGATTTCGCCTACACCGGCCACATGGGCGGGCATGGCGTTCATGATTACGCTGCTGGGGTAGGCCGCTTTGCCGCCGGGAACGTAAATGCCTACTCGGTCGAGCGGGGTGATTTTCTGGCCCAGGAGCGTACCGTCTTCGTCGGTATAGTGCCAGGATTCGAGTTTTTGGCGGCGGTGGTAGCTTTCCACGCGGGCGGCGGCGGTTTTCAAGGCCGTCTGAATATCGGCGGGCAGGCGGCCGAATGCGGCCTGCAAATCGTTTTGATCCAGCATCAAATCGGCCATGTTGTGTGCCGCCGTGCCGTCGAAACGGTTGGTGTATTCGATCAGGGCCGCGTCGCCCCGTCGGCGCACATCGGCGCAGATGTCGGCAACAATCTGTTCGGTTTTCGGGTCTTGCGCGGTTTCAAAGGCCAAAAGGGCTTCGAGTTCGGTTTGGAAATCGGGGGAGCGGGTGTCGAGATGTTTCATGGTGTGGTTTGCGGTGGTTGGCAGGCCGTCTGAACGGGCGGGGTTTCGCGGCCGGTAAAATAATATTAAAGGGGCGCGGTTTACAGCGTGTAGGCGATACCGCCGTGATCTTCTTGCCGGATGTAGCCCGCTGCCAGCAGTTCGGCCGCAGCGGCACGGGCTTCGTCTTCGCTGCTGCGCAGCCACTGCACCAGCGAGTTAATCAGTTTATCGTATTGGCGCGGTTTGGTGCGGTGGATTTTGCGCAGGGTGGCCAGTGCTTTGGCGGCGGCCGGTGTGAGGCCGTCTGAAACGGGCGCGGTCCGGCCGGACGGCGCGGGGATTTCGGTTATTTGTGCTTCGGCAGCAGGCGCGACGGGATACAGCACACGCTGGCCGTGCAGGTTGAGCAGGCCCGCATCGGCCAGGCGGCGGCAGATGTCGTAGGCAATCTGTTCGCTCCAACTGTGTTGCAGCAGCGGTTCGGCGTGGCTGCGGATCAGGGTGAACAGGGCGTTTTTGTTGCGCGGTTTGCAGCGGCGGACGGCATCGGTCAGGCGTGCTTCCAGATCGGCGGCGTGCAGCCGGTAGGTCAGGCCGTCTGAATGGCCGTCGCGGACAAAGCCCAGTTCGAACAGACGGTTCTGAATATCTTGCAGCAGGGCTTTGCGTTTGTCTTTGGAAAGACGGCGGGCATCGGCGGTCAGGATTTTTTTCAGCAGTTTGGCCAAACCGTCGCTGTCGGCAGGGCGCGTGTCGGCGGCGGCCAGTCCGGCGATGCTTTTTTTCAGGCACAGTTCGAAATGTTTTTGTGCCAGCGGATCGGGCGGGTCGTTTTCCGGTGCGGCCTTTTCGGGCGGTGTTTCGGGTTGGTGCAGCGGTGCGGCCGCTTTGCCGCCGATTTGGTTCAGGCGCAGGGTGTGGTCGGCCAGTCCGCTTTGGCCGATGTGCTGCAACAGCGGGTCGAACCCTTCGTCTTGGGAAAGAATGATGATTTGGGCGGCCGGATCTTCCAATGTGATGCGGCCGATGTAGAAGCTGAAATAAAAGCCCAGGCTGTCGCGGCTTTTGTGTGCCATGCGGATAAACTGAACCCGGCTGCCGAAGCGGCACAGGCTTTCGGCCAAATCCAGCGGCAGGCTGTCGCGGCCTGCGGGGACGAACAGCCAGACACAGCAGTCTTGTTCGTGGATTTTGTTCAAATCGGCGGCTTGGGTTTGGGTCAGTTCGATCAGCAGGTGCTTCATAATTTCGTTCTCCTCAGATATTCGGGGGTTGGTCGTCGGCCGTGGCGGCGTGTGAAAAAGCGTCGATAATCGGCTGTATGGCGGCGTATTTGACTTTCAGTGCGGCTTTATTGACCACTAAGCGGCTGGAAATGTCGCTGATGTGCTCGACGGCTTGCAGCTTGTTGGCTTTCAATGTGTTGCCGGTAGAAACCAAATCGACAATGGCATCGGACAGGCCGACCAAAGGGGCGAGTTCCATCGAGCCGTAGAGTTTGATGATGTCCACGTGTACGCCTTTGGCGGCAAAGTGTCGGGCGGCGATGTCGGGGTATTTGGTGGCGATGCGCAGGCGTTTGCCCGGTTGGGACGCGCGTGCGTAATCGAATCCTTCGGGGACGGCTACCATCATGCGGCAGCGGGCGATTTGCAGATCCAAAGGCTGATAAAGGCCTTCGCCGCCGTGTTCGGTCAGCACGTCTTTGCCCGCAATGCCGAAATCGGCTGCGCCGTATTGGACGTAGGTGGGGACATCGGTGGCGCGCACGATGACGAGGCGGATATGGGTACGGTTGGTACCGATAATCAGCTTGCGCGACTGTTCGGGGTTTTCGGCAGGCTCGATGCCGGCGGCAGCCAGCAGCGGCAGAGTTTCTTCAAAGATGCGCCCTTTGGAGAGTGCGATGGTGAGACTGTGCTCGGACATGGGCAGACTTTCTGAAATAGGCCGTCTGAATGCAGACGGCCTGTGGTGTGGGACGTTTTATTGTAACAAGATTTTCACATCGGCGGCGATCTCGGTTGCGGTTTTTCCGTAGGGTTCGAACAGGACGGTTTCGCCCGCTTTGTCGATAACGAATGTGCCTGCGGTGTGGTCGACCAGATAAAGATTATCGCCGGTCGGGGCGGCTTTGGCGGAAACCACGCGGTATTGCTGTTTGACTTGTGCAATGTTTTGCGCGTCGGCCGAGCTCAAACCGATAAAGCCGGGGTTGAACTGGGCGGCGTAGCGGCCGGTGATTTCGGGCGTGTCGCGTTCGGGATCGACGCTGACCATCACCACCGCCACGTCTTCTGCCTGTCCGCCCAATTGGCGCAAAACATCGTTGTATGTAACCAGGCTGGTCGGGCAGACGTCGGGGCAGTTGGTGTAGCCGAAGGTCAGCAGGACGACTTTTCCTTTCAGACTGCTGAGGCTGAACGGTTTGCCGTCGCCGCCGGTCAGCGTGAAATCGCCGCCGATGTCGTCCCGGCGGATGTCGGTGCCGTAGAAGCCGGAAGTATCCGGTGTGGCGGAGGCTGCGGCTGTATCGGAGGCGGCAGGCGCGGCCGGGGCGGGTGCGGGGTTCGGTTGGCATGCGGCCAGCAGCAGAGTGCAGAGCAGGGCGGAAATCGGGTACGGTTTCATGACGGAGTCCTCGGAACGGTATGGCCGCCGGGTATGGCGGCCGCAGATTTATTTGTTTATATATTAACCCGTTTGACGGTTTAGGGAAACCGCCGGGCCGTCTGAATGCGGTTTATTTTCCCGCTGCTGCGGGCAAAACATGGTTTTCAGACGGCCTGCGTGCTGCGCCGTGCCGGTCAATGGCGGGCGGTACCGTGCATCTGCCGCAGCGGCTCCTGTTCCAGCGTGGCGGAGGGTCGGGTGCGGGTTATCAGATCGTACCACAGGCGCAGGCGGGCGAAGCGTTCGCGCACCATCACGCGCGGGCCGTTGCGCCAGCCCAGTGCTTCTGCGTGCAGGGCAACGGCATTCATGCCGGCGGCGCGTGCCTGAATCAGGGCGCGGCGGTTGTGGAACGGTTGGGAAACGATGCAGAAGCGGGCATCGGGAAACGCCCGGTGGCAGCGGATAATGCTGTCGAGTGTGCGGAAACCCGCGCGGTCCTGCCAGACGGCTTCGGGCGGAATGCCGGCGGCGGTCAGGTCGGCCTGCATATGGGCGGTTTCGCTTTCACTGTTGTTGAGGCCGTGGCCGCTGACGATAATCTGCCCGATACGTCCCTGCCGCCACAGGGTTTCGGCCGCGCGGATGCGGTTGCCGTAATAGCGGTTGGCAACGGGCGGGCTGCCCACGTATTTGGCCGTGCCCAGCACCAGCATAAAATCGCATTCGGGCACATCTTCGGCGCGGCGGTAGCAGCGCGTACGGGTCAGCAGGAAAACGGCGGCATCGGCCAGCAGGGCGGCGGCCGACAGCAGAGCGGCGGTAATCAGTAAGGCAGTCATCAAGGCAATATCATTTTCAGAATCAAATATCAAGGAACAGGCCGTCTGAAACGGTGGCGGCCGGTATGTTATCCGTTCTCTGCCTGTCTGATAGGCAGGCATTTCTGCCATTCAGACGGCCTGCTGTGGCGGGCGGGCTTCAATCCGATGTTCACAATGATTCCATCACGGATATAACATCACGGATATCAATGGATAAATAGTAGGTCGGATTTTCAAATCCGACATAATGGCAGATCGGACGGTTCAAGCAGATAGAAGAAAATCGAATACAGCTATCCGTCCCACCGTTATCCGACACCTGCCCGGTCCGGCCGTTCTGCATATTCCGTTTTTCAGACGGCCTCCGTTACAGGCGGCTGACGCTCGATACGCCTTTGACTTCGCTCAGGCCCAACAAGACGCGCGGCAGGTCGCCGACCTGTTTGACTTCAAGGGTAAAGCGCATACAGGCTTCCAGATCGCGCGACTGGGTCTGCACGCCGGTTACATTGATTTTGTGGCGCGCCAGCGCATCGGACACATCGCGCAGCAGCCCCGCGCGGTCTTGGGCGCGGATTTCGATGTCCACGGCAAAAATCCGGTCGGAAACGCTGTCGGCCCAAGCGGCGGGCAGGACTTTGTCGGGCGAGGTGCGGGCGAGGTGGTGCAGCGACGGGCAGTTGCTGCGGTGGACGGAAATGCCGCGCTCGCGGGTCACGAAACCTGTGATGTCGTCGGGCGGGGCGGGTTTGCAGCATTTGGCCAGTGTGGTCATCAGGCCGCCTTCGCCGTCAATCAGGATACCGCCCTGACTGCTGCCGATTTTGGATTTTTTGACGATGCTGGTTTCGTTAAGCGGCGGCGGGGCGGGTTCGCTGAGCGCGCCGCAGGCCTTTTGCACCGCGCGGGTCGTGATGTCGCCCTGTCCGATGGCGGTGTAGAGCTGTTCGATGTCGGCAAAGCCCAGTTTTTCGCTTAAAGCCTGCTGGTTGGGGCGGGGGCTGATTTTAGCCAGGACTTTTTCAAACTGGTGTTTGCCGCTTTCACGTACCGCCTCGGCATTCTGCGCGCGGATATGGGCGCGGATTTTGGCAATGGCGCGCGGGCTTTTGACCCAGCCTTCGTGCAGCCAGTTGACCGGCGGTTTGCCGGTTTTGGCCGCAATGATTTCCACCCGCTGACCGTTTTCCAGCGGCGTGGAAAGCGGCACAATCTGGCCGTCCACTTTGGCACCGCGGCAGCGGTCGCCCAAATCGCTGTGCAGCGCGTAGGCAAAATCAATCGGTGTGGAACCGGCAGGCAGGGAGAAAACTTTGCCGTGCGGGGTCAGCACATAGATTGTGTCGTTGAACAACTCGGTCTGGAAGGCTGCGGCCAAGTCTTCTTTGCCGCTGTCGGCCATATTTTCTCGCCAGTCCAAAAGCTGGCGCAGCCAGGCGATTTTCTGTTCGTAGGCCGCGTCGCCTTTGCCGCCTTCTTTGTAACGCCAGTGGGCGGCGACACCGAATTCGTTGAATTGGTGCATCTCGAAAGTGCGGATCTGCACTTCCACGCCTTTGTCCTGCGGGCCGACGATAACAGTGTGCAGGCTTTTGTAGCCGTTGCCTTTGGGGTTGGCGATATAGTCGTCAAATTCGCCGGGAACCGGCTGCCACAGGCTGTGTACGATGCCCAGCGTGGTATAGCATTCGGGAATGCTGTCTACCAGAATGCGCACCGCGCGGATGTCGTAGAGGCCGTCGAAATCCAGCTTTTTTTTCACCATCTTTTTGTAGATGGAATAGATGTGTTTCGGTCGGCCGGCCACATCGTAACGGATCGGGTATTTGTCCAGTTCGGCGCGCAGGGTGGCGAGAAAATGATCGATGTATTCGAGCCGTTCGGTGCGTTTTTCGTCGAGCAGACGGGCGATTTCCCTGTATTTTTCGGGGTTGTGGTGGCGGAAACCCAAATCTTCGAGCTGCCATTTGAGCTGCCATACGCCCAAGCGGTTGGCCAGCGGGGCGAAAATATCCAGCGTCTGCTTGGCTAAGGCGCGTTTTCCGGGGCTGTCGGGCAGGGTGTTGCAGAATTGCAGGGTGCGGGTGCGCAGGGCGAGTTTGATTAAGACCACGCGGATATCGCCCACCATCGCCAGCAGCATTTTGCGCATGGCTTCCGCTTGGGCGGCGCGCTCTTCGGGCGTGTCGAGTTTATCGACATCGGCAAAGTGGGTGAGTTTCTGCACTTCGTCGATACCGCGCACCATTTCGGCAGTCTGCCGCCCGCACTGTTCGGTCAGGATGCTGTGCCAGTTGTCGAGATAGGCGGGCAGATCGGCCAGCAGGGTGGCGGCCACGGCTTCGGGCAGCAGATCGAGACCGGCAACGATTTGTGCGGCATGCAGCAGGTGGCTGAACAGCGGCTCGCCCGCCTCGGTGCGCGCATCGGGCGGATAATGATTTTCGGCCAGAGCGAGTGCGGTTTCCAGCAGCTTTGCGTCGTCGGGGGACTGACTGTTCCGGTAATCGTTGAGCCATTGGCGCAGGGCGGACAAATCCGGTAAAGCGGGGGCGGGTTCGCGCATAACGTTCTTTCCGGCAGAATAAGCAGTATGGAAGGGATTGTAGCGAAAAAGCGGGCGGCTTGAAACGGCAGGCCGTCTGAAAATGCGGCCGGCCGGCAGAATATTGGAATCGGGTATCCGACTGTTGTCGGTTGCGGATTTCAGAGTGTGATTGACAACTGCCTGTTCACGGCAGGTGTCGGATATGAATATCCGACCTACTGTCAGAGTGGTGAAGTGAAAACGGGGGCGTTTTTGGGAGAACGGATAGGCCGGATGCCGGTATCCGATTGCCGCTTTTATGCGGATTGAACAGTCCGACCGGCAGCTGCCGTGAACGGGTAGGGGCGAAATCAATATCCGGCTGACCACGCCTGTCGGATTCAAGAATCCGACTTACGTGTGCGCAAACGGACAAAGCGGGTTTCAGACGGCCTTCAAAGCAGATTTTGCTGTGCCAGCCAGCTGCTTAACGGTTTGGGCAGCGCGCTTTGGCGGATTTGCTGTGCGTTTTGCCAGCCTGAGTCTGTGGCGGGTGCTTGGGGCAGTACGGCGGAAAACGGGGTAATATCGAGCAGGCGGTGGGTCAGGCGGTGTGCGATGGCGGGGTGTTCGGTCAAATCGTCGGGTGTCAGGCCGTATGCGGCGGCGAAACGGTACAGCTCGGACAAGTTCTCAAAGCAGGGCAGGCAGTACATACCCGCCCAAATGCCGCTTTGCGGGCGTTTTTCCAGCAGCAGGCGGCCGTCGGGCGTGCGCAGTTGCAGCCAGAACAGGGGCAGGTGTACGGGGGCGGCGGCTTTTTTGCGGCGCGGCAGTTCGGCCGTGCGGTTTTGCGCATAAGCCAGGCAGCGCGCCTGCATCGGGCAGGCGGCACAGTCGGGTCTGCCGCGTTTGCAGACGGTGGCGCCCAAGTCCATCAGTCCCTGCGTGTAGGCGGGCATATCGGCGGCATCGGGCGGCAGCAGGCTTTCGGCCAATGCCCACAGGCGTTTTTCGAACGTTTTGTCCGCCGGGTCGCCGTCTCGGGCGAATACGCGGCATAAGACGCGTTTGACATTGCCGTCGAGAATGGCCTCGCGCCGGTTCAGCGTGAACGCGCAGATGGCGGCGGCGGTGCTGCGGCCGACACCGCACAGGGTTTCCCATTCGCCGCGCGATTGCGGAAAACGGCCGTCAAACTGCGTCATAATCTGTTTGGCCGCTTGGTGCAGATTGCGTGCGCGGCTGTAATAGCCCAAACCCGCCCACAGGCGCAGTACGTCGTCCTGAGCGGCAGCGGCCAGCGCGGCGACATCGGGGAACTCGGCAACAAAGCGCGGGAAATATTCGCGCACGGTGGCGACTTGGGTTTGTTGGAGCATGATTTCCGACAGCCAGACACGGTAAGGGTCGCGGCTGTGCCAAGGCAGGTTGTGGCGGCCGTGCCGGTGCTGCCAGTCAATCAGGCGGCGGGCAAAATCATCGGGCATAAGCGGGGCGGGCGGAAAAAAGCCGCTATTGTAGCAGAGAGGCATAGTTGGGTTTCTTCGAATTTAACGGATTGTAAATAAAGGAACTCGAACCAGGCTTACGCAAGTAATGATGACTGTGGCTCAAAGATACTGTGAAGTTTTGTTAAGCTCCTTCGAGCCTGTAATATATTAAGCCTGTAATATATAAGGCCGTCTGAAAAGCAGGCGGGGGCGGGCGGCATCTGCTACAATCCGTGCAGTTATCGGCACGGCGGCGGTTCCGCCTTTTCTGTTTGGATATTTATGACGGTTTATTCTTTATTTGCCACCTGCCCGCGCGGTCTGGAAAGTGTTTTGGCGGCCGAATTGGCGGCGCAGGGTTGCAGCGCGACGGCCGCTACCGACGGCGGCGTGGCATGCAGAGGCGGTTTGGCGGCGGTGTACCGCATCAATCTGCATTCGCGCACGGCCAGCCGTATTTTGCTGCGCCTGACGCAGGGTGCGTACCGCAGCGAGCGCGATATTTACAGACTGGCGCGCGGTATCCGCTGGGAAAACTGGTTTGATGCCGGACAAACGTTCAAAGTGAAAGCGGAAGGCCGGCGGGCGCAGGTGAAGAGCCTCGATTTTGCCGCGCTGACGGTCAAAGACGCTTTATGCGATGCGTTCCGCGATGTCTGCGGTGCGCGTCCGAGTGTGGATAAAATGCGCCCCGATGTGCGCGTCCATGTTTTTCTCGACGATAAAACCGTGCAGATTTTTATCGACACTTCGGGCGAAGGCCTGTTCAAACGCGGTTACCGTCAGGATACGGGCGATGCGCCCCTGCGCGAAAATCTGGCGGCCGGACTGCTGCTTTTGGCCGGTTACGACGGTACACAGCCGTTTCAGGATCCGTTCTGCGGCAGCGGCACGCTGGCCATTGAAGCGGCATGGATAGCGCAAAACCGCGCGCCGGGCCTGATGCGCCGCTTCGGTTTCGAGCGGCTGAAAAATTTCGACAAAGCCTTGTGGGTGAAAGAAAAACAGGCGGCCAAAACCGCTGTGGCCGCTGAAATGACCGCACCGGTTGCCGCTTCCGACAACGACCGCCGTATGGTCCGTGCGGCAGAAGAAAATGCCCGTGCGGCCGAAGTGGACGGCCTGATCCGTTTCGAGACCTGTGATGCACAGGACGCGCGCCCGAACGGTGCGGGCGGTCTGATGCTGTCCAACCCGCCCTACGGCGTGCGTCTGGCCGAAACGGCCGCGCTGCACGCGCTGTATCCACAATTGGGCAGCTGGCTCAAACAGCATTATGCGGGTTGGACGGTCGGCATGTTTACCGGCGACCGCGAAATGCCCAAACTGATGCGCCTGTCGCCCAAACGGAAAATCCCGCTGTATAACGGCAATCTCGACTGCCGCCTGTTTGTGCTGGACATGGTGGCGGGCAGCAACCGTGCCAAAACAGCGGGACAGAGTACACAGGCCGTCTGAAACCCGTCCGGGCGCGTTTTTGTCCTTTTCCGCGCCTTGTCCGGATTGCAGACGGCCTGTATCGGTTACGGCGTATTGCCGCACAGTTCGGTTCAGGAGGGAGTAAAGTGGACGGGGTCGAAAATTATTGGGGTTTTCTTGCGGCGGCTGTGATTTTGAATCTCACGCCCGGTGCCGATACGGTCTATATTCTGATGCGCAGTATTGCACAGGGGCGCAAAGCGGGTGTGTGGTCGGCAGCGGGCATATGTACGGGTATTTTGGTGCATGTACTGCTGGTGTCGTTCGGTCTGGCGCAGGTGGTGGCGCATTCGCCGCTGCTGTTTTCTCTGCTGCAATACGGCGGCGCGCTGTATCTGCTGTATTTGGGCGTGAAAATGTGGCGTACGCCGCCGGCGGAATGGGATGATGCCGCCGATATGCCGGCAGGCCGCCGTCTGTTTGTGCAGGGTCTGCTGACCAATCTGCTCAACCCGAAAATCGTGCTGTTTTTTCTCGCACTGCTGCCTCAGTTTGTTGTACCTTCTGCCGCTGCCTCGGCGGTGCCCTTCCTGGTGCTGGGGCTGACTTTTTTGGCCACCAGTCTGCTGTGGTGCCTGCTTCTCGCGGTGTCCGGCGCACCGGCCGGTCGTCTGCTGCGCCGTTTTCCGTTTTTGGCGCGCTGGATGAACCGCATCAGCGGTATGGTGTTTATCGGTTTGGGCGTGCGTTTGGGATTGGTACGCTGAACAGGGCGGTGCGGTTTGCGGCCGGTGCCGGCCGTCTGAAATGAAAAGTAGGGAAAGACAGTCATGAATCAGGAAGCAGTCCGCCTGTCCAAACGTATGGCCGAATTGGGCTTGTGCAGCCGGCGCGAAGCCGACAGTTATATAGAGCAGGGGTGGGTCAAGGTAAACGGCCGGGTGGCGGTATTGGGGCAGAAAGTGCTGCCGTCCGACCGCATTGATCTGAACAAACAGGCGCACGAATCGCAGGCGCAGCGGGTAACGGTGCTGCTCAACAAGCCGGTGGGCTATGTCAGCGGCCAGCCGGAAAAAGATTATCGCGCCGCATTGGAGTTGATTACACCGCAAAACCGCTGGTCGGGCGACACAAGCCGTGTCGAATACCGCGACAGCCATAAAAAGGGTTTGGCACCGGCCGGACGGCTGGACATCGACTCGGTGGGCCTGCTGGTGCTGACGCAGGACGGACGCATCGCCAAACAGCTTATCGGCGGCGACAGCGGAGCGGAAAAAGAATATCTGGTGCGCGTGCAGGGGCGTTTGTCGGAAGAGGGTTTGAAACTGCTCAACCACGGACTGAGTCTGGACGGCGAAAAACTGCGTCCGGCACAGGTGGAATGGCAGAATGAAGACCAGCTGCGCTTTGTGCTCAAACAGGGCAAAAAACGCCAAATCCGCCGGATGTGCGAACTGGTGGGGCTGAAAGTGGTGGGGCTGAAACGCATCCGCATCGGCCGGGTGAAACTGGGCAGGCTGCCGCCCGGGCAGTGGCGTTATCTGGATAAAAACGAGCGGTTTTAACCGCAGCCGAGAAGTGGAATATTTGATGAATCCGAAACTGAAAACGGCCGCCCTGCAACAGATTCAGCGGGCTTTGGGTCATACTTTCCGTGATGAAGCCTTATTGAAACGTGCGCTGACCCACCGCAGCTATTCTTCGCAGCATAACGAACGGTTTGAATTTGTCGGCGATGCCGTTTTGAATTACACGGTAGCCAGAATGCTGTTCGATGCGTTTCCCGATGTGCCGGAAGGCCAGCTTTCGCGGTTGCGCGCCAATTTGGTCAATCAGGACGTGCTGGCCGAAATCGCGCGCAGTCTGAACGTCGGCAATGCGCTGTATCTGGGCGGCGGCGAGTTGAAAAGCGGCGGTTTCGACCGTCCGTCGATTTTGGCCGACGCATTGGAAGCCCTGTTTGCCGCCGTCAGCTTCGATGCCGGTTTTGCCGCAGCCGAAGCCGTTGTACGCCGCCTGTTCGGGCAGCGTGTGGCACAGGCCGATTTCAAGCATCAGGGCAAAGATGCCAAAACGCTGTTGCAGGAAGCATTGCAGGCCCGCCGTCTGCCGTTGCCGAAATACCGCATCGAGCAGCAGACGGGCGAGGGCAACGAAGCCGAGTTTACTGTTTCCTGCGATTTGGGCGAATTGGGCAAAATCACTTATGCCCGGGCCGGCAGCCGCCGTGCTGCCGAACAGACGGCCGCCAAAGAAGCCTTCGACTGGCTGATTGCCGCCAAGCCGTTAAAAACAAAGTAGGCCGGATTCCCGAATCCGACTTTGTGCGGTGGTATCGGCTGCTGGGGTATCGGATACCGAGTATCCGATCTACCGGGGGAGCTTGAATGTAGGTCGGATTCTCGAATCCGACTTGTGTGGCGGCATTGGTTGGGGTTGTCGGATACAAGTATCCGACCTACTGAGCCGTCTGAATGTGGACGGATATTCCGATACGCCGGATTTCGATTTTGATGTGGTTTGACCGGTTTTCAGACGGCCTGATCTTCCGTTGGGGGCCGTCTGAAAGGGCAGGGAGACAATTTGATGGATACAGAACAATATTTTGCCGCACAGCCTGCGGCCGAGGGTTACCGTTCGGGCTTTGTGGCGATTGTCGGCCGCCCGAATGTGGGCAAGTCGACGCTGATGAACCACCTAATCGGCCAGAAAATCAGTATTACCAGTAAAAAAGCGCAAACCACGCGGCACAAGGTAACCGGTATCTATACCGATGAAACCGCGCAGCTGGTGTTTGTCGATACGCCCGGTTTCCAAACCGACCACCGCAACGCACTGAACGACCGCCTGAATCTGAATGTCACCGAGGCGATGAGCGGCGTGGATTTGGTGGTCTTGGTGGTGGAGGCGATGCGGCTGACCGATGCCGACCGAGTGGTGGTGAAACAGTTGCCCAAGCATACGCCGGTGTTTTTGGTGGTGAACAAAATCGATAAAGAGAAAGCCAAAGACAAATATGCGTTGGCGGCTTTTATCGATGCGGTGCGCGCGGAGTTCGACTTTGTCGGTCACGAAGTGGTCAGTGCCAAACACGGCCTGCGGATTGCGAATCTGGCGGCCGCACTCAAACCGCTGCTGCCCGAGGGCATCGCGCTGTATCCCGAGGATATGGTTACCGACAAATCCAGCCGTTTTCTGGCGATGGAGATTGTGCGCGAAAAGCTGTTCCGCTATTTGGGCGAAGAGCTGCCGTATGCCATGAATGTGGAAGTCGAACAGTTTAAAGAAGACGGCGGCATGTACCACATCTATATCGCCGTGCTGGTGGACAAGGAAAACCAGAAGCCGATTGTCATCGGCAAAGGCGGCGAAAAGCTGAAGAAAATTTCCACCGAAGCGCGGCTGGATATGGAGAAACTGTTCGGCTGCAAAGTGTTTTTGAAAGTGTGGGTGAAGGTGAAATCGGGCTGGGCCGACGATATCCGCTTTTTGAACGAATTGGGGCTGTAAGCGGCCGTATGCCGTTTTCAGACGGCCTTTTTAAGCCATATCAAATCTTTTTTACGCATATGCTTTTACCGTCAGCCCTGCATTTTGCCCATAACCTAATCCGTGAGCAGGTACGCGCGGGCGACTGCGTTTTGGACGGTACGGTGGGTAACGGCCACGATACCTGCCTGCTGGCCGAATTGGTCGGCCCAAGCGGGCAGGTATGGGCGTTTGACATACAGACGCAGGCTCTGGAAGCGACGGCGGCGCGTTTGGCCGAACGCGGTTTGGCCGCGCGGGTGTCGCTGATACACGACGGCCATCAGAATCTCGCCGCATGGGTGGCTCAGCCGCTGCGTTTGGCCGTTTTCAATTTCGGCTACCTGCCCGGCGGCGACAAAAGCATCACCACAACAGGCGAAACCAGCGTGGCTGCCTTGTCGGCCGCTGCGGACAGGCTGGATGCGGGCGGCCTTTTGCTGGCCGTGGTGTACAGCGGGCATGAGGCGGGGCGGGCGGAAGCCGCTGTGATTGAACAGTGGGCGCAAAATCTGCCGCAAAGCGTGTTTCAGGTTCTGCGCTATCAGTTTGCCAACCAGCGCAATCATCCGCCGTATCTGCTGGCCGTAGCCAAACGTTGAGCGGAATACGGCGGAAACAGAAAAGGAAACCAACCATGTATTTGACGGTCAAACACAGCCATATGTTCTTTGTCGCGGTAACCGCCGTGCTGTTCAACCTGCGTTTCTGGCTGCGGGCGGCCAAACCCGCAAAACCGCTGCCGGGGCTGCTGAACGTGCTGCCGCACCTGAACGACACGCTGCTGCTGTTTACCGGCCTGTGGCTGATGTCGCTGGCACATTGGACACCGTTCGGTAATGCCCACTGGCTGGGCGTGAAACTGCTGCTGGTGCTGGCCTATATTTTCAGCGGCCTGAAAGCCTTGAAAGCCGCACCGCGCAGCCGCCGCGCCGGACTGTTTTACGCCGCCGCCATGCTGTGTCTGGTTGCGGTTTACCATCTGGCGCGCTTCAAGCCGTTTTAAGGCCGTCTGAAACCGCTGCAAACGGTTTTACCGTCGGCCGGAAAACAGCGGAAACCGTTTTCAGACGGCCTTTTGTGTGGAGAAACATTGATGAGTGATACGCTGGCCTTGACCAAACAACTGATTGCCCAAGCCTCGGTTACGCCCGACGACAAAAACTGCCAAACGATTTTGGCCGAACGGCTACACGCGGCCGGTTTTACCGTCGAGGAAATGCCGTTCGGCGAGACGAAAAACTTCTGGGCGCGGCGCGGCAGCGGCGCACCGCTGGTGTGTTTTGCCGGACACACCGATGTCGTTCCCAGCGGCCCCGAAGAAAAATGGACTTCGCCGCCGTTTGTGCCCACCGAGCGCGACGGGAAATTATACGGACGCGGTGCGGCCGATATGAAAACAAGTATCGCCGCATTCGTGACCGCAGCCGAACGCCTGACTGCCCGTATGCCCGACCATCAGGGCAGCATCGCGCTCTTGATTACATCGGACGAAGAGGGCGATGCGCATGACGGTACCACCAAAGTGGTCGATGTCTTGAAAGCGCGCGGCGAAACCATCGATTACTGCGTGGTCGGCGAGCCGACGGCGGTCGACCGTTTGGGTGATACGATTAAAAACGGCCGCCGCGGCTCGCTCTCGGGCAGGCTGACGGTCAAGGGCAAACAGGGGCATATCGCCTATCCGCATCTGGCCGTGAATCCCGTCCACATTTTCGCGCCCGCGCTGGCCGAGCTGTGTGCCGAAACCTGGGATAGCGGCAACGGCTATTTTCCGCCCACCGGTTTCCAGATTTCCAATATCCGTGCGGGAACGGGTGCGACGAACGTGATTCCCGGCACGCTGGACGTTTGGTTCAATTTCCGTTTTTCCACCGAGTCCACCGACAGCGGGCTGAAACAGCGGGTGCACGATATTTTGGACAAACACGGCCTCTGTTACGATTTGGTCTGGTCGCTTTCCGGCCGGCCGTTTCTGACCGAGGCCGGACGGCTGACCGATGTGGCGCGTCAGGCAGTTGCCGAAGTGTGCGGTGTGCAGGCCGAACTCTCTACCAGCGGCGGCACGTCCGACGGCCGCTTTATCAAAGCTGTGGCGCGCGAACTGATCGAGCTGGGGCCGGTGAATGCGTCGATTCACCAGATTGACGAGCATATCGAATTGGCCGCGATAGACGAATTGTCTGCGGTGTATGAGCGTATGCTGGAAAAACTTTTGGCTGTGGATTGAGCATTTCCGGCTGCACGGCGGCATACGGGAGATATACTGAGGCCGTCTGAAAAACCGTTTCGTGTTTTTCAGACGGCCTGTCCGTTTTTTTGGGGAAAGCGGATAAGCGGCAGGCTTAAAAACCGGCCTGTTTTTCCAGCGCATCAACCAATTGGTCGTCCAGATTCAATGCCTGCGACAGTTGCGACAGGAACACGATTTCTTTGCGCGATAATTCGTCGCAGACCATACGCGCGGCCAGATAGGCTTCGGCCGCCAAGGCAGGGCGGCCGCCGACGGCTGCGGCGACCTCCGCTGCGGAAGCCGGACGGTTGAACTCTTGTGCCAGCCATTGCTGTTCCTGCGGATACTGCACGGCTTCCTGCTCGATCATCGCACGCTCCTGTGCATCGATCAGGCCGTCTGAAGCGGCAGCGGCAATCATGGTTTTCAGAATCACACGGCTGTGTGCTTCGCCGTCGGCCTGATTGTGGGCAAACTGGTCGGCTGCGGGTGCGGCGGCCTGCGGACGGCTGTTTTGCTGCCAACTCTGATAGGCCTGATAGGCCAGCATACCCAGAGCCGCCACCGATCCCGCCTTGGCCAGCGATTTGGTGCTTTTCTTTTTCATCAGCATCGACAGAATGCCGGCTGTCAGCATACCGCCGCCCAGACCGTTTAACGGCGACGGGCTGCGGCCGCCGACCGGTGTGTTGTTCTGTACGCTGTTGAGGACTTGGTTGAGAATGCTTTGGAGGTTCATGAGTGTGCCTTGCTCGGTTAGTGGAAAACCGCATCATGACGGCCGTACCGCAGAAAATAAAGGGGCAGTCGGGTAAATTCCGGTTAGCGGGGGCTGGCGGTCGGTGGGGAAAAACAGCCCGGAGGCGGCATAGCTGCCCGCAGGCCGGCGGCATGGCCGGAAATTACATGCGACTACAAAAAAATCCGTTCTTGGCGTATGATGCATTTCACTGTTTGCGGGCAAGTAAAAGGACAAGAGCCATGAGCCAAATCGGAAATCAGGCGTTTATGCAGCGTTTTGTGATGTTTTTGAATACGGCTTCCCTGCCGTTGGCCGAAGAATTGATTGCGCCTGAAGCGGTGTTCAGGGCGCCGGTCAGCGGACACGAATATACCGGCCCCGAGGGTTATGTGGCGATTCTCCAACGGCTGCGCAGCGGATTTCCCGATGCGGTTTGGCATTTGGAGGAAGTGGTGGGCGAGGGCAATGTGCTGGTGGCACGTTTTTCGGTGGTGGGGACGCATCAGGGCGAATTTGAAGGTTATGCGCCCAGCCATCGGGCGGTAAAAGTTTCGGCTATGAATCTCTACCGTTTGAAAAACGGCAGGATTGTGCGCGAGTTTGCCCAGTTCGACCATTTGTCGCTGCTGTGGCAGATCGGTGTTTATCCGCCGCCATCACAGGCCGTCTGAAACCGCCACCGTCATACGGGGGCTTTTTTATGCCCAGAGCAGACGGCCAGGCCGTCCTGACAGCTGTCGATGCTGATAGCGCACGTGCCCAAATCCATACCGGCAAGTTCCAATGCAATCCCCTCCAACGTGTCGATAAAGCCTCAACCTGTGTGGAGTGCAGACTTGGCCACAGTTTGACCGATGAGCTGATTTGAAATTGTGCGATACGCCCATTTTGGCGGCAAGTGCCTGTTGCGACAGCTCGGCATTTTGCCGTAGCTGTGCCAGTTCATACGCCTGTTTGAGCTTTTGGGCTTTGGCGTGGATACGCTCCTGCTGGTCGGCTGGTAGACGGGCGATGTAGTTGTTAAGAGCGGGCGGATTGTTTGGGGAGCACAGTCGATTGGGTCTATCTCTTATTCAAACAAAAGGATTGATCAGCGTCAAACCGTCAATATCGGTAAAATCCTTGGTGTTGCGTGTTGTCAGGCACATACCGTATGTCAAAGCAATGGCGGCGATTTGGGCATCGGCGGTATGAATGGGTTTGCCCACGGCAAAACGACGGCAGCAGATTTCGGCATAGGCAGTGGTACAAGCCGTATCAAAACCGATAATCCGACCGATGAAATCCTGTTCAAACATTTCCTGCAAGGCGGCAAGATAGGCGGTTTTGCGTTTGCTCTCCGCCATGCGGTATACCCCAAACAGTAGCTCGGCTTGGGTTATGCTGCTGATGTACAGCGGATGATGGCTGTCCAGCCACGCCAAAACGCCAGCATTCGGCACAGGACGCATCAGCTCGGAAATCACATTGGTATCAATTAGATACATTAATAACCTCTGGGCAGATCCGCCCGATCGGGCAGTAAAAAGCCGTCATCGGCAATCTCTTGAAAACGCTGACGGATACGGCTGCCCAGCCGGACTCTGCCGGTCAGGGTTTCATATTCGGCAACCGACAGCAGATAAGCAGCAGGCTTGTTGTGGTTGAGTACTGTTACTGCCTCATTTTGTGCCTCAAAAATCGCTGCCGATGGATTTTTCTTCAATTCGGAAATGCTGATGCTTGGCATAAATACTCCTTTTAAGACCTTTTTTATGGTCTTAATTATAGCAAAACAGCAACAGAAAAGAAATTGGTGTTGCCGTCTGAAAAAGGGCTTTGGAGATTGGAGAATGCGGTTTTGATGTGCCGCTTGTTGCGGGTAATTTTAAGGGTGTTGGCAATGTAGGTCGGATTTTTAAATCCGACATTTACACGGTTTGGGCAATGTTTTTTTATCCAACATTCACCACGGTTTGGCATCAATGCAAAAAAACACCGCCAAAATCAGGCGGTGTTTATTGGCAAGCCCAACTTACACAATCGCAATCACTTTGCCGTCTGCCATTGTGGCGGTGATGGCGAGTTTGCCGCCCAAGGCTGCGACATATTTTTGCAGGGTGGATAGCTGCACATCGCCGCCGTTTTCAATTTTGCTGATATTGGCTTGCGATACGCCCATTTTGGCGGCAAGTGCCTGTTGCGACAGCTCGGCATTTTGCCGCAGCTGTGCCAGTTCGTATGCCTGTTTGAGCTTTTGGGCTTTGGCGTGGATACGCTCCTGCTGGTCGGCTGGCAGGCGGGCGATGTAGTCATCGTGGCTGATAAATTTCATTGCGGTTGCTCCAACTGGGTAAGATAGTATTGATAGATGCTTTCGGCAAGCGGAATCATTTTTTGATAAAAGCGTTTATCGCCTGTTTTGTCGCCACCGCACAGGACAATCGCCTGCCGCAGTGGGTCGAAGATAAAAAATGCCCGCAAAGGTCTGCCATCGTGCTGTATGCGTAATTCTTTAAGGTTATTAAATTTACTGCCTTTGATGGTATCGGCGTAGGGGCGTGCCAAGTTGTAGCCGTATGTTTTGAGCAATTCTATCATCGCCTCAACATCTTCCAATGCTTCATCATCAAGTGTTGATAGCCAATCGGCAAATTGTGGGGCATAAATAACCGTAAACATTGTTCCGCCTGCGATTTCTTTTTTGGGGTAATTATAACCAATAAGTTATAAAAAGCCAAGTAGAATATCGGTAATGTTGGTCGGGTTTTTCAATCCAACAATATCCGTGGGGAAAATGTCGGATACAAGTATCCGACCTACGGTGATTTGTAGGTCGGATTTTTAAATCCGACATTTTTTTTCGATATTTGCACGATTTGGGCGGTGTTTTAATCCGACATTTTTTTATCAACATTTGCACGGCGTGTAACATCATCTCCCATCGGCAATTTATTCGCCAAATTCCCAATCCATCTGTGTGCCGCCGCCCCAATCGTGCGGATAAATCCCTTGTTTGACATAACGATGAAAGGTGGAAAATTGCCAATCGGCAACGGTTTGGGCGTAACCGTGTTTGACGGGGTTGAAATGCAGGTAATCAAAATGGTGTTCAAAGTCTTTTTCATCACGGATCAGATGTTCCCAAAAGCGGTTTTGCCACAGTTTGACCGATGAGCCGAGTTGAAATTGGGTGCGGCGTTTGATTTGCCGCCAGCGTTCGGAGAAATTGCCGTCGCCGTCAGGCAGCCGCCAAATGATGTGCATATGGTCGGGCAGGAGTACCCACGCCACATTTTCAAAGGGGTATTGTTCACGGACAGTCATCACAGCCTGTCGCAGAGCGGTGCGGACGGTGTCGGTGGTTAAAATCGGTTGGCGTTTGTGCGTTACCACGGTAAAAAAGTAAGTGCCGCCTTGGTGGTAGAGCCGTCGGTAGTGCATTGAAGTCTCCTTTGTTTTGAATGGTTGTCGGTCGGTTGGATTTTTAAATCCGACATTTTTTTATCCGACATAATAATGCCGATGATAAATATGCAATGTCGGATACAAGTATCCGACCTACGGTTTTTTTATGTATATATCATAATGAATTTGCACGGTGATTTGTAGGTCGGATTTTTAAATCCGACATTTTTATCAACGGTTTGCCATTTTTTATGTTGGATGTGAATTTGCATAATGTCGGATACAAGTATCCGACCTACGGTTTGATAAATTCGCACGATAGGTAGGTCGGATTTTTAAATCCGACATTGCCGTGCGGGAAAATGTGGGATACGGCGTGAATGTCGGATACAAGACATAATCAAAAACCGATGGCAGGCAAATGGAAATGTCGGATACAGCGTAAATGTCGGATACAAGTATCCGACCTACAAAAAAACACCCCCGAACTTCGGGGGTGTTTGGTTTATGGTGTTCCGTTAATGTCGGATACGGATATCCGAGTTGCGGTAGGTCGGGTTTTTCAATCCGACACCGAGGTTATCGGATACCGCATCCAGTCGGATACCGCAACCAGTCGGATACCGCATCCAGTCGGATACAAGTATCCGACCTACATTAAACGACTTGTACGCCTTGTTGGATGTATACCCACTCGGTTGAGCTGGATACGGTGTAGGCGTCGTAGGTGATGCCGTCCACGGTTTTTTGGGCTGCGTCCATCTTCGTCCACACCACATTGTTGCCGTTTAAGCGGTCGTTCAGGTTGGCATCGCCGTTGTTACCACCCAAGTTCACCACATCTTCGTTGCCACCTTTGATGTACAGCTCGGTAACATTGTCGTTGGCGAGAATGTCTTCGATGCGTACATTCAGGGTCTGCTTGGTGGCGGTGGCTTTCATATCAATTACTTCAAAGTTCTTGATAAGTGCCATTGTGTAGGTTTCGTCGCCACCGGTGAGGGTGATGGTGTCGTTGCCTGCACCGCCGTCGAAGCGGAGTTCGTTGGCGTTTGGTGAGTTGGTGATGGTGGCAACACTTAATGTGTCGTCGCCGTCGCCCAGGTCTACCAAGCCACGCACTGAGCCGCCGGTGAGGGTTACGCTGTCGTTACCTGCACCCATCATCAATTGGGTGTCGGCGGTGTCGCTGGTGAGTTTGTGGGTTGCACCCATACCCGTTAACACAGCAACATCGTCGCCTGAGCCCATAATGACTTTACCGCCGACCAAGCTGCCGCCGACTTGAAGGAAGTTGTCGCCGTCGCCCATATTAACCGTGAAGTCGCGGTCGTCGATGTGTCCGCCGGTGATCAGCTGGTCGTTGCCGTTGCCGAAGTCGAGAGTACCGTTACCCACGATATAGCCGCCGACATTGACAACATTGTCGCCGTGGCCGAAGTTGGCGGTTTTCGGACCGTCCCAGTTAGTGCCGACCAGCATTGTGTCGTTGCCGTTGCCTGCGGTGATGATGGTGTTCATTGTCGCACCGATGTACTCTTTGAAGACCATAACATTGTTGCCTTCACCCATATTCAGGCGGAGTTTCGGATTTGCCATTGAGCCTAATACGGCGTGGTTGACTTGGAATTTGTCGTTACCTTCGCCCATATTGATTTCGGCATCTCTTTCAAAGCCTTGGTATGCACCACGGACTAGGATAAAGTCGTCGCCTGCACCGGTGTTGATGTTGTTGACGCGTGGGTTTGCCACACCGCCTTCATCAGCCAATGAGCCGTTTAGGAAGCCCATATTGCCGAACTGATCCAAGCCGATAATCAAGGCATCGTTGCCGTCTGTGGTTACTACGCCGTTTGGCGAGCCTGCCACGCCTTGACGACCTGCAATGCGGTTTGCATCGTCATAGCCACCGTTGTTGATTAGGTTGCTCTGCGTGGTATCCGGACCTAATTGGTCGTTGTACTCGCTGAACAGGTTGCGGATAAAGTTGGTTTTTTGGGTCAGGATATTACCCGCCGCATCCACGGTGATGATTTGCAGGCCTTTGGCATCTTTGTAGTTGAAGCCTTGCAGGTTTGCCGTGTAGACACCGTTGGTTTCGGTGAACTGGACATACTGCTGGCTGCCGCCTGATTCCCACATACCGTAGATGGTCGCACCTTTTTCCGAGTTGCCGCGGGCGGTCAGCTCGATTTCGGCATTGCCGTTGGCGAAGTTGGCTTTGGTAACTTCCATTGCTTCCACTTCGGTATCCAGGCGGAAGTCGTAGGTTTTTGGTGTGCCTGCCACGCCGTTGGTTTTCAGCACGACTTCATATTGATAATCCGTGCCGTAGGTTTTGGTCAGGTCATCACGCATTGAGTATTGCCCCGGGGTGTTGGCGACAGCGCTCAATTTGCTGCTGACATCTTCCGGGTTGGTACGCTGACCGTTCACCATTGTGTAGCGGGTAACCACCAACTCTTGACCTGCTGCCAACGGTTTGTCCAAGTTCACAATCAAGGTGATGTTCGGATCGTTGGTCAAGCCTGTGTCGCGGCTTAATGCCGTATCGCCGCTGGCGTTGGCAATCTCACCGATATATTTGTTGGTATTGCCGCCTTCATAGTAGGCATAGGCTTCGGTTCTGCCGTTGATTGGGAAGCGGTTCGGGTCGTTTTCATCGGTTAAGTTGTCGGTCAAGCCCAAGGTGAAGCTGGTTGCCGGATCTGCAGGGGCGGTTGAGGTGTCGTTGATGGTAAACTCATTGCCTTCTACCACTGTGCCGTCTGGGTTGCCAACAGCTACTTTACCGGTTTCGTTGCCTTCGGTTTCGTTGTCCTCGGTTACAGGGACGCTGACGGTGAAGCTGGCAACGCCTTTGGCAACATTGACTGTGCCATCTGCATTTTTGGTGATGCCGTTTGGTACTTCGTTGCCGTCTTTGTCGTAAGCGGTGTAAGTAACATTGTCGGTGTCAAAGTCATCACCGTCCACTTGTGAAGCGGCTGTGATGCCGACTGCCAAGTTGTCCACACCGTTGTTGTTGGTGAGCTTGATGGTCGTTACCAAGTTCTCGCCTTCGTTTTTCGGGGTGGTGGTTACGATGTTGTCGTTGTTGCCGTCGTTGTCTTTGTCTTCAAAGATGACTTTGGCATCTTTGCTGTCTTCGCCTGCGGTGCCTGTTTTAGGGTCAGAGTCGGTTTTGCCGTCTTCTTTACCTTTGGCAGAAACATCAGAGTTATCTTTGATGCTATCTTGTGGGATGGTTACTTTACCAGTGGTTGGATCAACCGTTGCACCAGTATTGTTTGGATCAGTAACTGTCCATTCACCATTGCTACCTTTGGTTACTGTAACTGTCTTCGGCTGCTCGTCTTCACCAGTGAAAGTGATTTCCACGGTGTCGTTGCCGTTGCCTGGAGTCACGGTTACAGAGCCTGTATTTGGCACAGGGTCAACCGTTGGCTGTTCGGCTTTCGGCTGCGGTTGGGCTGGGGTGGTTGAAGTATCATTGATAGTAAACTCATTGCCTTCTGCCACTGTGCCGTCTGGGTTGCCAACAGCTACTTTACCGGTTTCGTTGCCTTCGGTTTCGTTGTCCTCGGTTACAGGGACGCTGACGGTGAAGCTGGCAACGCCTTTGGCAACATTGACTGTGCCATCTGCATTTTTGGTGATGCCGTTTGGTACTTCGTTGCCGTCTTTGTCGTAAGCGGTGTAAGTAACATTGTCGGTGTCAAAGTCATCACCGTCCACTTGTGAAGCGGCTGTGATGCCGACTGCCAAGTTGTCCACACCGTTGTTGTTGGTGAGCTTGATGGTCGTTACCAAGTTCTCGCCTTCGTTTTTCGGGGTGGTGGTTACGATGTTGTCGTTTTGACCGTCGTTGTCTTTGTCTTCAAAGATGACTTTGGCATCTTTGCTGTCTTCGCCTGCTGTGCCTGTTTTAGGGTCAGAATCGGTTTTGCCGTCTTCTTTACCTTTGGCAGAAACATCAGAGTTGTCTTTGATGCTATCTTGTGGGATGGTTACTTTACCAGTGGTTGGATCAACCGTTGCACCGGTATTGTTTGGATCAGTAACTGTCCATTCACCATTGCTGCCTTTGGTTACTGTAACTGTCTTCGGCTGCTCATCTTCACCAGTGAAAGTGATTTCCACGGTGTCGTTGCCGTTGCCTGGAGTAACGGTTACAGAGCCTGTATTTGGCACAGGGTCAACCGTTGGCTGTTCGGCTTTCGGTTGCGGTTGGGCTGGGGTGGTTGAAGTGTCATTGATAGTAAACTCATTGCCTTCTGCCACTGTGCCGTCTGGGTTGCCAACAGCTACTTTACCAGTCTCGTTGCCTTCGGTTTCGTTGTCCTCGGTTACAGGGACGCTGACGGTGAAGCTGGCAACGCCTTTGGCAACA
Organism: Neisseria leonii; assembly: GCF_028776105.2. Lineage (NCBI taxonomy): Bacteria > Pseudomonadati > Pseudomonadota > Betaproteobacteria > Neisseriales > Neisseriaceae > Neisseria > Neisseria leonii. The sequence continues at coordinate 976,642 of NZ_CP145606.1, read as the reverse complement.
TTGACTGTGCCATCTGCATTTTTGGTGATGCCGTTTGGTACTTCGTTGCCGTCTTTGTCGTAAGCGGTGTAGGTAACATTATCGGTGTCAAAGTCATCGCCGTCCACTTGTGAAGCGGCTGTGATGCCGACTGCCAAGTTGTCCACACCGTTGTCGTTGGTGAGCTTGATGGTCGTTACCAAGTTCTCGCCTTCGTTTTTCGGGGTGGTGGTTACGATGTTGTCGTTTTGACCGTCGTTGTCTTTGTCTTCAAAGATGACTTTGGCATCTTTGCTGTCTTCGCCTGCTGTGCCTGTTTTAGGGTCAGAATCGGTTTTGCCGTCTTCTTTACCTTTGGCTGTTACATCAGAGCCGTCTTTAACTGCATCTTGCGGAATGGTTACCACGCCGGTAGTCGGGTCAATCCAAGGTTTGTTCGGATTGTTCGGATCTGCTTGTGTCGGCAGGTCGTTACCGTCTTGGTCGGTAGCCGTCCATTGACCGTTATCACCTTTTTTGGTGGTGATGGTGTTGTCGCTATCGTCTTCGCCGGTGTAGCTGATGGTACCGCCGTTATTGCCGTTGCCCGGGGTTACCGTTACCGAACCGTCGTTATCAGACGGCGTAACAGAAGGCTGTTCGGCTTTCGGCTGCGGTTGGGCTGGGGTGGTTGAGCTGTCTGTGATGGTAAATTCATTACCTTCCACGACAGAGCCGTCGCCCGGGTTGCCTACTGCCACTTTACCGGTTTCATTGCCTTCGGTGGTTTGGTCGGCTTTCACCGGAACAATCACATCAAACTCAGTTACGCCGGCAGGCACATTGACCGTACCGTCGCCATTTGAGGTTACGCCGTTGGTGAAGGTTACGCCGGTCAAATCAAAATCATCACCGTCTACCTGACCGTTGATGCCGATAACCAAGTTGTCCACACCGTTGTTGTTGTCCAGCTTGATGGTGGTTTTTAAGGTTTCGCCTTCGCTTTTCGGGGTTTCGGTTACGATGTTGTCGTTGTTGCCGTCACCGTCTTTGTCTTCAAAAACGACTTTGGCATTTTTCGGGTCGTTTTTAGCGGTGTCTTGGTCTTTCGCCTCATTACCTGCTTTATCAGTCGCGGTGGCAGTAACATCACTGCCGTCTTTCACTGCTTCTGGTGGCAGGGTGATTTTGCCGGTGTTCGGGTCAATCCAAGGTTTGCTTGGGTTGTTGGCATCCGGTGCGGTTGGGATTGGGTTGCCGTCTTTGTCGGTTGCCGTCCAAGTGTTGTCATCACCTTTTTTGGCGGTGATGGTTTGGTTGTTGCCGTCTTCGTCAGTGTAATCCACTTTGTTGGTTACATTGTCATCGCCTGGCGTCACGGTTACAGAGCCGTCATCGTTGGCAACCACATCAGGGGTGTCAGCAGTGGTGTCCGGCTGAGCAGGTACGGTACCTTCGGTCGGGTCAGAGGCATCTTTGCCCGGGGCTTTGGCCACGACGGTCACTTTATCGCCGTCTTTCAGCGGATTCGGAGTATCTACGGTGTAGTTGCCGTTTTTGTCCGCTTTGGTGGTAACGGTTGAGCCGTCCGGTAATTTGACGGTTACATCCGCATCCGGCTCGGTTTTGCCGCTGATGGTGGTTTTGTCCGGTGTGCCGTCGCCGTCGGTATCGGTGTTGGTTACCGTTACAGTCGGAGCGGCGGTTTTCGGGGCGGCTTTATCGCCGCTGCCGCCTGAAATGGCGGCAATGGCACCGGCGATGGGCAGCAGGGCCAGCAGCCACAACGGATTAAACACCCACAGGGGAGAGGTTACCGGATTGCCGCCCAAAGCCTGACCGGCGGCGACATGGTCGGCCAACATGCTGACCGCATCGGCAGTTTGACCGCTTTCGGGGACATAGGGATAGAAATTGCCGTTTTCATGCCGGCCGATCAGCAGATTGGTATTATCCTGATCGTAATAACCCTCGATAATCAGATCCGGCTGGGCAATATCGCTGCCTTCGAAAGCGATATGCAGATCATTGCCGGAACGCTGGGTCATAATGTTTTCCGGGCCGAAGCCGGTGGCTTCGTCGGTCAGCTCGTAATTGACATTGGGCTGGGCTTTGACACGTACGGCCTGATTGCCGGCAGTATTGAACTGCAGGGTGTCCAAAGTTTCCTTGGCGCTGTTTACTTTCAAAGTAATGTTTTTAGACATTCAATCATACTCCGTTCAAAAAATTACTGTTGCGCGTGCAGCTTGACTTCGACACGGCGGTTGGGTTGGTTGCAGGCATTGACGGCCTCGCGGTTGCCTTTATGGCGCAGGGCGCAATCGGCGACAACGGGCTGGGTTTCACCCACACCGCGGGCATGGATGAGAGAGGCGGGTGCACCGGCCTGTACCAGCAGATTGCCGACGGTTTGCGCACGTGCGGCGGAGAGGCGCTGGTTATATGCGGCATCGCCCTGCGGGTCGGTATGGCCGACGACTTCGATGGCACGGATGGTTACGGGATACTCGCGGATATCGCGTGCGATGGCGGCGATTTCCTCACGGCCGTCGGGGAGGATATTGGCGGGAGCGGACTGGTCGAACTGGAACAGTGCGGAGGCATCGAGGGTGTAGGTACGGGGCTGTCTGCGGTCTACACAGGTTGAGGCCTTATCGACACGTTGGAGGGTATTGCTTTGGAACTTGGCGGTATCGATTTGGGCGCGTGCGGTATCGGCATCGACGGCTGTCAGGACGGCTTGGCCGTCTGCGCCGACGCTGACGCGGAAGTAGGAAGCCTGACCGGCGGCAGGATTAAAGAAGCTGCCTTGACCGGCTTTGCGCAGGTACTGGTTGTCGGTACCGGTTACGAAAGCGCCGATACGCTGCGGCAGGGCGCAGGTGGTGATTTGGGAGAAACCGTTTTGCTGCAGTGAAGTCATGTATTCGCCGTTGATGATGATATTGACGGCGGTTTTGTCGCTGCCTGTGTTATCACGGTAGAACACCAGTGCGGCATCGTTTTCCGCTACTTGGGAAACGACGGGTCGGGTGGTGAAGTTCTGCCATTGTTCTTTGGCGCCTGTTGCGCAGCCGGCCAAAGCAACGGACAGAATACCTGCGCTCAAAATTTTCAGCTGAGTATTCATATTGACACTTTCTTATTGAGTTAATACAGAGCAGGGAAGCATGCTTCTTACTCTCCTTGGTTTCGCACAAAAAACGCCATCGGAATGATGGAATCGTACTTATGCAGCGCGATTATAGCGATAAAGTTGAGTTATCTTTCTCGGATTAACAATTATTGATAAAAAGTTGGACTGTGTTACCCCCCCCCCCTATATAACTATAAGTATATGTTTTTTAATATTTTTATAAATATTGATGTTGTTGCGGTTTAGAGACATAGTATTTCGGCAAAAAAATTTAGAGTTTTTACTTAAATTTTACGAAATATTTTTTGGATTATTTATTATGATTTTTTTTAGTTAAATTACATGATTATTGAAAGGAAATAACGCGGCGGGTTGGACGGGCGGAACCGTGTTATGCGGATCGGAAGCGGGTATTTTGACCTGAACGGCGGAGCGGGCGGCGTAGGTCGGATACAAGTATCCGACCTACGTTTTTTTTGGGGGTGTTCTTAGTTGTGCAATCTGCTCTGCCGGTTTGGTTGTGCGGAAATCCGCTTTTCCTGTTTGGGCTTCACAGAAACGTATTTCGTTTGTTTTAGCTTCGCAGAAGCGGCGCACCGCGCGGTTTTCAGACGGCATCGGGGCGGTTCGAGGCGGGTGTGCCAACGGTAGGCCGGATACTTGTATCCGACTGTCTGTTCAGGTGTGGCGGGTTGGCGGGTGCAGTAGTGTCGGATACGAGTATCCGACCTACGGGAGTGGCTGTCTGTTCGGGCTGGCGGGTGGTGTTGTCGGATATAAGTCTCCGACCTACGGGAGTGGCGGTCTCGGATACGAGTATCCTGCCTACGGGGGGAAGGAAGCGGATAATTTTTCGGATAATTAAGGTGCGGGCGGAATGTATATGCGGTAAAAAAGGCCGTCTGAAACGTGGCAGAAGCCTGCTGTCCGTTTCAGACGGCCTTTTTTATGGGTCAGCGTACGCCGAAGTTGGGTTGGACCAATGCGCATTTGGTGCGGGTGCCGCGGCGGTGGCGGCTGCGGCCGGGAATGCGGGCAAATTCGGCGGGCGGTGCGTCTTTTCTGCTGTCGCGCGCTTCGGTGTGGCGTTCGCGGCGGCTGCCGTTGGCGCGTCCGCCGTTTTCGGCGGGCGGGGTGCGGTTTTCTGTGCCGTTTTGGTGCCACCAGCGCGGTTCGAAGCCTTCGATGCGGTCGATGGGGATGTCGCTGCCGGTCAGTTCTTTGATGGCTTCAAACATCTTCTGCTCGGTTTCGTCCATCAGGGAGATGGCGACGCCGTCGGCACCGGCGCGGCCGGTGCGGCCGATGCGGTGGACGTAGTCTTCGGGCTGGGTGGGCAGTTCGTAGTTGATGACGAAGGGCAGGCCGGAAATATCGAGACCGCGGGCGGCCACGTCGGTAGCCACTAAGACGCGCAGGCTGCCCTCTTTGAAGGCGGCCAGTGTTTCGAGGCGGTTTTGCTGGGTTTTGTCGCCGTGTATGGCCTGGGCGGAGAGTCCGCGGCGTTGGAGGTCGCGGGTTACTTGGTCGACGCTTTGCTTGGTTTTGCAGAACACGATGACCTGATTCATATTCAAATCGACGATCAGTCTTTCGAGCAGGTGGCGTTTTTTGAAGGTGTCCACCGCGATCATGTGCTGTTCGACATTGGCGTTTGCGGTGTTCTGCGCGGCGACTTCGATTTGTTCGGGCCGGTGCATAAAGTCTTGTGCCAGTTTGCGGATCGGCGGGGCAAAGGTGGCGGAGAAGAGCAGGGTTTGGCGCTGTTTGGGCAGCATCTGCATGATGCGGCGGATGTCGTCGATAAAGCCCATGTCGAGCATACGGTCGGCTTCGTCCAAGACAACGATTTCGACTTTGGAGAAGTGGATGTTTTTCTGTTTGACGTGGTCGAGCAGGCGGCCGACGGTGGCGACGACGATTTCGCAGCCGGCGCGCAAATCGGCCGTCTGTTTGTCCATGTTCACGCCGCCGAAGAGGACGGTGTGGCGCAGGGGCAGGTTTTTGATGTAGGCCTGCACGTTTTGATCGATTTGGTCGGCCAGCTCGCGCGTGGGGGTCAGTACGAGCATACGCACGGGGTGCATGGCGGGGGAGGCGGAGGTGTTGGCGAAGCGTTTGAGGCGTTCGAGGGCGGGCAGCATAAAGGCGGCGGTTTTGCCGGTGCCGGTTTGGGCGGCGGCCAGAAGGTCGTGTCCGGCCAGTGCTTTGGGAATGGCGGCGGCCTGAATGGGGGTGGGGGTTTCATAGCCTTGTTCGGTGAGGGCGGAGACGATTTCGCTGCCGAGGCCGAGGGCGGAAAATGGGTTCATGGGATAACTCCTGTCAAACCGCGCGCTTGGAATCGTTTATTATGGGCAGGCGGTTGGCGAATATTGGGAAAGGGCGGTACGGACGGGGACCGGCCGGAGGCGGTATTATGCCATAAAAGGCCGGCGGCGGGGCGGGCGGAGTATCGGCAGGCCGTCTGAAAACGGCAGCTTGATGTAGGTCGGATTCTTGAATCCGACAGAAGCGGCGCAGCGGTGCAGCAGGGTGTCGGATATAAATATCCGACCTACGGTTTCAGGTGGAATGTCGGGTAGATTTTGCCCGCGACATGGTCAGGCCGTCTGAAAACGGCAGCTTGATGTAGGTCGGATTCTTGAATCCGACAGAAGCGGCGCAGCAGTGCAGCAGGGTGTCGGATAGGAATATCCGACCTGCGGTTTTCGGGATTGCCGGGCGGGAATATCCGGTACGGTTTCTCCTGCGGGTATGGCGGTCAGGCCGTCTGAAAAGCCGTTGTGCAGACAAATGGGGCGGTTTATTGGTTTTCCCTGATGGTTTCCATCAGCTGCGGCAGCGGCATAAAGCCTGCCTGGGTGCGGCCGTTGGGGAAGATGAGGGTGGGCGTGCCGTTGAAGCCGAGCTGTTCACCCAAGGCGGTGGTGTCGGCCACGGGGTTGGGGCATTCGGCCACAGCGGGCGGCATTTGCCCTTCGCGCATCCATTTGAGCCAGGCGGCGGTGTGGTCGGGCTGGCACCATATCCGGACGGATTTGGCGGCGGCCTGCGGGTGCAGGCTGCTGATGGGCATCAGGAAGGTGTAGATGGTGAGGTTGTCGGTTTTGGCGAACTCGGCTTCCAGTTTGCGGCAGAACGGGCAGTCGGGATCAGAGAAGACGGCGACTTTCAGTTCTCCTTTGCCGCGTACTTCTTTGATGGCTTTGTCCAGCGGCAGGGCGGCAAAGTCGATTTTGTTCAGTTCTTCGCTGCGCGCTTCGGTGAGGTTGGTTTTGTTGGCGATGTCGATCATTTCGCCGACCAGCAGGTAATCGGCTTTGGCATCGGTATAGACGATTTGTCTGCCGCCGAGCACGACTTCGTACAGGCCGGCGGCAGGGGTTTTCTGTACCGAGGATACGCTCAGGTTTTGGCCGGCATAGGCTTTTTCGAGTTTGGCGCGTATGGTTCGCTCGGCGTTGGTGTCGGCGGCGGGTTTGCCGCAGGCGGCCAGCGGCAGACAGAGTGCGGCCAGCAGGAGGGGGGTGGGTTTCATAACGGTTCCTGTTGCGATAACGGCGGCATTATGCCCCAAAGCGTGCCGCCGACCAAGTTTGCGGCAGGGTTTTCCGGCTGCGGTGTGCGGTATATGCATGACAAAGCCGCCCGCTTGATGCACAATGCGGCATCTGTTTGCGGACGATATGCCATGATGCCGATTCTTGCTTTCGATATTGAAACCGTACCCGACGCGGCGGGTATCCGAACCCTTTACAACCTGCCCCAAACGGTGGACGACGGTGAAGCGGTGCTGTTTGCGCAGCAGAAACGCCGCGCGCAAAACGGCAGCGATTTTATGCCGCTGCATCTGCACAAGGTGGTGGCGGTTTCGTGCTGTATGCGCTGGGGGGCGGAAAAAATCCATGTCGGCACCATAGGCAGTACGGACGATAGCGAAGAAACCGTGATTGCCAAATTTTTCGAGCTGGTGGAAACGCACACGCCGCAGCTGGTGAGCTGGAACGGCGGCGGTTTCGATTTGCCGGTTCTGCACTACCGCGCGCTGATTCACGGTATTGCGGCCGCGCGCTATTGGGATATGGGCGAGGGCGATTTCGGCGACAGCCGCGATTTCAAGTGGAACAACTACATCAGCCGCTACCACCACCGCCACTGCGATTTGATGGACCTGCTCGCGCTTTATCAGCCGCGTGCCGCCGTGCCGCTGGACGATATGGCCAAGCTGTGCGGCTTCCCCGGCAAATTGGGCATGGACGGCAGCCGGGTGTGGCAGGCTTATCATGAAGGCCGTCTGAAAGAAATCCGCGATTACTGCGAAACCGACGCGGCCAATACTTATCTGATGTATCTGCGTTTCCGCCTGATGAACGGCGCGCTCGATGCCGACGAATACGAGCAGGAAATACGCCGTCTGAAAAATTATCTCAAAGCGCAGGACGGGGCGCATTGGCAGGAATTTACCGCAGCATGGAAGTAAAACGGTGATGGCGAAGGAAACGGCGGGCATCGGCCGCATCACGCTGATCGGGGTCGGCCTGATCGGCGGTTCGTTTGTGCTGGATTTGAAACGGCAGGGACGGGTGCGGCAGGTGGTCGGGGTGGACTGCGATGCGGCCAATCTGGCGCGCGCTTTGGAGCGGCGCGTGATTGACGGGGCATACGGAGAGATTTGTGCCGAATCGGTAGCGCAATCCGATATGGTGTTGATTGCCACGCCGGTGGCCGCGTTGCCCGCCGTGTGCCGCAGTCTGGCACCACTGCTGCGGCCGGGCGTGCCGGTAAGCGATGTGGGCAGTACGAAACAGTCGGTGCTGGCGGCATTTTCAGACGGCCTGCCGCAGCATCTGCCCTGGTGTGTGGCCGCCCACCCGATTGCCGGTTCCGACCGGCACGGCGCATTGGCTGCACAGTTCGGCCTGTATCAGGATAAAAAGCTGATTCTCTGCCCGCACGAAACGCAGGACGAGGGTGCATTGGCCACGGTGGCCGGATTGTGGCGGGCGGTGGGGGCAGAGGTGTACGAAATGGCGGCCGCCGAGCATGATGCGGTGTTTGCCGCCGTGTCGCATCTGCCGCATGTGCTGGCGTTTGCCTATGTCAATCAGATTGCCGGACATGCCGACGGTGCGCGTTTCCTTGATTTTGCCGCCTCGGGTTTCCGCGATTTTACCCGCATCGCTTCGAGCCACCCCGCTATCTGGCGCGATATTTGTCTGGCCAACCGGCAGGACGTTTCGGCGTTGCTGGCCGGGCATATCCGCGAACTGGAATCTGTGCGCACGCTGCTGGAAACGGCCGATTCGGCCGCGCTGTACCGCTATTTCGAGCGTGCCAAAACCGCGCGGGACGATTGGCTGGACGCGCAGGTTTGACGCTTTTCGGGGTGGTTGAAAGTTGAAATATGGCTGGATGTCGGCCGGATTCCGGAATCCGACAGCGGTGCAGTTGATATAGACAGGGTGTTGGATATGAATATCCGCCCCGTTTTCAGACGGCCTCAGCCATGACTGCTCGAAAGAAATTCCATTCTGCCCGTATCCGCCCGTCATGGCGCAACCATGACCTGTCCCATCGGATTCGGCAGCCTATCCGGCCATGTCGAACGGTATCAAACGATGTCGGATTCAGTATCCTGCCTGTATCAGCCAAACCGTAGGTCGGATATTTATATCCGACACCCTGTCTATATCAACTGCACCACCCACCACTTTTTGTCGGATTCAAGAATCCGACCTACCTTAAAAAAACCTTTCCACACAAAAATGCCGTCTGAAAACCGTATCTGCGGTTTTCAGACGGCTTTATCACAGGCTTACGTATTCAATATTATCCATTCCAAACCACGGGGTTTCAGACGGCCTCTGCTTTGTTAGGGCTGCCGTTATGCGGCGGTTGATGTAGGTCGGATTCTTGAATCCGACACTATCATTGATGCTGTGCGACTGCCGTTATACCGCGGCGGTTTGGTTCAGGCGGGCTTCAAATTCGGCCAGCGACAAATCGAGCGTGTCCAGGCAGGGGGCGGTCATTCGGCCGACGGCACGGTTGATGGTGTTGTCTGTCTGTGGGCGGTAGACAAATTCGCGGAACAGTGTGTCGAGTCTGATTTGGTCGGCGGCCGTCTTCAAAACCCAGCCCTGTTTGCCGTGATAGGTATAACCGGTGCGGGCGAGACGGTCGAGCAGATCGCCCAGGCCGTCGTAGCCCATATTGATGTGGTTGCGGAAATCCTGAACGTGCAGCGCGCGGCCGTCTTGTTGGGCGCGGTGGAGCAGAATCAGAACCTGCAACACATCATCGAGGCGGGCGGCGGTGTTTTTGCGGCGGAAAGCATCGCCGCGCCAATAGGAGAGCGAGGCGGTGAGTACGGCACCGGTCAGCAGGATGGTCCACAGCAGGTTCAGCCAGATGAGGAAAACCGGAATGGCGGCAAATGCGCCGTAAATCAGTTCGTAGCTGTTGAAATTGCCGACATAATAGGCAAAACCGCGCCGCGCGGCTTCCAGCAGAACGGCGGTAAACAGTGCGCCGGCGAGAGCGTGTTTGGCGGGGACGTAGCGGTTGGGTACCAGGCGGTAAAGCAGCCAGAGGATGGCGGTGTTGAGCAGTACCGAGCTGGCCGCGCTGAACAGCTGTCCCAGAAAAAACGGCAACTCGCCGATGCGGCTGTAATTGAGCAGCAGACCCCATATGCTTAGGCTGATGCCCAAAGCCAGCGGGCCGAAAGTCAGCAGTGCCCAGTAAACCAAAAATTGCAGCCACAGCGGGCGGCGGTTTTCGACGCGCCAAATGCGGTTGAAGGTTTGGTCTATGGTCTGGATCAGCATCAGCGAGGTGATGCCGAGAAAGATGATGCCGATGACGGTCAGGTTGCTGGCTTTGTTTTTGAAGGTTTCCAGATAGGCCAGTACGGTATCGGCACCGCTGGGTACCAGTGTGGACTGGATAAACGACATCACGGCGGCGGAAAAGTCGCCGAAAACGGGGAAGGCCGAAACCACGACCAGTGCCACGGTAAAAATCGGCACCAGCGCGAGCAGGGTGGTAAACGTGAGGCTGGCGGATACCTGCGGTACGCCCACTTCGTTGAAGCGGCGCAGCAGAAACAGCGCGAATCCGAACAGGCGCGATTGCCGCCAGGCTTGCAGGCGGGCGTTTTTCAGCATATTCTGCCTTTCTTTGGCTGTTTTTCGACAGCCGGTATTGTAACGGAATTACCATCATGAGCCAAAAAGTCCTGCCTGTTTTGATTGTGTATTATTCGCTGCACGGCAGCGTACGTGCGCTGGCGCAGCGTATGGCGCGCGGCGTCGAAAGCGTGGAAAACTGTGAAGCGGTGCTGCGTACCGTGCCGCCGGTATCGGCCGTGTGCGAGGCGGTGGCGGGCAGTGTGCCGGACGAGGGCGCGCCCTACTGCACGGCCGAAGATCTGCAAAACTGTGCGGCGCTGGCTTTGGGCAGTCCCACCCGTTTCGGCAATATGGCCGCTGCGGTGAAGTATTTTATCGACGGCACCATGCCGCAATGGCTGTCCGGCGATTTAATCGGCAAGCCCGCCGCCGTGTTTACCAGCTCCGCCAGCCAGCACGGCGGGCAGGAATCGACGCTGCTGACAATGGCACTGCCGCTGTTGCACCACGGTATGCTGCTGTGCGGCCTGCCTTATACCGAAGCTGCGCTGAACCGCACCCAAAGCGGCGGTACGCCTTACGGCGCCAGCCATGTGGCCGGTGCGGCCGGACGGAGTGGGCTGACGGAAGAAGAGGCCGGGCTGGCGTTTGCACAGGGGCGCAGATTGGCCGAGCTGGCGCGGAAACTGAACGCCTGACCGGGGTGCCTGCCGGAGGAGAAGGCCGTCTGAAAACGATTGTTGCCCGTTTTCAGACGGCCTTTTTATGTGTATCGGAAATGGTGCCGTTTCTGATGAAAGGTATTAACAAACCCTTACGGTTTTAGTATTATTATTAACATGAAAAATAAACCGACTACCACAAGGAGAACCTGAAATGGGTGATAGGCATTCCCAACGCGGGTACACGCATCTGCACCGGCCAGCGGCGGCATTCGACAGCCGAGACGATTATCTCAACCACGAACTGCAAATCATGCAGCCCAAGCGTTGGCGGCTGAATCTGCCGTTTCGCGACTACCGCTTCGAATGGGAAGACCTGATTCCCGCTATGGCCGGTACCATAGGCAAGGTGGTGATGGTGGGGGCGGTGGCTGCCGCATTTGCCGCACCGCTGGGGCTGCCGGAATCATTCATACTGGAAAATGTGCGTTACGAGCTGCTGATTGTTTCTGTATTCATTATTTTGCTGTGCGGCCTGTTTCTGCCCACGGCCAACCTGCCCGGCACCCACGGGCCGCTGATTCCGCTGATTCCGCTGGTGGTGGCGGCCAACGGCCACCCGCTGGCGTTCGGCCTGCTGATTGCGCTGTTCGGTTTCCTGCTGGGCATCAGCCGTGGGGGCAGTCTGATGGCGAAGCTCACCAGCAACGGCGTATGCGGCGGCCTGTTGCTCTATCTGGGTTTTATCGGTACGACGGGGCAGGTGAAAAAACTGTTTGAATGGGCGGGCGGTTTCGGTTTGCCGCATATCGCATTTGTGGTGATTCTGGGGACGATTGTGCTGTACGCGCTGCTGGAACACTGGCAGAAACGCTGGCTGGCCGTGCCCCTGGGCTGCCTGCTGGCCGGTGTGGCGTCTTATGTGCTGGGTGCGCCGTTTGCCTTTAAAACCGCGCCCGGCCTGCCGCCGCTCAGTCCGGCCTACTGGTGGGGCGAAAATACGGGCTGGATGCTGGGGCTGCCGACTGTGGAAAGTTTTCTGGTGGTGTTTCCGTTTGCGGTATTGGCGGTGGCGATGTGGTCGCCCGATTTTCTCGGCCATCAGGTGTTTCAGAAGCTCAGCTATCCCGACCGTACGGAAAAAGTGCGTATGGATATTGATGATACGATGATCGGCTGTTCGGCACGCCAGTTGGCCGGGTCGGTGTTGGGCGGGGCGAATTTTACTTCGTCGTGGGGGACGTATATTGTTCCCGCATCGATTGCCAAGCGGCCGATTCCGGCCGGTGCGGTGCTGACCGCGCTGTTTTGCATTGTGGCCGGGGTGTGGGGGTATCCGATGGATTTGGCCATCTGGCAGCCGGTGTTGAGTGTCGCGCTGGTGGTGGGCGTGTATGTGCCGCTGTTGGAGGCGGGCATGGAAATGACGCGCAAAGGTAAAACCACGCAGTCGGCGGCGATTGTGGTGTTCTCTTCCGCACTGGTAAACCCGGTGTTCGGCTGGTCGCTGACCATGATGCTGGATAATCTGGGGCTGATCGGCGACAAGCAGCGCAGCGCCGATTTGGGTTTGGGCGGCCGGGTGGTGGTGCCGGTATTGTGTTTTGCGGTGTTGTGTGCGGCGATGGCGGCAGTGGGTATGCTGCCCGGCATTCCCGCGCTGCTGCCGCAGTTCCGCCTTTAAATCCCATACCGGCAAAAAGGCCGTCTGAAAACAGCGGGAATGGTTTTCAGACGGCCTTTTTGCGTCGGCTCGCCGATGCGCAGGCGGCAGTGTCGGGTGCAGAAACGGTAAATGGCGTGCAAAGGAATGAAAATCTGATGTATGGCGGGCTTGTGCGGCGGGGAAAGCTGTTATGGTAGTGCAGTTATCCGACAGGATAACCCGATCCGAACCATATAAAAAGGAATACTGCCATGTCCAAATGTCCTGTAAACCACCTCACCATGAGTAACGGTGCGCCTGTTGCCGACAACCAAAACAGCCTGACTGCTGGTCCTCGTGGGCCGCTGCTTGCCCAAGATTTGTGGCTGAATGAAAAACTTGCCGATTTTGCCCGTGAGGTCATTCCAGAGCGGCGTATGCACGCCAAAGGCTCGGGAGCGTTCGGTACTTTTACCGTAACCCATGATATTACCAAATACACCCGTGCCGCCATTTTTAGCGAAGTCGGTAAAAAAACCGAGATGTTCGCCCGTTTTACCACCGTGGCAGGCGAGCGGGGTGCTGCCGATGCCGAACGCGATATTCGTGGTTTTGCCTTGAAGTTCTACACCGAAGAGGGCAACTGGGATATGGTCGGCAACAATACGCCGGTATTTTTCTTGCGGGACCCACGCAAATTCCCTGATTTAAACAAAGCGGTCAAACGCGACCCTCGTACCAATATGCGTTCGCCGACCAATAACTGGGATTTTTGGACGCTGTTGCCTGAGGCATTCCACCAAGTTACCATCGTCATGAGCGACCGCGGTATTCCCAAATCCTACCGCCATATGCACGGATTTGGCAGCCATACTTACAGCTTTTGGAATAAAGACGGCGAGCGGTTTTGGGTGAAATTTCACTTCCGCAGCCAGCAGGGTATTGAGAATTTGACTGATGCCGAAGCCGAAGCGGTGATTGGCAAAGACCGTGAAAGCCACCAAAAAGATTTGTATGAAGCCATCGAGCAGGGCAATTTCCCCAAGTGGACGATGTATGTGCAAATCATGCCTGAGACAGATGCCGAAAAAGTGCCGTACCACCCCTTTGATTTGACCAAAGTCTGGCCAAAAGGCGATTATCCGCTGATTGAAGTGGGCGAGTTTGAGCTGAACAAAAACCCTGAAAACTTCTTTGCCGATGTTGAGCAGGCGGCATTTGCACCGAGCAATCTCGTACCGGGGATTGGCGTATCGCCTGATAAGATGTTGCAGGCACGCCTGTTCAACTATGCCGATGCCCAGCGTTACCGCCTAGGCGTAAACCGCAACCAAATCCCTGTCAATGCTCCGCGTTGCCCTGTTGCAAGCAATCACCGAGACGGACAGGGGCGTGTGGACGGCAATTACGGCGGCTTCAAGCACTACGAGCCGAACAGCTTCGGCGTGTGGCAACAGCAGCCTGAATACGCCGAGCCGCCTTTGAAAATCAGCGGCGACGCTGCCCATTGGGATTTTCGTGCCGATGATGACGATTATTTCAGCCAGCCGCGAGCGTTGTTTAACCTCATGAACGACAGCCAAAAACAGGCACTGTTTGACAATACCGCCGCAGCGATGGGCGATGCCCCTGATTTCATCAAATACCGCCATATCAGAAACTGCAACAAATGCGATGCCGCATACGGCGAGGGCGTTGCCAAAGCATTGGGGCTGACCGTTGCCGATGCACTGGCGGCGTATGACACCGATCCAGCTAAGGGGCAGGCAGGATTATTAAAGCCGTGATGTCAGCCATGCTTTGATAAAAAGCCGTAGGTCGGATACTCGTATCCGACTTTTTTATATTAAAAATGGGAGGATTTTGTGTTGTAAAAATTTGATGGTCTTGTGTTTGAAATGCGTTTTGGGAAATGTCGGATTCAAGAATCCGACCTACGTTAAGCAGGCCGTCTGAAAACGGGCAAAGAGGTAGGTCGGATACTTGTATCCGACTTTTGGCCGCGAAGTGAAAACCGCCCCATACCGTTTTCAGACGGCCTGTTGCGGTATCGGCGCGGCGGCGGTGTACAATAAGCCGTTTTCTTTGCGGACGATGATGATGTTGAGCATCAAAACCCCACCGGTCAATGCCAAAGTGATGGCCGCCGTGCCGGTATTGGTCAGCGTATGCGCGGCGGCTTGGGCGGTGAGATATTGGGCTTTGTCGGCTTTGGCCGTGCCGCTGGTGCTGGGTGTTGTGGCGGGCGGGTTGGTGGACTTGGACAACCGTTTCAGCGGCCGTCTGAAAAATATGCTGATTTCGCTGTCGGCATTTGCCTTATCGTCGCTGGCGGTGCAGCTGACTTTCGGCCGGCCGCTGTGGTTTGTGCCGACCATGACGCTGCTGGCGTTTGTGTTCACCCTGATCGGCGTGGCGGGTGTGCGCTACCGTACCATCGCGTTCGGTACCTTGGCGGTGGCGGTTTACACGACGCTGACTTATCGGGCGGAGGCCGTCTGGTATGCCGTGCCGCTGATGATCTGCGGCGGCGCACTGCTTTACCATGCGGCCGCGCTGTTGGTGCACGCGCTGTTTCCGCACCGGCCGGTTCAGGAAAACGTGGCGGGCGCGTATGCCGCGCTGGCGGCGTTTCTTGACAGCAAGGCCGGGTTTTTCGATCCCGACGAAGTCGGCTGCCTGGAACGGCGGCAAATCGATTTGGCGATGAAAAACCAGCGGCTGACCGCCGCCTTCAATCAATGCCGCAGTACGCTGTTTTACCGTATGCGCGGCCAGCACCGCCACCCGCGTACCGGCCGGATGCTGCATTATTATTTTGCCGCACAGGACATACACGAGCGCGCAGGTTCGAGCTTTATCCGCCATCAGGAAGTGGTGGCGCGGCTGAAAAACAGCGATTTGGTGTTCCGCTGCCGGCGGCTGTTGGAATTGCAGGCCGATGCCTGCCGCGCGGTGGCCGACGCATTGCGTGCCAACCGGCCGTACCGTTACGACGAACGTTTGGCTCGGGCGGGGCGCGGTTTGCGCCAGTCTTTGAAGTACTATGAGGAAAACAGCGCGGCGGCGGAAGAGCGGCATACGCTGGCACGGCTGATAGAGAATTTGTGTGCCGTCAGCGACCAGCTGGAAAGTTTGGAACGGGCGGCAGACGATATGCCGTCTGCTGTTTCAGACGGCATTGCCCACAGTGACGGCGGCAGCGGGCGCGAAGTGTGGCAGTCGCTGAAAAACGGCATGACGCTGCAATCGGCCACATTCCGTCATGCGGTGCGTATGGCGCTGCTGGTGTCGGTATGCGGGGTGGTGGTGGAACTGCTGGCCATTCATCAGGGCTATTGGATTATGCTGACGGCGGTATTTGTCTGCCAGCCCAATTATTCGGCCACCCAAACCCGCCTCAAACAGCGTATTGTCGGCACATTGGCCGGTGTGCTGGTCGGATCGCTGCTGCCGTATTTCACGCCCTCGTTGGAAGCGGAACTGATGATTGTGGTGGCTTCCACCACGCTGTTCTTCTTTTTCCGCAGCCACAAATACAGTTACTCCACCTTTTTTATCACCATTCAGGCACTCGCCAGTTTTTCGATTGCGGGCTACGATTTGAACGGCGCGCTGCCGCTGCGCCTGATTGATACCGTGATCGGCGCGGCATTGGCGTGGGCGGCGGTATCGTATTTGTGGCCGGACTGGCACTATTTGCAGTTGAACCGAACCGGTGCTCAGGCAGTGGCGGGCAGCGCGGAATATCTGCGTAATATCCTGAAACAGTTGCAGCAGGGGGCGGCTGACGATATGGCCTACCGTACCGCCCGCCGTCGGGCACACGAAAAAGCGGCGGCCTTGTCCAGCACGGTATCGGATATGTCGGGCGAGCCGGAAAAGTACGGCGGCCGCATCAACGACGGGTTTACGCTGCTGAAAATCAATTATTCGCTGCTGGGCTATATTGCTTCACTCGGTGCCTGCCGCAGCCAGAACCGGCACGGCTTGGCGGATTCGGAGTTTGTGCGGCACTATTTTGCCGCAGGCGGCGTGTTGTGCGGCCTGCTGGAAAATATGGAAGAAGAGGACCGTACGCGCTGGCAGCAAGACCATGACAGCCTTTTGGCCGATTTGGCGGCTTTGCGGCAGTTGCCGGAATACGAAGACGGGCAGAATCATCTGCTCTGGCAACAGCTTTCGCTGATTGCGCGGGTTGCCGGGCCGGCTTATCAGGCATTGCACGGTGCGGCGCATCTGCGGCCGGATGTCAAATTGCAGGCAGAGCTGTAGATTATTTATGCAGGTCGGGTTTTCGAATCCGACAAAATGTGTCAGTCGTGGCATGTCGGATACAGGGTATCCGGCTTACTGTGCAGACGGGTATTGTGGATTTTTGCGGTGGCGGAAATGCTGCCATTTGGTAGGTCGGATTCTGGAATCCGACAAAATGTTTGTATGCGGTTGTGGCGTGTCGGATGCGGCGTATCCGGTTTACTGTGCGCAGACGGGGCATTGCGGGTTTTTGCGGTAGCGGAACTGCTGCCACTCCCCCGTCAGCGCGTTGTAGCAGCGCAGAGTGTCGGCATCGGCGGGCAGGTTCATCAGGATTTTCAGCGCGTCTGCCGCCTGCATGGTGCCGATGATGCCCACCAGCGGGGCGAATACGCCGAAGAGGGCACACGCGCCGTCGTCGGCCTGATCCATATCGAATACACAGCGGTAGCACGCGCCGCCCGTGTCGTGGCGGTAAACGGCAATCTGGCCGTCAAAGCGTACCGCCGCGCCCGATACCAAAGGCTTGCGCGCGGCGGCACAAGCGGCGTTGATGGCTTGGCGGGTGGCGAAATTGTCGCTGCAATCGAGTACCGCATCGGCTTGTCCGACCCACTCGGGCAGCGTGTCGGCGTTCAGGTATCCGGTCAGCGCAATGATGTCGGTGTGCGGATGCCGTTCGCGGATAAAATCGGCCATCGCTTCGCTTTTCAGACGGCCGATGTCGCGTTCGCGGTAGCAGATTTGGCGTTGCAGATTGGTTTCATCGACGGTATCCGCGTCGGCGATGATGATTCTGCCCACGCCCGCCGCTGCCAGATACGGTACGGCCGCCGCGCCCAAACCGCCGCAGCCCAGTACGAATACGGATGACTGTAACAGTTTTTCCTGATTTTCAATGCCGATTTCGTCCAATAAGATGTGGCGGCTGTAACGCAGTAATTGGTGGTCGTTCATGGTGTTTGCGTTGTGTGGTTCGTTCTGAAAGGCTGAATGGCATATTCGGATTAAATATTTGAATCTGCGGTATTTGTGTCAGGAAAATGGGAATCTGACCGTGTAGTAATCTGACTGTGTATTTTTGAGGATTTGTGGGTTTTTGTCGACTCGGAAACACCGTTTCGGCCGGTTTTCAGACGGCCTCCGGTGCGGGCAGATCAGCTGTTCGGCGCAAAATCCATTTGATGTCGGGAGCCAGTATTTCGACGCTGTGGGTCTGCCAGAGTGCATCATCCAGTGCGTTGGCCGGTTCGGGCAGGGCAAACAGCGGGCGGGCGGTCTGCCCCAGAATTTTCGGTGCCTGATAGAGCACGATTTCGTCTGCCAGATTTTCGGCCGCAAAGGCCGCCGACAATGCCGCACCGGCTTCCACCATCACTTCGCCGCAGCCGTCCGCCGCCAGCAGGCGCAGCAGGTCGGCCAAATCGATTTTTCCCTGTTTTTCAGACGGCCTCAACAGGCGGATATGCGGATAGGCGGCCAAACGGCGTGCTTTTTCGCTGTCTGCCTGCAAGGTGGCAATCCAAGTGGGCGAGCCGCCGTCCTGCACCAGGCGGCTCTGTTCGCTGATGCGCAGACGGCTGTCGAGTACCACGCGGACGGGCTGGCGCAGCGTGGGAAAGGCGCGCACGTTTAACTGTGGATTGTCGGCCGCCACCGTGCCGATGCCGGTGATGACCGCACAGCTTTCCGCACGCAGCCGCTGTACATCTTCGCGCGCGGCCGCCGAGGTAATCCATTGGCTGCGGCCGTCTGAAAGGGCAGTTCTGCCGTCGAGCGAGGCGGCGCATTTGAGGCGGACAAACGGGCGGCCTCGTTCGATACGCGATAAAAAGCCGCGGTTCAGTTCGCGCGCCTGACCGGCGAGCAGGCCGCAGGCGGTTTCGATGCCCGCTGCTTCCAGCATGGCCAACCCTTTACCGGCCACCAATGGGTTCGGGTCGGTTATGGCGGCGATGACTCTGGCAACGCCCGCCGCAATCAGGGCTTCGGCGCAGGGCGGGGTGCGGCCGTAGTGGCTGCACGGTTCGAGCGTAACATAGGCCGTGGCACCGCGCGCGGCAGCGGCGGCCTGACGCAGGGCATGGACTTCGGCATGCGGTTCGCCCGCGCGCAGATGGAAGCCTTGGCCGACAATCCGGCTGTCCTGTGCGATGACGCAGCCGACACGCGGGTTGGGGCTGGTCGAAAAAAGGCCTTCGCGCGCCAGTTCAAGCGCGGTCTGCATCATTCGGGTATCGGTCGGGGAAAACATGGCGGGCAGGGTAGGATGGTGGCGGAAAGCCGGGCAGAAGCCCGGCTTGGTGACGGTCAGGGTGCGGTAGTCAGCTTGACTTCTTTGAGCAGGTCGGACAGCTGTGCGGGATCGGCCGTACCGGCGGCACAGACCGAATAGATGCGGTCGGCATAAACGGCCAGGCAGGATTCGTTCAATACATCTTCCGTTTTGCCCTGATAGGAATAGGCCATGCGGTTTTCGGTGGCCGCGCCGACGGACAGCCGGTCGATACCGGTCATTTTTTCCAAACCGGCTTTCAGCTGCGCGAAGTACTGATCGGCAGGGCTTTTCGGTCCGCCCAAGTCGGCGACGTACAGCAGGGTGCCGTCATCGGCTTCCTGCAACAGGGTAATGTTTTCGGCGGGAATACCTTCGGGCAGCAGCTGGGGGTTGGCGGACTGGTCGGTAAAGTTCCGGCTGCCGACGGTGATGCTGACGGTGTTGTCGCGGCTGGTCAGGGTCTGCACGGCGGGTGCGGCTGCTGTTTCAGAAGCAGCGGCAGGCGGCGGTGCGGCAGTTTGGTTTTCCTGAGAACCGCAGGCGGCCAGGGCGGACAGGGTCAGGGCGGCTGCGGCAAAGCGTGTCGGTTTCATCTGGATTTCACATTCTTAAAACGGGTTGAAAAGTGCGGCAGGCAGTATAGCAACAAGCCGGGTTTATTTGTGTAAAGAGCAGTCAGTGCGATGCGCCGACGGCGCGGGCAATCGCCAAACCTTCTTCCTGACTGAGATAGCGCGGCGAATCGGGGGTGTCGCGCAGCAGAATAGTGCCGTCCCGAAACAGTACCAATTCGTCGCAGGCGAGCTGGTGCCAGGTTTCGTTGGCGGTCAGTGGCAGGGTGGCAATGACGGCTACGCGGTCGTTGGGCGTGGTTACGGCGGCGAAGTCCACGGCAATGTCGTCATCAAGCAGATGCGCTTCGCCGAACGGCGCTTGGCGCACGATGTAGTGCAGCAGCGTGCTGGCGTGGGCAAACATCATGTCGCCGTTGGACAGGATAAAGTTGAACAGGCCGTGGGCGCGCACTTGGCGCACCAGTGCGGCCACTTCGGCAAACAGGATTTCGGTGTCGGGGCGGTTGTCGAAGCGGCTGCGCAGCGATTCGAGAATAAAGCAGAATGCGCGCTCGGAGTCGGTGCTGCCGACCGGCCGGTAGAAGCGGCCTTGGGCGGGCTGGAAACCGGAGAGGTGGCCGTTGTGGGCAAACAGCCAGTATTCGCCCCACATTTCGCGTACAAACGGGTGGGTGTTGGCCAGCGAGGTTTGGCCGCTGGTGGCTTTGCGGATATGGGCGATGACGTTTTCCGATTTGATCTGGTAGGCCTTAATCAGGTCGGCCACGGGCGAATCGGCGCTGGGTTTGTCGTCGTGGAACAGGCGGATGCCTTTCTGCTCGAAAAAGCCGATACCGAAGCCGTCCACGTGATGATCGGTCAGCCCGCCGCGCCGACGGAAGCCTTCAAACGAGAAAACGATGTCGGTGGGCGTGTTGCAGTTCATTCCCAGCAGTTGGCACATGGCGGCATATCCGTAACAAAACAGGCGGGAATTTTAGCATAAAGCCGACGTGTGCGAAGGGTAGGGCTTGATTTCAGACGGCCTGCCATCATATCGGCGGCCTGACTGAACAACGGAAAGACGACGATGACGCAAAACCGCCACGCCGACTGGCGCAACCGCTTTATTTTCGACGACATGCCCGTGCGCGGCCTGCATGTGCGCCTGCGGGAAGTGTGGCGGCACATTCTGGGCCGCAAACATTATCCGGCAGCGGTGCGCCGCGCTTTGGGCGAGCTGCTGGCCGCCGGTACGCTGCTGGCGGCTAATTTGAAATCGGACGGCACGCTGATTGTGCAGGTTCAGGGACAGGGCCGTCTGAAAATGCTGGTGGTGGAAGCCACTTCCGGCCAAACCTGCCGTGCCACTGCGCGTTGGGACGAAACCGCCGAAATCGGCGATGATGAAACGCTGGCCGATCTGCTGGGTGAAAACGGCGTATTCGTGCTGACGCTGCAACCGCACGAGGGCGAACAGTGGCAGGGTGTGGTGCCTTTGGAAGGCGGCAGCATCGCGCAAATGCTGACGGCGTATATGAAGCGTTCCGAGCAGACGGATACGCGCATCGTGCTGGCGGCCGATGACGAAACCGCCGCCGGCCTGCTGTTGCAGCGGCTGCCCGAAGCCGGGGCGGACGATAACGCATGGGTGCATGTGGGCGCATTGGCCGATACCGTTTCCCCGCAGGAGCTGTTGGATTTGGACGCGCAGCATCTGCTCTACCGCCTGTTCCACGAAACCCCGCCGCGCATGTTCACGCCCGATGCGGTCGAATTTGCCTGTACTTGTTCGCGCGGCAAAGTGGGCGATATGCTGCTGTTGCTGGGCGGCGAAGAAGTCGGCGGCATTGTGGCCGAAGAGGGCAGTGTGGCCATAGACTGCGATTTCTGCGGCGAAAAATACGTGTTTGACGAAACCGATGTCCATGCGCTTTTCGGTGCCGATGTGGCCGCCGCCGTACGCGAAAACCGCAGCCTGCAATAAAGGCCGGCCAAGGCCGTCTGAAAACGGGGAAACCGCCTGAATAGGGCGGTTTCTGCGTTATAATGGCGCGGTTTTGATGTGGAACCGCCTCATGAAATGGTTTAAACGCTTCACGGTGATTGTGCGCACCGTTTACCGCTACGGTCTGGCCGACATTCTCCGCCCGTATGTGCGGTCGCGCCGTTTGGGCGCGCTGCTGGGCAGGCTGCCGCAGTCGCCGTCTGCACAGAACGAGCCTTTGCCGGTACGTCTGCGCTCGGCTTTGGAAAGTTTGGGGCCGGTGTTTGTCAAATTCGGCCAGATGCTGTCCACCCGTCCCGACCTGATTCCCGCCGCCTATGCGTTGGAGCTGGCGAAATTGCAGGACAAAGTCCCGCCGTTTGACGGCCGTTTGGCACAGGCACAGATTGAGGCCGGGTTGGGGCGGCCGCTCCATGAAATTTATGCCGAATTCGACTTAAACCCCGTGGCCAGCGCATCGGTGGCGCAGGTACACCGCGCCCGCCTGTTTGGCGGCGAAGCTGTGGCGGTAAAAGTGCTGCGGCCGGACATCGCGCCGCTGATCGAGCAGGATTTGGCCCTGCTGCGGTTTGCCGCAGGCTGGGTGGAACGCCTGTTCGCCGACGGCAAACGGCTCAAACCGCGTGCCGTGGTGGCCGAATTCGACAAATATCTGCACGATGAACTCGATTTGATGCGCGAAGCGGCCAACTGCGGCCAGCTCGGGCGCAATTTCCACAACAGCAGTATGCTGATTGTGCCCAAAGTGTATTACGATTATTGCAGCCGCAATGTGTTGACGCTGGAATGGATGGACGGTATTCCTGTCGGGCAGATCGGCCGTCTGCGCGAGGCGGGTATCGATTTGAAAAAGCTGTCGCGCTACGGCGTGGAAATTTTCTTCACCCAAGTATTCCGCCACGGTTTTTTTCATGCCGATATGCATCCGGGCAATATTCTGGTCGCCCCCGACAACCGCTACATCGCACTCGATTTCGGCATCGTCGGCAGTCTCACGGATTACGACAAACGCTATCTGGCCATCAATTTCCTTGCCTTTTTCAACCGCGATTACCACCGTGTCGCCACCGCCCACATCGAATCGGGCTGGGTGCCGCCCGAAACGCGTGCCGAAGAATTGGAAGCGGCCGTGCGTACCGTGTGCGAACCGATATTCAACAAGCCGATTGCGCAGATTTCGTTCGGCCTGGTACTGATGCGCCTGTTTGAAGTCAGCCGCCGTTTCCATGTCGAAATCCAGCCGCAGCTGGTGCTGTTGCAGAAAACCCTGCTCAATATCGAAGGACTCGGCCGCCAGCTCGATCCCGATTTGGATTTGTGGGATACGGCCAAACCGTTCCTGACCAAATGGATGAACGAGCAGTTGGGGCCGCGCGCGCTGTTGCGCAATCTGAAAAACGAAGCCCCCGACTGGGCGCAGATTCTGCCCGCCCTGCCGCGCAAACTCAATGCGCTGGTGGACGAAACGCGCCAGCAGGAAATGCGCGATGCCTATATCCGCCTGATTAAAATCCAGCAGCGGCAGAGTTGGTATCTGGCGGCGGTGGCGGCGGTACTGCTGTTACTGCTGCTGTTTAAGTAGCCGCCGGTTTTGCATGGGTTTGGCTTTAAACAAACGGTCACCGGGCTGTTTTCAAGTGTGGGTTTTGTTCCTTGCTTTATTCTGAGAGAATCTAATCGTGATAAGGCCGTCTGAAAACCGCATACCGGGCTTTCAGACGGCCTTTCCATCATCAGGTTTAACGCGTAACCGGTTTGTATTTAATCCGTTTCGGTTTCGCGCCTTCTTCGCCCAAACGGCGTTTCTTGTCGGCTTCGTATTCCTGATAGTTGCCGTCGAAGAACACCCATTTCGAATCGCCTTCGCAAGCCAGAATATGTGTAGCGATGCGGTCGAGGAACCAACGGTCGTGCGAAATCACCATCACGCTGCCGGCAAATTCCAGCAGCGCATCTTCCAGCGCACGCAGAGTTTCTACGTCGAGGTCGTTGGAGGGCTCGTCCAAGAGCAGCACATTGCCGCCGGCCAATAAGGTTTTGGCCAAGTGCAGGCGGCCGCGTTCGCCGCCCGACAAATTGCCCGCGATTTTGCTCTGATCGCTGCCTTTGAAATTGAAGCGGCCCAAATATTGGCGAGCGGGGATTTCAAACTGGCCGACTTGCAGGATATCGCGGCCTTCGGCGATGTTGTCGAATACGGTTTTGTCGTTTTGCAGGCCGTCGCGGCTTTGGTCGATGAGCGACATTTTCACGGTTTGGCCGATTTTCACTTCGCCGCTGTCGGGCTGCTCTTTGCCGGAAATCAGTTTGAACAGGGTGGATTTACCCGCGCCGTTGGGGCCGATGATGCCGACAATCGCGCCCGCCGGCACTTTGAAACTCAAATCGTCAATCAGCACTTTGTCGCCAAACGATTTGGAAACGTTCACGAATTCAATCACTTCGTTACCCAAACGCTCGGCCACGGGAATGAAAATTTCCTGCGTTTCGTTGCGTTTTTGGTATTCGTAATTGGACATTTCTTCAAAACGCGCCAAACGCGCTTTGGATTTGGCCTGCCGCCCTTTGGCATTCTGGCGCACCCATTCTAGCTCCTGCTTCATCGCTTTGATACGCGCGGCTTCGGATTTGGCTTCGTTGGCAAGACGCTGTTCTTTTTGTTCCAGCCATGAAGAATAATTGCCTTTCCACGGAATACCGTGGCCGCGGTCGAGTTCCAAAATCCATTCGGCGGCGTTGTCCAAGAAATAGCGGTCGTGGGTCACGGCCACCACTGTGCCGGGGAAGCGCACCAAAAACTGCTCCAACCATTCGACACTTTCCGCGTCCAAGTGATTGGTCGGCTCGTCCAACAGCAGCATATCGGGCTTGGAGAGCAGCAGTTTGCACAAAGCCACGCGGCGTTTTTCGCCGCCCGACAAGACACCGATTTTGGTGTCCCAATCCGGCAGACGCAGAGCATCGGCAGCGATTTCGAGTTCGTGTTCCGCACCGCCGCCCGTGCTGGAACCTGCGGCGATAATCGCTTCCAGACGGCCTTGCTCTTCGGCCAGCGCGTCAAAGTCGGCATCGGGGTCGGCATACGCCGCGTAAACTTCTTCCAAACGTTTTTGTGCGGCGGCCACTTCGCCCAAACCGCTTTCCACTTCTTCGCGCACGGTTTTTTCGGGATCAAGCTCCGGCTCCTGTGGCAGGTAGCCGATTTTGATGCCGCCCATCGGCACGGCTTCGCCTTCAAATTCCTTGTCCACGCCCGCCATAATGCGCAACACGGTGGATTTGCCCGCGCCGTTCAAGCCCAGCAGGCCGATTTTGGCGCCGGGGAAAAACGACAACGAAATATCTTTAATGATGGTTTTCTGCGGCGGAACAACCTTGCTCACGCGCAGCATGGAATAGACGTATTGGCTCATAACGGCAATCCTGCGGGTTGGTAAATGATGCGCGTTATTGTACCCCAAAAAGTACGGCAGGCCGTCTGAAAAAAGATGGGCGGTTTGGTCAATGAGGCCGTCTGAAAATTGAGCAGGTTGGATTTGATAATCCGCGACTTTGGTCGGGGGCTGCGTTGGAAAGGACGTCGGATTCAAGAATCCGACCTACATTCTTGGCTGGCGGCAGCGGGATGGTATGCCGTATCGGACAGCCCCGACGGCACCGCACTGCCCAACAGACAGGCGGCCGCAGCGGTGCAGGCGGTACAACGGCTGACCGTGGGCGGCCTGACCGTGGGCGAGGCCTTGGCCGCACAGGCACAGGGCCTGAAAACCCGCCTGAAACATGCCGTGTGCACCGCCGCCGTATTGCCTGCCGATACAGAGCAGATACTTGAAGCCGTTTCCGACACCTTCCGGCGCAAGGCGCACGATCTGGCGGCGTTTTCGCAGACATGGATAGGCAGTCTGGCCAACCAAATCCATTATGCGGCGGGCCAAGCCAATCCGCGGGTCAAAGGCTGGCGGCATATCGCCATACTGGACGGCAAAACCGGCAGCGTCTGCCTCAACCGCCACGGCAAGACCTGGGACAAGCAGGGCAACCCCTTAGGCCATGATTTAAACTTTGCCAAGCCCCCGCTGCACATCAACTGCCGTTCGCGCCTGATATACGTCTTCGACCCCGACAAGCCGTTTGACGGCATGGACGGCGGAGAATGGGTCAAACGGCGCAGCCTGAAGCAATTACAGGAACAGTTCGGCAAAGGCGTGGGGCAGATGCTGTATGACGGCGAAATCAGCCTTTCCGATGCGGTCAAATCGGGCGGGCTGGTGCCGATGACGTTGCAGGAACTACAAGATAAGTATGCTGTCCCGGCAACGGTTCGAGCGATTGAACGTAAACGCTGGACGCCTGAATTTAAGGCCAAAGCCAAGCAGCTCTACTTTGATTTTCAAACTGACGGCATTGAACTGGACGACCATGTCATCAGCCGTATTCTTGAGCGGAGCGTAAAATCAAAGCCGGTATTAACAGCAGATGAGATAAAGCATTTTATATTGAGCAATAAGCCGAACTTTATACAGGATGACGGTAGGTTAATTTGGATTTCTGATAAAATGAATATGACATTGATACAGGCTGAAGACGGCGTATTTGTAACGTTAATGAGAAAGAAAACGGTTAAGGCGGAATGGAAAAAGATAGATTAATACAGATCTTGGCAGTTTTCATCGAAACACAAGGCAAAGATGAAAGCGTAGCCGCCTTGCTGCCTCCCGATACAGAGTTTGAACGCCGTTTCGGCAACCTGAACCATTTCCGAACCGCGTTTGCTTGGTCATTGGAAGATTGGATACTTGAGCAGTTTGCCGGGAATGAGCAATGGGAAGACTTGGCTGAAACGCTGTCTTGGGCTGATGATGACTGGACAGAGGCGCAATGGCAGAAATGTTTTGAAAACTTGAAGCGCAAACGGCTGTTTCTTTGACAGGCCGTCTGAAACAGTCTTGTAGGTCGGATACTTGTATCCGACATTATCCGTCCGCCAATCTCACAGGCTGTCTGAACAGTCGGATTCGAGAATCCGACCTACGCCGACTTTTATCCGC
Organism: Neisseria leonii; assembly: GCF_028776105.2. Lineage (NCBI taxonomy): Bacteria > Pseudomonadati > Pseudomonadota > Betaproteobacteria > Neisseriales > Neisseriaceae > Neisseria > Neisseria leonii. The sequence continues at coordinate 949,957 of NZ_CP145606.1, read as the reverse complement.
AAAGAAAATGATTTTTTGAAAGCGGTGGTCAAGGCAACCCAAAATAAAGATGAGTTGTATTTGGTGTCGTTGTTTGGCGCAAACGAAAAAGAGATGCAGCGGACGCGAAAATCGGGTGCGGTTTTGTTTGAGAAGGAAGCAGGCGGATAGACTGCAACCCTATCACGCGCACTTATTTGTATGGCTACGGCAGGCAGATTCACCGTGTTTCGCCTACTTCCAATATTGAATTATAGATAATTTTCAGGCCGTCTGAAACAGGGAACTGCGTAAAATGTTTGAGTTGATAGACAAATCTTCAAATGTGCGGCATTTTCTTTATTTTCTGACAGCTGCTGTTTTGGCGGCTGTTTTCATTTGGCGCCTGCCTGAAATTTTGACTGTACTGAAACAGGCCGCCTGAAAAGCGAAACCCTGCAAGGCTGCAACCTTGCAGGGTTTCTGTATTTAACCTTAGTTACGTAAGGAAAATCATAGTTGAAGTATAACCCAAAACATCAAGTAAAGGTAGATGGAAAAATGAATGCAACAGATGCAGGAATTGTCGGCAAGCGGCTTGCCAATGCGGCCGTCATTTTTGCCACATTGACGGGGCTTGCTGCTTTATTGGCTGCTGTGGCGCAGTTTTATAAATAAGCCGTTTGAAATCAGACGGTCTATTTTCTGCCTGCCGTTTGGAAAAGCGGCGGCGTGTTGCGGCGGAAGCCGCTTTTTTTACGGAGTATCGGAATGAAACTGAAATTGGACGAAAACGGTTATGCGGTGCTGCATGACGGCAAGCCCGTGTATGTGCATGAAGACGGCAAGGAAGTGCCGTTTGATGCGGCAGCGGCGATGGAGAAAATCGGCAGCCTGAACGCGGAAGCGAAGCGGCACCGGGAAGCCAAGGATGCGGCGGAAAGCCGTCTGAAAGCGTTCGAGGGGATTGAAGACGCGGCGGCAGCCAAAAAGGCTCTGGCGACTGTGCGCAACTTTGACGATAAAAAGCTGATCGATGCGGGCGAGGCCGAGCGTGTCAAGGCCGGTTCCGGCCAACGTAAAAAAACGTTGAAGAAAAACGGTTGTGCTAAGATGCCGGGGTTTTTTGCGCTGGGAAGGGGCGGCGGGTGTCATCGGTTTGACACATTAAGTTGATATATCGTTAACGCAGTTGTGCTGTTCCGCCGTGTCGGCGGAATGTGTGATGATTTCAGACGGCCTGTTGCCGAAAGGCTGTCTGCCTGATGGGAGCGACATGATGAGCGAACCTGTGCATTTCAATACCGCGCAGCCGCAGATCGGTTTTAAGGTGCGGCTGGCCGAAACGCCCGAGGAGGTGGCTGCCGCGCAGCAGTTGCGCTACCGCGTTTTTGCCCAGGAACTCGGTGCCGATATTCAGGGCAGTGACGGGCGCGATATTGACCGCTACGATGAATATTGCGATCATCTGCTGGCTTTTGACGAGGCCACGGGCAGGGTGGTCGGCTGCTACCGTCTGCTGACGGCGGCAGGGGCGCGGGCGGTCGGTTCGTGGTACAGCGAAAGCGAGTTCGACCTCTCGCCGCTGGCTGCCATTCTGCCCGATACGGTGGAGCTCGGCCGTGCCTGTATCCACCCCGATTACCGCAACGGCGGTCTGATTATGCTGTTGTGGACGGGTTTGATGAAGTTTATGAAACAGAACGGGCTGCGCTTTATGATCGGCTGCGGCAGCATCAGTACTGCCGACGGCGGCCATGAGGCGGCAGGGCTGTATCATGTTTTGAAACAGAAATACCTTGCGCCGCCGCAATGGCATGTCAAACCGCTCAATCCGATGAATTGGAAGTCGCTCGTGCCGGTGGAAAAGCCCGAGTGTCCCGCGCTGATTAAAGGTTATCTCAAAGCGGGAGCGTGGTTTTGCGGCGAGCCTTGTGTGGACGAAGCGTTCAATTGTGCCGATATTCTGATTATGATGGATATTTCCCGCCTGAGCGACCGCTATTTGCAGCGTTTCGCCCCCGATGTCTGACCATCTTTGCCGAATGTTACCGTGAAGGCCGTCTGAAAACGGATTCTGCCGGTTTTCAGACGGCCTGCCTTGTTGAATTTATGACCCGATTACGCCTGTTTTTCCGTCTGTTGCGCATTGCCGCCTGCCTGATTTACGGCACGGCCGAAATGTTTTTCCTGTTTCCGTTCTACACGCCGCCGCGCAAGCTGCGTGCGATTCAAATCTGGTCGCGCCGCGTACTGGCCGCCTGCGGCATCACACTGAATGTCTATGGCCGCGTTCCTGAACTGCGCGGGCAGCTGCTGGTCTGCAACCATATTTCCTGGCTCGACATTATGGCCGTCAATGCCGTACTGCCCAACCGTTTTGTGGCCAAAGACGATGTGGCGCGCTGGCCGCTGATCGGTTATCTGGCGACTCAGGCGCAAACCGTTTATGTCGCCCGCAGCAAAGACAGCGGCAACAGTGCCAAAGTCCGGGCCGTAACCGATGCGCTGGCAGGCGGGGCAACGGTTACCCTGTTTCCCGAGGGGACCAGTTCCGAAGGGCGGACGATTCTGCCGTTTAAAAGCAGTTTTTTTCAGGCGGCACTCGACAGCGGTACGCCTGTGGTGCCTGTCCTCTGCCGTTATCCGAATCCCGACGGCAGTCCCAATCCTGCCGCCGCCTATTGCGGCGATACCAGTCTTTGGCAGTCCATTAAAACCATTTGTAGCCGGCACGGTATGAGGGCCGAGCTACATTTTCTGCCGCCGGTTCCGCCTGCCGGAGGACGCAGGGAATATGCGCAGGCCGCCCGTGCCTTGCTGTTGGCAGAACAGCAGGCTTTGGGCGGCAGTCCGGCAGAATAGGTTTTGCCGGACGGTTGGGATGACTCCTCTGCGGAATGAGGGTCTTGCCTGCGGGCCGTCAAACAGAAAGAAAACAGTCCCGTATATCGGCCGATATACGGGACTGTTGCCTGTTTCAGCGGTTTCAGTACAGCCGTTTGGGCAGTCTCAGGCGGATGATTTCGTTGTCGTCGGCCAATTTGGCATTGCGGCCGTTGGAGAAAGGAAAGTTGTTGTCATTGAGTACGGTAACGGTATCAGAGCTTTCGACAACAATATTTTCGATGGTGAAAAACGGGAAACTGAATGTTTTGCCGGTACCGGTGTCGCCGCTGCGCGGCTTGCCGTAGAGCAGATGCGGATTGCGGATATTCATCAAATCGGCCACGGTTTCGCGTTTGACGGTTTGGCCGCTTTCGCCTAGGGTGATGCGCACCAGTTTCTTGTGTGCATCGGGGCGGTTCTGCCGGTCGTCGCGCTCGATCAGCAGGCCGGTTTGCGCAGTGAGCATTTGGAAGTCGCCGATGGCGGTGGCTTCGGGGTCGAGGTCGAACAGGAAATGGCGGCCGGTATAGGCTTTTTTCTTCAAGTCGAACTGGAAAATCAGCAGCTGCCTTGCCGCAGCACCGGCCAGCGGTTTTTCCAGCATGGGGTAGAGATAGCGGCCGTCGGGCGAAATCGCCATCCCCTCGAAACCGCCGCTTTGCTGTACTTTGGCCGGGCCTGCCGTACCGGCCGTGCGGTTTTGCGGCGAATGCAGCATACGGCCGGGTGCGGCGGGATCAGGCAGGGGGAAAGGGGCGTCGAGCAAAATGCCGTCCGAACTGAAATGGAGCAGGAACGGGCCGAATTCTTCTCCTATCCAGTAGCTGCCGTCGGGCGCACGCTGGACGGATTCGGGGTCGAAATCGGCACCGGTCAGCAGGCGGTCGGGCGTATGCTGATTGACGATGTTAAAGCCGATCAGTTTGCCGGGGTCGCGCAGGGCGGTGAAACCGAGTATGCCGACCGTGCCGCTGCCGCCTGCGGCGGTGCGCCATTCTGGACGGATGCGGTAGAGGCGCAGCAGGAAATCGGCCGAGTTGTCCTGCGCGCCGAAGCCGTTGTCGGCCAAGACGGTGTAGCTGCCGTCTCGGTTTTTCAGTGCGCCGGAAAAGCCCTGTACGGGTTGGGCTTTGAAGGGCGGGTGGATGCCGTTGGCACCTTTGACGGCCGCACCGGAGGCGGGCCCGGCGGCATAGGTTTCGACCGGCAGTTTGGCGAAAGCGGTCAGGGTGGCCTGGGCGGAGGCCAAGGCAGGCAGGACGGCCAAGAAGCCGATCAGTTGTTTGTTCATGGTTTGATGGTATCGGTTGGAAACCTAGAAAGCGTAGCAGGACATGATGACGGTAAAATAACGTTCCGGTGAATATTGGATGACAGGTGGTTGGTTCTGCCGATTGGTGCATGCCGGAAGGCGGTATACCGCTTTCAGGCCCGTATGTATTTTTTCATGGATTGGCAGCGGCAAAAGAGAACAGAATATTCAATCCGGCACGGTTCACATTCTCTGAGACAAATCCGCCGTTTTGCCGCTTGCCCACCCTCTTCTTTAATTATGCTATAATTTATTTAATTTTATAAAACAAGATGTTATTATGTCCTTAATCCAAGACGCTCTACGCAAACTGCTCGCCTTAAAGCCCAACGC